>JBJDZN010000013.1:30474-39396 GCA_051868045.1 Eubacteriales bacterium
CCGCAAATCCCATATCCGATGAATCCCCCGAAGCACCCGTTACCGGCGATGTTAATGTGCCCTTGCTGCTGATCAGCTGTTCGGTGATTGCAGTCATCATAGCAGGCGCATTGATATATACCATTTATAGAAACAAGATCAGAAAAGGAGAATGAAAATGAATTTAAACAAACTGAAAAAGGTCGGTGCCATTACGCTTGCACTGGCAATGATGGCACCCTCTGCCATCCAGGCACTGGCAGACACGGCTGATGAGGGAGCAACCGTCTCCAATGAATTCGTCAGCAGCACCGTAGTTGATGCTGACAAGGAGCCCAAGCAGCTGAACGTTCACGTAGGCGACGATGCCGCATCTCAGGTCAATGTGACCTACACCACCGTTGCAGACACCCGCACCGTCATCGCCGTCACCAAGGCGGACGGAACCGGCGGCACGATGTATTTTGAAGGCATCTCTTATCTGGGACTGGGCGGCAAGTATATCCACGAGATCACCGTCAGCGGTCTTGAGCCCTACACTCAGTACAACTACACGGTAGGCGACGGCTTCAACAGCTACGACGGTTCCTTCAAGACCGCGCTGGCTCAGGGCGATACCACCCCCTTCACCTTTGTATACCTTGCTGATACGCAGGTATCCAACGCCACCAACGCCAAGGCACTGGGTGCAACCCTTGCAGCAGTAAACGAGATGGATCCCGACTTCGTTTATCTCGCAGGCGACCAGACCGATACCAACAACAACGAAAGTCAGTGGGAGTGGTTCTTCAACAACGACGGTCTGTTCCCCACCGGCGGTGAGGATCTGTTCGCAAACCACACCATCGCCATCACCCAGGGTAACCACGACAATGACGAGATGTATCAGCACATCAATGCCCCTGCTGAAGCCGGCAACATCGTTTACAGCTTCGACTACGGCGTAGCAAAGTTCATCATCCTGAACCTTGAGGCAGCCCGTTATTCCAATGATGCAAGAGATCAGCAGGAAGCTTATCTGCGTGCCGAGGTTGCCGACGCAAAGGCAAACGGTCAGTGGGTTATCGTAGGCTTCCACAAATCGCTCTACACCGGCGCATCTCACATTGTTGACAGCGACGTTGTCGCAGCCAGAAAGTTCTGGTGTCCCATCTTCGCAGAGCTTGACGTCGACCTGGTTCTTCAGGGTCACGACCACGTTTACTCCAGAGGCTTCGTGACTGCTGAAGGAGAGAACGCAAATGCCGTACAGGACGAGAACGGCGTATACACTCAGCCCGACAATGCCCCCCTCTATATGGTAGGCGGACACGCCGGCGGTCTGAAATGGTACTCTCAGATCAACTATACCGTTTCCGCAGGCGATCCTCTTGCCCTGAACTACTCTTTCCTGGACGTTGACTCGGCAGCCGGAGATAACGGCAGTGATGTTCTCAAGGAGCAGGTCATCACCACCCTCGAAGTCACCAACGAAAAGATCAGCGTTGTCAACTACTGCTTCAAGTACGACACCACCACCGACACCATCACCACTGAGATGTACGTTTACGACTCCTTCTCCGTACAGCGTGACCTCGAAGAGAACGCCACCTCCTTTGTAGACGGCGACGAGCTGGTCATTGTTGAGGAAGATAACACCGTCGAATACACCGTATCCTTCTCCAACACCATCGACGCAAACGCATTCCAGACGGCTCTGACCTATGACGAAACCGTTCTCGAGCTTGTCAGCGTTGAAAGTGACATTGAGAATCCCCTCTTCACCAGCCTTTCTGATGAAAACGGCGTTGCAGACTTCATCGTTGGACTGAACACCTCCATTGACGCACAGGAAAAGACGGCAATCGTGAAGTACATTTTCAAGCTGAAGGAAGGCGTGGATGCCGACGAAGTCACCGTAACGTTGACCAAGGCAGACACCGTCTATGTGGCTGAAAACAAAGACATCGTTTCGAACATACTGAAGAAAGAAGCAACCACCATCCTCTACTCCTACGAAAGGGCGAGTGACATCAACAAGGACGGCAAAGTCACGCTGGCAGACCTGTCCTATGCACTGGGATACTACCAGACCGCCGAGGCAATCTGCGACATCAATCTTGACGGCGTCGTAGATACCACCGACTTTGCCATCATCAGCGATTACATCCGCAAATAAGACGAAGCCACATCGTCAATCACCGGCAAAAAAACCTGCGCTTTCCGCAAGGGGAGCGTAGGTTCTCTGCCGTTTATTCCGAATAGAATTTATGCCGTTCATGCCCTGATCGTCGGAGCGGCGAACCTTTCGGCAGAAACTTCAATTACATGAGAAAGAAACGGTCATAAATATGAAAAAAGCAGTTTATCACATTCTTTTCCTTCTGCTCTATATTGCCCTGCTTTGGGGCTTCAACAAATGTCTCGATTTCGAGCGTCCCGCCGACTATCCCGAGGGTGTCGAATACGCCAAGGCGACCGTCATTGAGGTCATTGAAGAGGACATGGGCGTCGATCCCGACTACGACTACATCAGCATCGGCAAGCAAAAGCTCAGACTTCAGATTACCTCAGGCGAATACAAAGGGAAGACCGTCGAAATCACGAACTATGTCACACGATTGATTCGGCTTGAGGGCAAGACAGGAACCCGCTACATCATAGACAGCTATGACGGCTTTATTACGGCGAATATCATGTCCTACGAGCGGTCGGGCATCATCGTTTTTCTCGCCCTTTTGTTTATCGGACTTGTCATTCTGTTCGGGCGAAAGAAGGGCATTGCCGCAACGGCGGCACTGCTGGTAACGCTGATGAATGTCATCTTTTTGTTCATGCCCATGCTGATCAACGGAGTCCCTGCCATTTTGGCGGCGATTATCGTGATTTTGCTCTCGACGCTGTACACGATGGTGGTGCTGAACGGATTCTGTGCCAAGAGCCTCATTGCGACAGCCTGCTGCACGCTCTGCACGACTTTGGCAGGAATTCTCGCATGGCTGGTGGGCATCATCGGAAACATTTCGACACTCAACACTGCCGAGGCAGAAAATCTGCTCTTCATAACCGAACAAACGAGTTTCCGGATTGACAATCTGCTGATTGCCGGCATTCTGATTGCCGCCATGGGTGCGGTCATGGACACCTGTATGTCCATTGTTTCGTCGCTCTTTGAGATAAAGGCGCAGAAGCCGGGCATTTCGGCAAAACAGCTGTTCCGAAGCGGCATGAACATCGGCAAAGACATCATGGGCACCATGACGAACACGCTGATTCTCGCCTTTGTGGGCGGCAGCATCAACCTGATCGTCACCTATTATATGTACTGCATGCCTGCCATCAGCCTATTGAACACCGATTTCATCGTAATAGAGGCGATCAAGGGGCTGGTGGGTTCGATTGCCGTGGTCCTTTCGATCCCTGCGGCGGCATTCATGACCTGTGCAGTCATCGGTTGGCAGGACAAGAATCGCCGGAAGCCGACAAGGGTGAAAAAGACGGGATAGGTCATAGAATCCTCTCCGCCGGGGCGGTCTTGCAAAATCCACGGACAAGGGTTAAGGGGGCTTTTTTAGCCCCCTTAGTTTCTTTTACAGCTTTCGGATGCCCGTCTGATCCGCCAGACGGCAGAGGTTGCCCTTGTCGTCGTTGATATAGACATATTCCACGGCGGAGTCGTAGCCCCTGTCAAAGTGTGCCTCGTACTTGCGGCGCAGACCGTCCCTTTGGGGGAAGTAGCCCTCGCCTCTGCCCTCGTACTCGGTCAGCTCGAAAACGCCGTCCTCCTGACCCTCGAAGTGATGCACCGCCTTCACGATGCCCACACCCTTTGCCAGATAGTACTCCTTCCTGCCGCCCCGATAGCCGTATCCTCCGCTCAAATCGGAAATGTTCAGGGCAAGCTCAATACAGTCCTCAAATTTTCCCGCAGGTGTGGCAATCTCGCCCACCTTCGTCACCTTCAGCACCGTCTCATGGGCACTGCCGAACCGATTCCATCGGATCACCCGCTCCTGCTGGTGGGCAAACTCCTCGCACCATTCGCCGCCCAGCGCATCTTCCGGAATATCGTACAGGAAGTTGCACAGCACACCGTTTGGCTCTCCTTCTTCCCAATCCTTCCACTCAAAGGAGTAGATCCGGTCGACATTCGCAGTCCACTTTCCGTCCTTCTCGTCCACATAGGCGCAGACGAAGAAGTTCCAAAGCCCCTTTGCCGTGCGGTCGCATCCGAAAGCGTTGCCGTCGGAGGTAAACTCCTCGTCGGTGGACAAAATCCGCTCCATGACATCGCAGGCAAGCCTTGCGAGTTCGATCTGGTAGGGAGTCTTCGCCAAAGCCTTCACCTGTGCCATCAGGGGACGCACATCCACCAGATGCTGACTGCCGTCGGCATCCTCCCGGACATAGTCCGAGCGAAGAGCGATCAAGGCGTCCTCAAAGGTCCGGGGAGCGGTCTTCTGCCGCTCCAGATGATAGTAGCAGGAGGTGAGGACCTCCCGGTCATCGGCGTGAATGACCTCCACCTCGTGGATACCGGTGATGGCAGAATTCTCTATGGTATAAACCCAGCGGTTGCCGGGGCAGACGGGGAGAAGCCCCTCGCCGCCCACATGGGTTTCTTCCTTCAACAGCCAGACAAAGGTCTGCCGTCTGGTTTTCACATCCTGACGGACAATGCCCACGCCGGGCGCATAATAGGTTTCGTAGCGGAGAGGAATGTTTCCGTCTATCCTCTCCGTGATCCACAGCTGACAATCGTCAAAATCACCTGCCGGGGTGGAAACCCGCCGTCTGCCGCCGTAGGTCAGGCTGTTTTGGTTATCGTCGGTGATCCGATCACCCTCCTTCCCGGTGTCAAAGAAGAACCGCTTGTCGCAAAACGACGCAAAATACCAAATATAGGGTCTTGCATCCATATGTGCGGGAAACCAGCCGCCGTTGGAATAGCCGGGCTTACTCCAGAAGCGGAGATTGCCGTCCACCCACCGATAGGACTCTGCCGTGGCAGAGGTCATGACCTTCTTGGGGGTCTCCTGACGCTCCATCTTCAGCTTTTCAAGCCGGATGGCGGACAGGACATTGGCATAGTAGATATCCGACGGGGTCAGAAGCTCCCTGACCTTCTCATATGCGGCAAACCCTGCCTCATGGTCGCCGGAAACGTGAAGCTCACGACCCAGCCAGAACCACTCGTAGGCGGCGGTCTTGACAAAGCCCTGCTGGGTCAGTCCGGGGATCTGCTTCTCACGGATCCACTGGTTTCGCTCCTTTCCCTCGGGAACCTTGCTGTCCTCTTTCGCCACGACAAACTGCATGACCTCCTCATTGTGTCCCAACTCCGCCGCCCGGCGGATGCGGGCGAACAGCTCGTCGTTCTCCTTTCCGGGAATCCACCACCAGCCCCGCACCAGGACATCCGCCATCATGTTGTATTTGTCCCCCGATTCGGGCAGGCTTTCCACATCGGACAGCACATCGGCGTAGACGGTTTCGAATCCCTTTTTATCGTATTTCAGTGCCCAGAGCTTCAGCTCGGCAACCTTTTTCATGACCTTTTGTACCAAAGTATCGTCGATCTTTTCATTCATCGCAGACAAATCCTCCCTCAGTCTCTGCCGTCCGTCGTGGAGCCGCCACTTGACGGTTCCCTCGGACAGGCGCAGTCGGTCAGCAATTTCGGAAATGGACAGTCCTTCGAAGTAGTGAAGTCGGATGACCTCGGCAATCTTCTTCGGCAGGCGGTCGATTCCCTCATGAAGCTGACGGTTGTTTTCGGAGCGGACGAGACTATCCTCGGGGGAGTTCTGATCGTCGGGGACGGTGTCCAAAATTTCGTCGGACAGGTATTCCCGGAAGCGGGTACGCATATTCAGGGCGCAGTTTCGGGCGATGCGGCAGACCCAGACCCCGTATTTTTCGGGTTCCTTCAGCGAAGCGAGCTTCATCCATGCGGTGACGAAGGCATCCTGTGCCGCATCCTCGGCAAGATAGCGGGAGCGGATCACCCGGTTTGCCGCACCGATCACCGCCGACTGGTAGCGAAGCACCAGTTCGCCGTAGGCATTCTGATCGCCGGCAAGGGTCAGGCTCACAAGTGTCATATCATTCAGATCCGTGAAATTCATCTCGTTTTGGCTCCTTTTGGTTTTTTTGTAGCTACACTTGTTAGACAAAATCGGAGGAAAAAAGGTTGGGAGAATTTAGGGGAAAAACAGAATTTTTTGAAAAGCGGCGATTTGCCTGCGGGGGAGAGGGCTATTCGGGCTTCTTTGCATCCCACAGAATGATAAGGAACGTTTTTTTCGGCATACGCCGAAAAAACGAATTTTATCTTTTTTCCGACTTTCTCCGCGTGGAGAAAGTCTCGCAAAGAGACGCTCAGGGGAAGAACCGCAGGTTCTTCCCCTGAGAACCCCCATCTCCTATCCGATCGGCGTTCCGCCTCCCGGGACAGAAGTGAACTCTCTTTCCCCCACGCTCGGATTTGTCCCCTCGGAGGCACCTGCGGCTGACGAGCCTTCCGAAACAACATCGGCGGAGAATCTGATGCACTCAGATTCTCCGCCCCTTTTTGCCTTGATTTGGGAAAAAGCCGTCAACCCAGGGCAACATCCAGCGACATCATGACGCTGAATCCGATAGCGAAAAACAGCGTTCCGATATTGGAATGCTTACCTGCCGACATTTCGGGAATCAGTTCCTCCACGACGACATACAGCATGGCACCTGCCGCAAAGCTGAGCAGGTAGGGCAGTGCGGGAATAACAAAGCCGGCGGCGGCGATCGTCAGCAGGGCGCCGATCGGTTCCACGATTCCGGACGCCACGCCGCCCAGAAAAGCTCTGGATTTTTTCTCACCCTCCGCCCGCAGGGGCATGGAGATGATGGCACCTTCGGGAAAATTCTGAATGGCGATGCCGATGGACAGAGCCAGTGCGCCCATGGCGGTGATGTTGGATTTGCCCGCAAGAAGTCCGGCGAACACCACGCCGACCGCCATTCCCTCGGGAATATTATGGAGGGTGACCGCCAGAACCAGCATGGTTGTCTTCCGGAGCTTACTTTTCGGTCCCTCTGCCTGCTCTGCATTGCGGTGCAGGTGAGGAATCAGGTGATCCAACAGCAGCAGGAACAGCATTCCGAACCAGAAACCGGCAACAGCCGGAAGGAAGGACCATTTTCCCATCTCCGCCGCCTGTTCAAGGGCGGGGATCAGCAGGCTCCAGACCGATGCCGCCACCATGACGCCCGCCGCAAAGCCGGACAGTGCCCTTTGAACGGGGTCGCTCATGGCTTTTTTCATAAAAATGACGCAGGATGCGCCCAAAACGGTTCCCAAAAAGGGGATCAGGATTCCGATCCATGTATATTGATTCACAATGATTCATACCTCCATTCCGGAAGACTCCCGGTGGGAGTCCATTTTCATTATACCGTCCGAATCGGGATTTGTCAAGGACATGTGCAGGATTCGACAAAAAGCGGCAGGCGGCAGAGGGCGATGCCTTATTTTTTCAAAAAGTTTCCCTGTTAAAAAGCCCTGTCCGATTTCTTTTCCCCTTCGATCATGCGGATATACTGCTCCGCCACACGTCCGGAGTAACCCGAATGGAGCATGGCAAACTTTCTTGCGCCGTCAATGAGGACGTCATCGGGCAGGTCCACACCCCGTTCGTTCGCCAGAAAGCGGACGATGTCAAAATAATCCTGCTGAACAGGTGCGCCGAAGCGAATCTGCAAACCGAATCGGTCAGACAGGGAAATCTTCTCCTGCACCGACTCATTGCGGTGGATGTCTCCGCCGCCCTCCCGCTCGTCAAAGGTCTCCTTGATCAGATGGCGGCGGTTGGAGGTGGCGAAAATCAGGAAATTCTCGGGACTGGACTCCAGTCCTCCTTCGATCGCCGCCTTCAGATACTTATACTCCACCTCGAAATCCTCAAAGGACAGGTCGTCCAGATAGAGGGCAAAGCGGTAATTCCGCCGTCTCAGGGCAGAAATCAGCCCCTCGATGCGGACATACTGATCCTTCCGAATCTGAATCAGCCGCAGTCCAAGGTTCCGGTAACGGTTCGCCAATGCCTTGATGCAGGTGGACTTACCCGTTCCCGCATCCCCATAGAGCAGCATATTGTTGGCGGGTCTGCCCTGGGTGAAGGCGTCCAGATTGGCGGTCATCTTCGCCTTCTGATCCTCGTAGCCCCACAGATCGTCAAGAGTCACCGGGCTGAAATGGGACACCGGGGTGATTACTCCCTCAGGGTCCAGATAGAATGCCCCGCACAGTCCGAAGACACCCACGCCGTTCTTTTGATAGAAGTCGGTCAGCACCGACAGAAAGGCACGGTCCGAATCGGCGTCCCGCAGAGCCTTTGCAAGTGCGGAAATCTGTCTGCCCATGTGAATATCCACATGGGCATCGGCACCGTCCTCTTTTGCGGTGGGGGCTCCGACGGGAACAAAATCCCCCGACAGTCCGGCAGGGATGTTATGGAACAGGGTCCGGATCTCCGCCATATCCGACAGCGCAAAGGGGGTCAGACTGCCTGCATTTACGGTTGCCGCCCGCTCACAGGCAAGGGAATAGGGATTCTCGTCCGAGATCAGCAGATAGGTCAGGTAGGACTGCCAAAGGTTTCCCGACGGGCGGTAACGCTCACCGAAGGACAGAATGGCAAAATAGTCGATTTCATTTTCCGATGCGGGGAAACCGCATTTTGCGGAACGACCGCATTTCTTTCCAAAGAGGGTCATGGTAAACTTTCACTTTCCTTATAACATCTACGAATAAAAAGTTGACAGGTTCGGGAATCCGTGTTCCCGCATGTCTGCTCCCATTGTAGCACAAGTTCCTTGGATTTTCAAGGGCAAATGCGAGAAAAATCGGTCGGACGGCACAAGAATCGGGCAACGGCAGGCAAATCGGGGGAAACTCTTTGTCAAACGGACAGACGGACGCCC
>JBJDZN010000013.1:39496-42791 GCA_051868045.1 Eubacteriales bacterium
GACGCCCCGCCATCCTTCTTTTGGAAAAAACCCCTCTGTCCTCTTGCCAAAACCGCATTTCTGTGCTACAATAGAGACAGAATGCGGTGGGAAAATCCGCTTGGCTCAACATCAGGACGAAAGGCTGGAACAAATATGGACTTTGAGAGCGCAGGAAAGGCGATATTGCAGGTTTGCCAGGATTTGGCATGGAAACTGCTGGGAGCGGCACTGGTACTGATCATCGGTAAGCTGATCATCAACTTCATCATAAGTCGGATGAAGAAGGGTTCGGTTCTGCGGAACAAGCTTGGACACGGCGATCGGGATGCCACCGTCCGGGGATTTGTCATCAATTTCGTAAACATCTCCCTGCATATCTTTCTGGTCGTGTCCATCGTGTCGATTCTGGGCATTCCCCTTGCTTCCATCGTAACGGTGCTGGGCAGTGCAGGCGTTGCCATTTCGCTGGCGATTCAGGGGGCACTGGGCAATCTGGCATCGGGCGTGATGCTTCTGGTGTTCAAACCCTATGAAAACGGCGACTATATCGAGACAGAGGACAAGGGCGGCACGGTTACGGAAATCGGCATCTTCTACACGACTCTGAAAACCCCCGACAACCGAACCATCGTGGTTCCCAACAGCAATCTGACCACCACCACTCTGATCAACTATTCCAAAGAGAAAACCCGTCGGCTGGATATTGAGGTGGAGGTCGCCTACGGCAGTGATGTGGAAGCGGTAAAGCGAACGGTCCGTCGGGTCACCGACCGTCACCCGGAAATCGTCGCCGATCCCGCCCCCTTCATTCGGCTGACCGAAATGCGGGACTCCGCCCTCTGCCTGACCCTGCGGGTCTGGTGCGAAAGTGCGGTCTTCTGGGATCTGAAATTCAACCTGCTGGAGGAGATTTACGTTGCTCTGGGCGAGGACGGCATCCGGATTCCCTTCAATTCCATGGACGTTTATGTGCATGAGGACCGCCCGGACGGGAAAGCCTAAAACAAAGCCGTTAAATGAAACGACCTATCGGAGGGATTCATCATGATTTATTATCTGTCTGACCTGCATTTCGGTCACACCAACATCATAAAGCATTGCAACCGCCCCTTTTCCTCGGTGGAGGAAATGGACGAAACCCTGATCGCCAACTGGAACGCCAGAGTCAGGGAGAAGGACACGGTTTACGTCATCGGTGACGTGGTATGGGACAAACGTCGGGTGCAGGACTATCTGCCAAGGCTCCGCGGACACAAAATCCTGATTTGGGGCAATCACGACGAGGGATGGATCAAAAAAACCGAAAATCAGGCGTTTTTTGACGGGATTTACCCCTTGCATATCATGAATACGGAGGGGCATCCGATCACCCTGTGCCACTATCCCCTGCTTGAGTGGAAGTCCGGTCGGAAGGCGGACCCGGGCAAGATCGGCTATCTGATCTACGGACACATACACAACAACGTCGAGCCGATGTACCGACTGCTGTTCGAGTCGGAAAACGCCCTCAATGCCGGGGCGGACATCAACAACTTCACACCGGTCACCTTTGAGGAACTGGCGGAAAACAACCGACGCTTCCGGGAGAAGGCACTGGAACAATTGGACAAGGAATCCTGAAACGGGAGGTCGGGAAAATGTCAACCATCGAAGAAATCAAGAAAATACTGAAAAACTCCGCCAACACCGTCTTTTTCGGCGGTGCAGGCGTTTCCACCGACAGCGGGATCCCCGATTTCAGGGGGAGCAACGGTCTGTACATGGTGTCACAGGAGGATCAGGAGGACGAACCGGAGTATCTGCTCAGTCATACCTGCCTGGTTTTCCAGCCGGAGAAGTTTTTCAGGTATTACCGGGATCATATGCTTTACCCGAATGCAAAGCCGAATTTTACCCATTACGCCCTGGCGCAGATGGAGCGGGAAGGGCGGCTGAAGGCGGTCATCACCCAGAACATCGACGGACTTCATCAGCTTGCCGGAAGCCAAAACGTGCTGGAACTGCACGGGACCACCAAACGAAATTACTGTTCCAAATGCGGGAAAATTTTTGATGCGGATTTTATCGCCGGATGCCGGGGGATCCCACGGTGCAGCTGTGGGGGAATCGTGCGTCCGGACGTGGTACTGTACGAAGAGGGACTGAACAGCGAGGTCTTAACCAAGTCGGCAAATGCCATTGCCGGGGCAGAGGTGCTGATCGTCGGCGGAACTTCTCTGACCGTTCATCCTGCGGCATCGCTGGTGGAATGGTTCACGGGACGGCATCTGATCCTCATCAATCTGTCCGAGACGCCATACGACGGTATGGCGGAATACGTCATAAGAGAACCCCTTTCGGAGGTCTTCAGACAGCTCGTGTAAGGGAATTTCACAAAAACTCCGACCGCATTCCCGTCAAAGGAGTGCGGTCGGAGTTTTCATATCTTTTTTCTCCCATTACAGCCGTCCGGTGCCTCGCAGAACGATATACACCGCATAAACGGCATAGATGACCAGATAGGATGCGCCCAGCACACGCCCGATTTTCATCTTCCTGCGGCAGAATACGAACAGCGACAGGCTGACAACCATCAAAAGCACCAGATCCACCCACAGTCCCGCTCCGGCGGTGATGGGTCGGATCAGGGAGGATGCGCCCAGAATGAAGAAGATGTTGAAAATGTTGGAGCCTACCACATTGCCAAGGGCAAGTCCCGAATTCTTCTTGCTTGCGGCGACCACCGAGGTTACCAGCTCGGGCAGGGAGGTGCCGATGGCGACCACGGTCAGCCCGATCAGAGTGTTGTCCATTCCAAGGGAGGCGGCAATGTCAGAGGCACTGCTGACGGTCAGATTGCCGCCCAGAATCACGCATCCCAGTCCAAACAGCACATAGAACACGCTCCGCGGCGGAGAAAGCAGAATCACCGGCTCGTCAGACGTCTCCTTGTCCTTCATCTTTTTGTTATGCTCTTTAATGGCGGAGCGGACAATCCAGAAAAGATAGAGAACGATCATTCCGAAAAGAAGGATTCCCTCGTATCGGGCGATCTTCCCGTCCAGAAGGACAATCAGCAACAGGACGGCGGCAGCAATCGACCACCAAAGGTCCCGGAAGAGGATTTCACGGTCGATCATCGAGGGCAGAATCAGAGCCGAGATGCCCACCACCACCAGAAAATTGAAAAGATTGGAGCCGACGATGTTGCCCACCGAGATGTCGGAGGCACCCGAGAAGCTCGCCGTCAGCGAGACCGCCGCCTCGGGGGCACTGGTTCCCATGGCAACGATAGTCAGTCCGATGAGGAATGAGGGAACCTTCAGATGCCCTG
>JBJDZN010000014.1:0-10465 GCA_051868045.1 Eubacteriales bacterium
AGATTTCCTTATCGGCAAGGCGATCCTCCGGTATGGTAAAGGTTCGCTGATAGAGGGCAGAGGGATTTTCATCCGGAACATCCGGCGGATTGCAGGGATAGGGATAGTTGACATTGGTGTAATTGGGAACATCGTATCCCCTGCCAAGCATATTCTGCCAGCTCATGGGAACCGTCATCTTATCATACTCTGCGGTAAAATCCTCCCGATCAAATTCGGGAATCTGATCGGGTGTCGGAAAGTAAAGGAAATTCCACTGCCCGCAAAGGGACTGAAAGAAGCGGCTTTCGGCGCGGTTTCCGCGAATGGCAGATTCCGGACTATGATAGGGGATAAAATAGGCACGGGGCTTTTCGCAGTTCTGGTGCAAAACCTCCAGAGACTTGTGACAGGTAAAAGTCATGATACGAATTCCATCCTTTCTCTCGATCTCTCGAAAAAATTATTTCATCTTCTCCTGTTTGATTTTATGATCAATGACGTGACGGGATGCCAGCTCGTCCAGAATATCGGAAAGGGGGATACCCATCTCTACCATCAGCACAAGAACGTGATAGGTCAGGTCGGAAATCTCGTACACGCACTCCTCCTTGGAGTTCTTGGCACCGATGATGACCTCTGTGGACTCCTCGCCCACCTTTTTCAGAATCTTATCCAGTCCCTTTTCGAAGAGATAGGTGGTATAGGACCCTTCCTTTTTCTCGGTTTTGCGCCCTTCGATCAGCTTGTAAAGGTCAGCAATCGAGAAGGGCTGCTTTTTATCGCTGACATACAGATAATCGAAAAAACAGGACTCGGTTCCGGTATGACAGGCGGGTCCGTCCTTGATCACCGAGACCACCAGTGCATCCCTGTCGCAGTCTGCCTTGATGGAAACAATATGCTGATAATTGCCTGAAGTCTCACCCTTGAGCCACAGTTCCTGTCTGGAGCGGCTCCAGAAGCAGGTCAGCCCCTTTTCCAGAGAAATCCGGAGACTTTCACGGTTCATATAGGCAACTGTCAGCACCTCTTTGGTATAATAATCCTGCACAATGGCGGGAATCAGTCCTTTTTCGTCGAATTTCAGCTCTGCAAGATCAATCATTGTCACATTTCCTTTCGTTATCATGCAAATTTACGGGTCGGACAGGGATGCCCGCCTTCATAAGTGCCACTTTCAGGTCGGAAATTTCTACCTGTCTGAAGTGGAAGATGGATGCGGCAAGTCCGGCATCCACGCAGGGGAGACTCCGGAACAGGGTGATGAAATCTTCGATTTTCCCTGCACCTCCGGAGGCGATAATGGGAATTCTGCACCGTTTTCCGATGGCGTCCAGCATTTCCAGATCAAATCCCCCCTTGACACCGTCGGTATCAATGGAGTTGACCACCAGTTCCCCGGCTCCGCTTTCCTGCCCCCGATATGCCCATTCGATGGCATCCAGTCCGGTATTTTCACGCCCACCTTTGGCAAAAACGGTGAATTTTCCGTCCACACGTTTTACATCCATGGACAGAACCACACACTGATCGCCGTACTTCTTGGCGGCTCGCCCGATCAGTCCGGGATCCCGGATGGCTCCCGAGTTGACGCTGACCTTATCTGCGCCAAGTCTGAGAACCCGTTCAAAGTCGTCCAGCGTATTGATTCCTCCGCCCACGGTCAGCGGCACGAAAATCTTGGACGCCACCTCTCTCAGGGTGTCGGTGAAGAGCTTCCGCCCCTCCACAGAGGCGGTAATATCATAGAAAACAAGTTCGTCCGCTCCGGAACGGCTGTAAAAATCGGCAAGTTTTACGGGATCGGCAACGTCCCGGACCCCTTCAAAGTTGGTCCCCTTGACCACCTTACCGTTTCGGATGTCAAGACAGGGAATGATTCGTTTCGCTAACACGGTTTTCTGCCTCCTGATCATCTGACGGTTCCCGATGCGATCTCAATCGCACGGGTAAGGTTGAGTTTGCCGGTGTACAGGGCTTTCCCAAGAATAGCACCGTAGATGCCCATTTCGGAAAGTTTTTGGATCTCATCCTCGAAGGTAATGCCTCCGGATGCGATGATCTGAAGCCCTTTGATCTGTGACAGCTTCTCGTACACCTCCAAATTGGTTCCGGACAGCGTACCGTCCCTTGATATGTCGGTGTAGATTACGGTGGATACCCCCATTTCGTCGTGCATCAGGCGACAAAACTCCAGAGAATCACGCTCAGACACCGTCTTCCAGCCGTGAATGGCGACCTTCTGATCGACGGCATCTACGCCAACGGCGATGGCATCGCCGTATTTCTTTACCATTTCGCCCACAAATTCAGGGTTTTCCAGTGCCACCGAGCCAAGAATCACCCGACCGGCTCCGGCTTCCAGATAGGCGGAAATCCGCTTTTCGTCCCGGATTCCTCCGCCAACCTCCACAAAGAGCTTTCCGTTACGGGTCAGTCCCTTGATGGTGTCAAAATTGCAAAGGGTTCCGTCCTTTGCTCCGTCCAGATCGACGGTGTGCAGATTTTTGGCTCCCGCACGGATAAAGTCCTCGGCAACCTGCCCCGGATTGTCTCCGTAAACCGTCATTCTGTCATAGTCGCCTTTGGTCAGGCGAACCACATTTCCGTCCCGTATGTCAATTGCAGGATAGATTTCCATTTTTGATCTCCTTTTCTTTTTTCTTTATATTTCTGAAAAGGCTCTCAGAATGGAAAGCCCCACCGAACCGCTTTTTTCGGGATGAAACTGGGTTCCGAAAACCGTTCCTTTCCCGTACTTCCCTTCTACTGCCGCCGTCAGGGCAAGATTTCCGTAGGTTGCCGCAGCAACGGTGTCAGGAAGGCAGTCCTTGGCATAGTAGCTGTGGACAAAGTAAACATAATCTCCCTCATTGATGTAGCGAAACAAGGGGGATTCCTTTCGGAATTCCAGCGCATTCCAGCCCATATGGGGAACCTTCAGATCTTCGGTCAGATCATCGGCAATAGGAGCAACGATTCCCCGAAGAAAGGACAGTCCCTCATGCTCCCCGTACTCATAGCTTTTCTCAAAGAGCATCTGCATTCCAAGACAGATTCCAAGAAGCGGTTTCCCGCCGGCAATCTCCTCCTTCAGGACGGCAACCAGACCGGTATTGTCCAATTTTTCTCTGGCATCGGCAAAGGCACCGACTCCGGGGAGAATGAAGCGGTCTGCCGCTCTCAGATCTTCCTCTCGGTCTGTGATCACAGTCTCCAATCCCAGTGAGTTCAGCGATGCCGACAGCGAAAACAGATTTCCGACTCCGTAATCAAGAATTGCGATCATCTCAAAGGATTCCTTTCGTAGACGGAATTTTATCCTTATTTTTTTCGTCAATGGAAACCGCCATCTTCAGAGAACGGGCAAGACATTTGAAGCCGCCTTCAATAATGTGATGGGTATTGCTGCCGGCAAGCTGACGGATATGGAGATTGATCCCCGCCTCACGGGTAAAGGCAAGAAGAAACTCTTCCACCAGTTCGGTGTCAAAATCGCCGACCTTGTCCTTGGTCAAAGACAAGTCGTAGCCGAGGTAGCTTCTGCCGGAAAAATCAACGGCAGTCAAAATCAGACTTTCATCCATGGGAAGGACAAAAAATCCGTATCGGTTGATGCCTTTTTTGTCACCCAAAGCCTGTGAAAATGCCTTTCCGAGGCAGATTCCCACATCCTCTACGGTATGATGAGCATCCACCCAGGTATCTCCCTTGCAGGTAAGGGTCAGATCAAAGTTGCCGTGTCGGCTGAACAGCTCCAACATATGGTTGAAAAAGCCGACTCCCGTGTCGATTGTGTAGTTTCCGGACCCATCCAGATTCAGATAAAGGGAAATGTCTGTTTCAGCAGTCTTACGATTGATGGTTACCTCTCTCATGGTTGTTCCTCCCCGCTATCCCCGTCGGCTAGCAATTCACCGATGGTGAAAATCAGTGCCTGCATCTGCTCCATTGAGCCGATGGTAATCCGCACACATTCGGCAATTCGCTGATCAGAGAAGTGCCGGACAAGAATGCCTCTGCTCTTCAGCCTCAAATAGAGACTCTCGCCATCCATCCGATCCGATCTTGCCAACAGAAAATTGGCATAGGAGTCGGTGCATTCAAATCCCAGCTCCGTCAACTGATCTTTCGTCCATTCCCGATTCTTCCGGATGGTATCGGTGCAGCTTTCAAAATATTCCACGTCGGAAATCGCCTCTACCGCCGCAGCCATGGACAGACGGTTGATGTTATAAGGGTTGAAGGAGTATTTGATGGTCAGCAGATCGGCAATCAGTTCGGGTGCGCCGACAGCAAATCCTACTCTGGCACCCGCCAGATTTCTTGATTTTGAAAAAGTCTGAACCACCAACAGATTGTCGTACTTTTCAGTCATCGGAACTGCCGTCTGACCGCCGAAATCAATGTACGCCTCGTCCACGATCACCAGCCGGTCAGGATTGGAAGCAACCAGTCGCTCGATCTGATCCGGAGGCAGATAGGTTCCGGTCTGCGCATTGGGATTGGCAATAACCACGTTTTCTCTGCGATCAACATAATCCTCCACACGGATGGTGAAGCTGTCGTCAAGAGGAATGCGGCTGTAAGGGATCCCGTACAAATCCGAAAAGACGCTGTAACAACCGTAGGTTACGTCAGGAAAGATTAGCGGGTGATTCCTGTCGCAGAATGCCTGAAAAGCAAATGCCAGAACCTCATCCGAACCGTTTCCCACAAAAATACGGTCAACGGACAGTCCGTAGTAGTTTGCAATCGCCTGATTCAGGGGAGATACCGTTGGATCGCTGTAAAGATTCAACTTGGACACCGCCTCTGCGTTCAGTGCGGCAATTACTTTGGGAGACGGGGGAAAGGGCGACTCGTTGGTATTGAGTTTGATATATTGCTGATCCCTCGGCTGTTCGCCGGGAACATAGGGGATCAGATTCCTGTGATTTTCAGCGTAAAAACGGCTCATTTGATCTCCTCAAATCTGGATTCCACCGCTTTGGCATGGGCGGAAAGCCCCTCTTTACGGGCAAAAACGGCGATGTCCTTATAGACCTTCTCCAGTTCATCCTTGGGATAGTAAAGGTACTGTGATTTCTTGACGAAATCGTCCACCGACAGAGCGGAAGAAAATCTTGCGCTTCCACCGGTAGGCAGGGTGTGGTTGGGACCTGCAAAATAGTCACCCACCGGCTCCGGGGTATTCTTTCCGAGGAAGATGGAACCGGCATTGGTGATCTTCGAAAGGTAGGCGAAGGGATCATCCACACAAAGCTCCAGATGCTCGGGAGCAATCAGATTAGCGGTCTCGATTGCCCGATCCAGACTGTCGGTTACGATGATCTTCCCGTTCTGCTCAATAGAAGTGCGGGCGATCTCGCTTCTTTCCAGAAGGGCAAGCTGTCTTTCCAGCTCGCTTTGGACGGCAATGGCGAGGGGTTCGCTGTCGGTGACCAGTACGGCGGTCGCCAGTTTGTCATGCTCTGCTTGGGACAGCAGGTCGGCAGCCACATGAACGGGATCACAGCTTCCGTCAGCAATCACCAGAATCTCAGAGGGACCGGCGATCATATCAATAGAGACCAGTCCGAAGACCAGCTTCTTGGCGATGGCAACAAAGATATTTCCGGGTCCTACGATCTTATCCACTTTGGGAACGCTTTCGGTTCCGTATGCCAATGCCCCCACAGCCTGGGCACCGCCGCACTTGACAATCCGATCGACTCCGCAGAGTTTTGCGGCAACCAGAATCTCTGCCTTGATCTTTCCGTCCCTGCCGGGAGGGGTGGTCATGACGATCCGGGACACGCCGGCGATTTTGGCAGGGATGGCGTTCATCAGCACCGTCGAAGGGTAGCTGGCGGTTCCGCCGGGAACGTAGATGCCCACCTTTTCGATGGGCGTAAACTTCTGACCCAGCACGATCCCGCCGACTTTTTCAATTCGGAAGTCCTCCCGAAGCTGTTTTCTGTGATACAGCTCAATATTTTCCTTTGTCTGTTTTAAAATTTCGATAAAGTGGGGATCGACGCTGTTCCATGCCTCTTCCATCTCTTCTTCGGAAACAACAAGATCGGTAAGAGTCACCCGATCAAATTTCTCGGCATAGCGAATCAGGGCCTGATCGCCGCTTTTAGCCACGTCGGCAAGGATTTCCTTGACGATCTGCTCCTGTTCGGGGTAGGAAGCAATCGCACGGTTAAGAATTTCCTCTTTTTTGATGCTGTTTTCATGAAAAATACGAATCATTTATGAGTCCTTTCATCCGATCTCCGATTATCCACGGTTTTTCAGCTTTTCAACGACACGGAAAAGCTCCTCGGATTTGAATTTACTTGCTGCCTTATTGGCAATCAGTCTTGCGCTGATGGGGACAATCTCTTCAAAAACGCGAAGATTGTTTTCACGCAGTGTAGTTCCCGTCTCCACGATGTCCACGATCACATCGGACAGCCCCACCAGAGGAGCTATTTCGATGGAGCCATGAAGCTCAATGATCTCAATCTCCTGGTTTTTGGACGAATAATATTCGGTGGCGATATTCGGAAATTTTGTAGCGACCTTGACCGGTCTGTCCCGATCCTCCCGATAGTCCACGGGAGCGGCTACGCACATCCGACATTTTCCGAAGCCAAGATCAAGAAGTTCATAGATGTCCGCCTTCTGCTCCAGAAGAATATCCTTGCCCACCACGCCGATGTCTGCGGCTCCATGCTCAACATAGATCGCAACGTCTGAGGGCTTCACCAGAAAATAGCTGACCCCGTTCTCCGGGTTCTCAAAAATCAGCTTCCGGTTGTCCTCCAGAAGCTCGCCGCACTCATATCCGCACTCAGCGAGCATCTCATACACCTTCATCCCAAGTCGACCCTTGGGCAGTGCTATCTTCAGCATTCTTCCGACCCTGCCTTTCCCTGTCCAAACATTTCAACCGTTTCCTTATATTTGAGCTGCCCGGGCGGTGTTCTTGCGATTCTGACCCGATTGCCCGCTTCCCTCAGTTCATTTGCCTTTGCGGACAGCCTTGCGGGGTCAGTATCATCGGAATACAGGAGCAAAACGTCAAAATCATAGTCCACGGGTGTGGGATAGCAGGACAGAATCTCCCCTAAAAACAGGGCAAATCCCATGGCACCGATGGGTCTGTTGAATTTGCGCAGAAGCTTATCGTAACGACCGCCTGTCAGAACCGCCTTGGGACAACCCTTGACAAATCCCTGCAGAATCAGTCCGTAGTAGTAATCCAGATCGTTCTGAACCGTCAGATCCAGACGCAGGGAGGAGGCAAACTCCGATCCCGATAGATTGGCGTAAACCTGGGCAAGGTCGGAGACCGCCTTTTTCATGGGAGGCGTAACGGCAAGCTTGGCTGCCAGGTTCAAAGCATCGGCAAAACCGCCTCTGAAAAGAATCAATTCCGACAATCTGTCGATGTAGCTCTGCTCGACCCCATGCGCCATCAAAAAGGAGGCAAGCTCATGGGTATTGGCGGAACGAAGACAGTCCGCCACCAATTCCCTGTCGGTCGCCTTATCCACTGCCGCATAGTCCAAAAGTCCCGCCATGAATCCCGTATGGGACAGAGACAAGACAAAATCAGGATCTACGGCAGAAAGGCTTTTCGCCGCCAGAGTCACGATCTCCGCAGACTCGTAACGGTCCAGATTTCCGATGATTTCCACACCGATCTGACCGATTTCCCGAAAGGATTTCGAGGAACGGTCAGGACGGTAGACATTCTCCCGATAGTACAGTTTTTCGGTATAGTCCCCGTCTGCCTTGGTATTCTTCACGATGGACAAAGTAACGTCAGGACGAAGGGCTAACAGTTTTCCCCCCGGCTCGGTAAAGGTCAGCACCGATTGGCTGGTCAGAAAATTCTTATGATCGGCATAAAGAGCATACTCCTCAAACTTCTGCATGGTGTACTTCTGATAGCCGTAGCTTTCGTACAACTCACGCAGAGTCAGATACAACTCCTCATCCTTTGGTAATCTGTTTATTGCATTCATATTGAAAAAAACCTTTCTCTACTCCAAATCTGACTGCTGATCATGATACCGCTTCAGAAGGATGCGGTATCCGCCGCTTCCGTACTGCATACAACGGGAAACACGGCTGAGAGTCGCTGCAGATATATCTGCTTTTGCGATAATGGTGTTGTAGGTCGCTCCGTCCAGAAGCATTCCGGCACTGGCTACTCTTCCTGCCATATGCTCGATTTCCTTGTCGGTACACATATCCTCAAAGAAAATCCGAAATTCCTCCTCACCCTTAAGGGATGCCAGTACCCGAAACAAATCGGCAACCTGATTTTTCTTTTCCTGATCCTTATGATCACTCTCTGTCATAGTGCCATTCCACCTTTTAATTTGATGGTTCTATTATACACTATCGCTTTAGTTTTGTAAAGTGCTTTTTGGCAAAAAAGGTGTAGAAATATTCGGGTTCTGAAGCAATATTTTTATGCAAATTTCCAGTGCGCAGGTGATCCGCTCAAGTTCCATAGACGGAAGATGGCAACGCCCGACTGTCTGGGAAGGCAGACAGGGAACATGGATAAATCCCGCAGGAACCTGCGAACCCTTGGTGCGGTACAGAAGGCAGTACATCAGCGTATTGCAGACATAGGTTCCGGCAGTAGTGGACAGTTCGGCAGGATAGCCTGCCTTGGTCAGGGCATCCACCATGTCAAAAACCGGCAAAGTCGAGAAGTATGCTGCAGGGTCATCCGGAATCACCGGTCGATTCCGACATATCACGCCGTCATTGTCGGCAGATCTGCCGTGCATCAGATTGATGGCAATCAGTTCGGGCGTGATTGCCTTTCTTCCCGCCGCCTGTCCCACTGAAATAATCCCATCCGGGCGGTGGAGAGCAATCAGCTCCTGCACCATGGTGTCCATTCGCTGATATGCCACGGGAAGTTCAACCTTGACCAGTTCAAAATCCCCGATTCGGTCGGGCAGCCCTTTTACCGCCTCAAAGGAAGGATTGACGGATTCTCCCCCAAAGGGGGAAAATCCGGTAAGAAGAACTTTATTCATAAGCAGAAGCTCAAATATCAGTTGTCACGGCAGGCAAGGCGGTAGATTGCCTCAGCATCCGATTCCTTCAGATGGACGAAACCGCCGGTTTCGCCGCCGTTCAGTCCCAGCGTCTTGACGCAATGGGGAATGCAGGAAGGATCAACACCAAGCTCTGCCATATTGGTAGGCATTCCGATGGATTTCAGGAAGGAACGGAATCTGCGGATTCCTTCAAGGGCAGTTGCCTTGGGATTCCGGAAATCCATAGGGACGCCCCAGACACGGGTCGCCCACTGGCAGAAACGGTTCAGATCGTGATCGCAGACATATTCCATCCATGCGGGCATAATGACGGCAAGTCCTGCGCCGTGGGCGCAGTCGTTGACCGAGGACAGTTCATGCTCCAGCCAGTGAGAGTTCCAGTCCTGTTCTCTGCCCACACCGCAGATGTCGTTATGGGCAACCATTCCTGCCCACATGATATTGGCTCTCGCCTGATAATCATGGGGATTAGCGATGACCTTGGGCGTCTCATGAATCATCGCCTGAAGCAGACCCTCACAAATGCGGTCGGTAGTCTCAACCTCAGGGGTATTGGTGAAATAACGCTCACAGACATGCGCCATGATGTCGGTGGCACCGCAGGCGGTCTGATAGGCAGGCAATGTCTCGGTCAGAGCCGGATTAAGAATTGAGAATTTGGGGCGCAGACATTCGCCGCCGGTGGCACGCTTGAGCATTCCCTTTTCCTTGGTAATCACGCTGTCGGAGGAGCCCTCGGATCCTGCGGCGGCGATGGTCAGAACAACGCCGACCGGCAGTGCTGTTGCCGATTCGGTACGGCTGCGATCCTCATAGAAATCCCAGAAATCGCCGTCGTAACAGCTGCCCAGCGCAATTGCCTTAGAGGAGTCGATGGAAGAGCCGCCGCCTACGGCGAGAATGAAGTCCACACCCTCCTTTTTGCACAGGTCGATGCCTTCATAAACCAGTCCGTCACGGGGATTGGGCTGAACGCCGCCAAGTTCAACATACTGAATACCGTATGCCGAAAGCGACGCCTTCACCCGATCCAGCAGTCCGGAGCGAACCACAGAACCGCCGCCGTAATGAATCAGAATCTTATGTCCGCCGAATTTTCGGACATATTTGCCCACCTCATTCTCGGTGTCCTTTCCAAATACAAAATAAGTGGGGCTGTAAAAAGTAAAGTTTGTCATATCAATATTCCTTTCAGAAAATCAAAAATCAAATTTGCAGATGACGGAAAGACTGCCTTTCGCAGAATTCCGATCGTTTTCATTATACCATATTTTCCGTAAGTTTCAAGGGATTTTTGAATTTTTTTCCATCGGTGTGTGAAAATTTCACAGGGGCTTGCAATTTTCAAAAAGATGGTGTATAATACTCTCATCCGACCGATGGGGGAAATGTCATGAAAGAAAATTATCAGAAAAAGTTGG
>JBJDZN010000015.1:0-10213 GCA_051868045.1 Eubacteriales bacterium
ATCTGGAAAAATAAGTTTTCTGTTTGCCGGACAGGGCGCACAGTACCCCGGAATGGGAAAAGAACTCTATACATCCTCTCCTGCCGCCAAAGCGGTATTTGACATGGGCGAGTCCATTCGACCCGGGATTCTGGATCTTTGCTTTTCTTCGGATAAGGAAACCCTTTCCCTTACCGAAAATACACAGCCCTGCCTGTTTTTAACCGATCTCGCCTGCGCCCGTGCGCTGGAGGAGAAGGGAATCACCCCCGATTTCGTTGCAGGGTTTTCACTTGGCGAAATCGCTGCTCTCGCCTTTTCCGGGGTTATGACCGATGCGGATGCCTTCCGACTGGTCTGCCTGCGCGGTGAAATGATGGGAGAGTGTGCAAAGAAACATCCGGGCGGCATGGCGGCAATCGTCAAGCTGTCCGCCGAGAAGGTCGAGGAACTGTGCAGTGGCTTCTCCGATGTCTATCCGGTCAATTATAACTGCCCCGGACAGATTGCCTGTGCCGGTGCCGCCGATCAGATCGACCCGCTTTGCGCTGCTGCTAAGGCTGCCGGCGGTCGCGGCATCAAGCTGGCTGTCAGCGGTGCCTTCCATACCCCTTACATGAAGGATGCCGGAGTGGCTCTTGCCGGTTTTCTAGCCGATGCTGAGGTTCACACTCCTAAAATTCCCCTGTATGCCAACCTGACGGGTACGCTCTATCCCGAAACGCCGGATGACATCCGCAACACCGTGTGCGAACAGCTTTCTCACAGTGTCAGATGGGAGACCATCGTCCGTGATATGGCTGCAAGAGGCGTCGATACCTTTATTGAGGTGGGAGCAGGAAAGACCCTTTCCGGACTGGTTGCCAAAACCCTGTCCGACGTAAAAATTGCAAATGTAGCCGATGATGCTTCCCTGGCAGGAACGCTTACGGCTCTTCAATAAACGGCATAATTTTATTATATTAGAAAAGTGAAAGGACACTATGATATGATGTTCGAAAACAGAGTTGCTCTCGTAACGGGAGCCGCAAGAGGCATCGGCAAGGCAATTGCCGCAAAGCTTGCATCCGAAGGCGCAAATATTGTTATTTTTGATGTTTTCCCTGAGGAGAGCGTGACAGAAACGATTTCCGACCTCCAGGCACTGGGTGCCAAGGTCGCATACTTCCGTACCGACATCACCGACGGTGCCGTAGTTGAGACCAATGTCAAGGCTGCAATCGAGGAGATGGGGAAGATCGACATTCTGGTCAACAATGCCGGAATCACCAAGGATAAGCTGTTGATTCAGATGTCTGAGGATGAGTTTTCCGCCGTTCTGAATGTCAATCTGAAGGGTACCTTCATCATGATCAAGTCGCTGATCCGCCACATGATGAAGAATAAGTACGGTAAGATCGTGAACATCAGCTCGGTTGTCGGACTCATGGGCAATCCCGGTCAGGCAAATTACAGTGCTTCCAAAGCGGGCGTTGTTGCCCTGACCAAGACGGTGGCTAAGGAGTATGCCGCTAAAGGAATTTGCTGTAATGCCGTTGCCCCCGGATTTATTGATACGGGTATGACTGCCGTTCTGACCGATACGGCAAAGGAAGCCATGCTTTCTCAGGTTCCCCAGAAGCGTGTCGGAACCCCCGAGGATGTGGCAAAGGCGGTTGCCTTCCTTGCCTCTTCCGAGTCCGACTATATTACCGGTGAGGTTATCAAGGTCACCGGCGGTATGTATATGTAACCGGAATATTCCAATTGATTGAAAAACCATTGATCGAAAACGACAGAATTAAAGGAGTCCATTCATGCGTAGAGTTGTAATTACGGGCATCGGTGTGATCACCCCTGTGGGCAACACAACCGAGGTCTTCTGGGACAGTCTGGTGAACGGACGGTCCGGTATCGGTGAGATCACTCATTTTGATACCACCGATTATAAAATCAAGCTGGCGGCAGAGGTAAAGAATTTCAACCCTCTGGATTATTATGAGAAGCCTACCGAGGTCAAGCGTGCCGATCCCTTTACCCATTTTGCCGTAGCAGCGGCAAGCGAGGCGGTAAAGGACAGCGGTCTTCTTGAGTCCGACCCCGACCGTACACGGATCGGTGTCTATGTCGGTTCGGGCATCGGCGGTATGCAGACCTTTGTCAACAATACTCTGACCCTTGACAAGCGGGGACCGGGTCGTGTTTCTCCCCTGTTTGTTCCCATGATGATTTCCAATATGGCGGCAGGTGCCATCTCCATCCGCTACGGACTGAAGGGACCCACACTGCCTACCGTCACTGCCTGTGCAACCTCTGCCCATGAAGTGGGAGAGGCGTTCCACGCTATTAAGAACGGGTATGCCGATGCCATTCTGGCAGGCGGTGCCGAGAGTGCCATTGAACCCCTTTCCATCGCAGGCTTTATGAACTGCAAGGCACTGTCTGAGTCAACCGATCCCAACCGTGCCTCTATTCCCTTTGATGCAGAAAGAAACGGCTTCGTTATGGGCGAAGGATCTGCCATTCTGGTTCTTGAGGAGCTGGAGCATGCGCTGAACAGAGGAGCGAAGATCTATGCTGAGATCGTAGGCTACGGCAACACTGCCGATGCTTACCATATGACCTCTCCCGATCCCGATGCCGCAGGTTCTGCCAACTGCATCCGGATTGCCGCAGAAGAGGCGGGAATCACCGGCGATGAGGAGATCTATGTCAATGCACACGGAACCTCCACTCATCTCAACGACATGACCGAGACCAGAGCCTATAAGGCGGTCTTCGGCGACAAGGCGTATAAGATGCACTTTGATTCCACCAAGTCCATGACCGGACATATGCTGGGTGCCACCGGTGCCGTTGAGGCAGCCGCCTGTGCTTTGGCACTGCGTGACGGAATTGTTCCCCCCACCATCAACTATAAGGTGCCCGATCCCGAATGTGATCTGAACTACACCCCCGGCGTGGCAGTCAAAGCGGATCTTAAATTTGCGCTGTCCACCAATCTGGGATTCGGCGGTCACAACGCTTGTTTGGCATTCAAGATATATGAAGTGTGATTGTGCAGAGACAAGAAAGGCTGGATCAGAAAATGACAGATTATCAAAACGAATTATTTTTGAAGGCTTCTGAACTGTTTCGCGAACTTGGACTGACATCCCTTCGGATCAAGGATGATTCGGTACAGATTGAGATTGAACTGAAGAAAGAAGTCCCTGCGCCTGTTGTAGCGGCAGCACCCGCCGTGCAGAGCGTAGCTGCTCCTGCACCGGCAAATACCGAGGTTCCGACGGAACAGAAGGACAAATCATCCGGATTGGATGCCATCAAGGCTCCTTTGGTTGGCGTCTTTTATGCCGCACCCACACCCGATCAGCCTGCTTTCGTAAAGGCAGGGGATCAGGTCAAAAAGGGCGACATTCTCTGCATCATCGAGGCGATGAAGATGATGAATGAGATCACAGCTGACCGAGACTGCGTGATCGAGGAAGTCTGTGCTGAGAACGGTAAACTGGTCGAATTCGGTCAGATGCTGTTCAAGGTCAGAAACTGAAAACATCGAAAAACTAAGGAGATATGACATGAATATAGATGAAATCAAGCAGATTCTGCCTCACAGAGAACCCATGCTTCTTGTTGAAGAGGCCTATCTGAACGAAGACGGAAGCTCTACCGGCTATTATACCGTCAAGGGAACCGAATACTTTCTGCAAGGACATTTTCCCGGAAATCCTATCGTTCCCGGAGTCATTCTCTGCGAAATGACTGCTCAGTCGGCGTGTATCCTGTTTTCCGGCGAAATGAGCGGCAAAACTCCCGTTTATGTGGGCATCAACAACGTGAAATTCCGTGTTCAGGTAAAGCCCGGCGACAAAATTGAGTTCCATACCTCCATTCTGAAGCAGAAGGCACCCTTCTTCTGGATCAAGGGTGAGGCCTATGTGGGCGGTAAGCTGGCAATGAGCGGGGAATTCTCGTTTGCAATTGTCTGATTGAATGCTGCTTCGGGTAGAATTTGCTGAAAATGCCCGAAGCGGAAAGGAATGAATCGGTTATGTTTTCAAAAATACTGATTGCAAACAGAGGCGAGATTGCGGTACGGATCATCCGTGCCTGCCGTGAGATGGGAATCCGCACGGTTGCCGTTTATTCAACCGCCGATGCCGATGCCCTGCATACCAGCCTTGCAGATGAGTCCTACTGTATCGGTGGACCTATGGTAAAGGACAGCTACCTCAACATTAAAGCGATCCTGACTGTAGCACGCCATACGGGGTCCGAGGCGATTCATCCCGGATACGGACTTCTCTCCGAGAATACCGAGTTTGCAAGGGAATGTGAGGAGAACGGAATCACCTTCATCGGTCCCTCTCCTGAGGTCATTGCTCATATGGGCGACAAGGATGAGGCACGCAAGACCATGAAGTATGCCGGTGTTCCCGTCATCGAGGGCAGTGAGATTGTGGGATCCCCCGAAGAGGCGGCTAAGATCGCCGATAAGGTGGGTTATCCGATTCTCATTAAAGCCCGTTCGGGCGGCGGCGGTCGTGGAATCCGTCTGGTGAACGCTCCTGACGAACTGGAAAATGCCTTTATTTCCGCAACCACTGAGGCGGCAGCTGCCTTCGGAGACGGTGCGGTTTATATTGAAAAATATCTTTTCCCCGTTAAGCATGTAGAAGTTCAACTTCTCTGCGATGCCTACGGCAAAGCAGTTGTGCTTGGCGATCGGGATTGCTCCATGCAGAGAAAGAATCAGAAGCTCATTGAGGAATGTCCTGCCCCCACCCTGCCGGACGAGACCCGACTGCGTATCCATGAAGCCGCCAAGCGTGCGGCGCAGGCAGTCGGTTACTGCACCGTGGGAACGGTGGAATTCCTTCTTGACCGCTCCAATAACTTCTATTTCATGGAGATGAATACCCGCCTTCAGGTGGAACATTCGGTTACCGAGATTGTCTGCGGAATCGACATCGTCAAGTGGCAGATCCGTACTGCCGCAGGTGTCCCTGTGGGATTTGACGAAAGTGACGTGAATTTCAAGGGTCACGCCATTGAGTGCCGTATCTGTGCCGAGGATCCGGTGAAGTTTACCCCGTCGGCAGGAGAGATTACCTGTCTCCATATTCCGGGAGGTCCCGGCGTGCGCTTTGACAGTGCCGTTTATCAGGGATATGTGGTTCCCCCTTTCTATGACTCCATGCTGGGAAAGATGATTGTTTATGCCAAAACCCGTGAGGAGGCAATCCGGAAGATGAAGGGTGCTTTAACCGAACTGATTCTGGACGGACCCATCACCAACCGTGATCTCTATCTGAAACTGCTGTCCGAGCAAGAGTTTGTTAGTGGCGAATATACTACATCCTTTATGAAGGATCGAGGATATGTGAAATGAATTTCAAGAATTTCTTCAAGAGTGCGGGAAATGCGCTGGAATCGGAAGAAATCAACGGCAAGCCCCAGGCTCCTGAAATCACCTATACCTGCCCCAAATGTCAGTCGATCAACAAGAGGCGGGACCTGAAGGAGAACTTTTACTGCTGTCCTGTCTGTAACTATTACATGAAGCTCAGTCCCAGACTTCGGCTTCGTCTGCTGGTGGATAAGGGAAGTTTCGTGGAGCATGACCGTGATTTTACTTCGACGAATGTGCTGAATTTCCCCGATTATGATGCCAAACTGGAAAAGGCAAAAACCAAAAGCGGAGAAAATGAGGGCATTCTGACCGGTCATGCCACCATCGGCGGCTATCCCTGCTGTGTGTTCGCCATGCACTCCGATTTTATGATGGGGTCCATGGGTACGGTTCTCGGCGATAAGTTGACCCGTCTTTTTGAATACGCTACCGAAAACAGTCTGCCTGTCGTCGGATTTACCGTTTCCGGCGGTGCCAGAATGCAGGAGGGAATGCTCTCCCTGATTCAGATGGCGAAGGTGTCGGGCGCAGTCAAGCATCACAGCGATGCGGGGGGACTGTATATTCCCATCCTGACCAATCCGACAACCGGCGGAGTCACCGCTTCCTTTGCCATGCTCGGTGATATTATCCTTGCCGAGCCCAAGGCTTTGATCGGATTCGCAGGACCCCGGGTTGTGGAACAGACTACCCGCAAAAAACTGCCGGAAGGCTTCCAATCTGCGGAGTCCCTTCGGGATTGCGGCTTTATCGACGACATAGTGCCCAGAAGCCGTTGCCGTGAGGTTGTCAAGAAACTTCTGATGTTCCATCAGAAGGGTTGTTGATGACCGACTGCGGTGAAATCGGACAACTTGAGAGAGGCATGAACTAAATGAACGAAATTGAGAATATCCATAAAGCGAGAAGCAAGAACAGACCGGTCGCATCTGACTACATATCGGCTCTTTTCACCGAGTTCACCGAGCTTCACGGGGACAGAAGGTTTGGCGACGATCCCTCAATCATGGCGGGAATCGCTCTGCTGGGTGATCGACCTGTAACGGTTATCGGAATCGAGAAGGGAAAGGATACCGCCGATAAAATCAGACGTGGATTCGGAGCGGCGCATCCTGAGGGCTATCGGAAGGCACTGCGTCTGATGAAACAAGCTGAGAAGTTCCACCGTCCCGTGATCTGTCTGGTGGACACAGCCGGTGCCGCCTGCGATATTGAGGCGGAGGAACGGGGACAGGGTCAGGCAATTGCCGAAAATCTATATGAGATGATGACACTGAAAACACCGATTCTGTCCATTGTCATCGGAGAGGGCGGCTCCGGCGGTGCGCTGGCACTTGCCGTTGCCGATGAAGTCTGGATGCTGGGCAGAGCCTACTATTCGGTGGTTTCCCCCGAAGGATGCGCAAGCATACTCTGGAAGGACAGTGCTTTGGCAGGACGTGCGGCAGAAGCCTTGAAGCTGGATGCCGAAAGTCTTTTGTCCCTTGAGGTCATTGAAAAAATCATCCCCGAGGACGATAGCTACGAAAGTGAAGAGGGCAGAGCAAAAGTGTTCGCATCGGTGAAGGGCGATCTGATCAAAAAGCTGGATGAACTTTCCTCCACCCCTATAGACGAGCTTTTGGCAGCACGCTACGAAAAATTCCGCAAAATCGGACGTATGGAATAAAAATCGGGGAGTTTCCCCGATTTTTTGGAGTCAGGTTATGAAGATCAGGAATATTTGCTATGTTCTGGGTGCCATGGATATCGGGGACGTTCGCATTGACCGCACCGGCGGCGATTTCGTCATTGCCGCCGATGCCGGAGTTCGCCATCTTGAACCGCTGGGTCTTGAAGCTGATCTGACGGTGGGCGACTTTGATTCCCTGGGGCATCTTCCCGAATTCCGGAATGTGATCGTTCACCCCGTGGAAAAGGACGACACCGACACCATGCTCGCAGTCAAAGAGGGAATTGCCCGAGGGTATCGCCGTTTTGTGATTCTGGGTGCCCTTGGGGGCAGGCTGGATCAGACCCTTGCCAGCCTTCAGACCCTTGCCTATCTGGATTCCCACGGTGCCGAAGGCTATCTTTTGGGCGACGGGAAGGCTGTGACCCTCCTTTCGGAAGAATCGGTTGCTTTTGATTCTACCTATCGGGGAGTTTTGTCGCTTTTCTGCGTCGGTGATCGGGCAAATGTGACCATCGAGGGACTGAAATATCCCCTTCATGACTATCCTATGACCTGTGACTTTCCCATCGGTGTTTCCAATGAGTTTACCGGAGTGGACAGTCGGATCACCGTGAAAAAGGGAAGAGTCTGGATGATTCTGGACGCTGAGGATCAAACCGTTGAAAACCTGATTTCGGTCAGAATGAATAACCGAGAGGAAAAAGAAAATGATAAATAAAGATGCGATAAAATGTGTGATTTTCGATATGGACGGCACGCTGACGGATTCCATGTCGATCTGGGATCAGGCAGGCGGGATTTATCTCCAAAGTAAAGGTGTTACCCCCCATTCTGACTGGCGGGAAATTACCAAACCCATGTCCATGACTCAGATTGCCGAGTATTTTACCCGTGAATATCACCTGACCGATAGTATGGAAGAAATCATGGAGGGCGTTGACCGGGTAGTGGAGGATTACTACCGTAACGTGGCAATGCCCAAGGAAGGTGCGCTGGAGCTGCTGGAGCTTCTGAAGCAAAATCAGATCCATATCTGCCTTGCTACCGCTACCGATCAGTATCTGGTAGAGTTGGTGCTGAAACGGACGGGAATCTATCCCTATCTGGAACGGTTGTATACCTGTACCGGCGTTGGCTACGGTAAGGATCGCCCCGAAATCTATCAGATCGCTGCCAATTCCTTTGGTCTGAGACCCGATCAGTGTCTGGTCTTTGAGGATGCCTTCTATGCGCTGAAAACCGCTCACGAAGCGGGATTTCCCACAATTTCCGTCTATGACGATTCTGCCGCCCTGGATGAGGAGAAAAAAAGGAAAATCGCCGATCTGTCCATCCGATCTTTCCGTGAAATTCTGCCCGAAGGAACGCTGAAATAATTTGAAACCTCCCGAAAACTTTGTTTTCGGGAGGTTTCGATCTAACAGAGTGGATTTACTTCGATTTTTTCTCTTTTTTTGCCTTTACGGGCTTCTCCTTCTTCTCCTTGCCGGTGGTAATTCCCATCATAATGCCGATGCCGGCGGAAACCAGAGCAATCGTGATGGCGGCAAGGGTGCTGAGGCTGATGGGAAGATGAATTTCCTTTTTGTTCTTTTTGGCGGTATCTTCGCCTGACCCGTTTTCTGATGCCGTTTGTGCTTGCTGAACGGCTTGAATCTCATCCTCCCGATAGGGAAGAATGGCATCGCCCAGCGTCAATTTGGTCTTTTTCAGGGTGTAAGGAATCAGGGCAAAGGAGTGATTGAGACCGATCACCAACAGATCCCGCCCGGTGTCGTCCCTGTAAGAAGAAACCGAGTCGGCAGGCAGCTTCCACTTGAGTTTTGATGCCTTCCACGATTTGGCACTTTCTTTCTTGGGTTTCGACAGGAGCATTAATCCCTTTTCGGTAGGAACAATCAGCGCAGCCGTTTTCCCGTCAGAATCCTTGATCAGACAGGGTGCAGCCGTTGCCTTCAGCTTATCGGTGAGTTTGTTCGGTGCCGAGAGATGAAGAAGATCCTTCGAAAATTCCCGCAGAGTCACGTCGCCATCTTCCACCGAGTAGAGGGACAGTTTCCCGCTTTCGTCGGCATCGGGAACGCATTGAGCAACAATCCGGAAGGAGGAAACGAACCGGAACTTTCCCAGAGGATGATCCGATTGATAGACGATCAGTCCGTTTTTGCCTTCTGCCTCATACTTTCCGATCAGGTAAACGCTGTCGCCGACCCGGATTGGTTTGGCAGCAGACAATACCTTGGCATCGGTGGGATTGTCGCAGAGAAGATAGGGTCCTGCCCATCGTGTCAAGTCCTCTCCGACATAGCAGAAAAAGCCGGTGTCTGTTCCGTAGGACGCCTTAGCGGCATCTTTTTGGAGAAGGGTCCCGTACAGGATAGGATGTCCTCCCTCGGACAGCAGACAGGGGTCTCCGATCTCCAGCATGGTAGTAGGCTGACAGAAATCCGATGCTTCGGGATTGATTTTTGTAAATTGAGACTCTTTCATGAGACGGTCGTCCTTTCTCTATTACTGATTCTATTATAATACAGCTTTCGGAAAAGATCAAGAGTTATCCAAAAAAATTTTGCGTGGGAATCGAAAAACCTTGACTTTACTCCGATTATATTGTATAATCAAACGGAAACAGATTCGGAGGGTTATCTTTTATGGATACAGAGATGAAAATTCCCGCCTATGTTCGGGATGTGAAATATTATGAAACCGACCGCATGGGGATCGTGCATCATTCCAACTATATCCGTTGGTTTGAGGAGGCGCGGATTGACTATTTCGGAAAGGTCGGAACGCCCTATGTGAAGATGGAGGAGGAAGGTTTCGTGGCACCGGTACTTTCGGTCGAGTGCAGTTTCAAAAGCATGACCCGGTTCGGCGATCAGGTTGCCATTCTTCTGACCCTGACCGAATGTACCGGGATCCGGTTTGGATTTTCCTATCGTGTGATCGACTGCGCAACCGGTGCGCTTCGGGCTTCGGGTAAATCCGAGCATTGTTTTATTGATGATGCCGGGATGCCGATCAATTTCAAAAAGAAGGGAAAAAGGTATTTTGACCTGTTTTCCTCCCTTGTTGGCGTGGAAACCGTGTTTGAGCCCTGATTTTTGCTATTCTGACATAAAATGACCGTCTCTCTGCCGTTGTCTGCGGTAGGAAGACGGTCATTG
>JBJDZN010000016.1:0-3817 GCA_051868045.1 Eubacteriales bacterium
ATTGGAATTTGTATTTTGGAGAGGGCAAACCATGATTATTTCAGAAAATAAAACACCCGCTTTAGATGAATTTCATCAGCTTATGGAAAAAACCGATAAATTTTTGAACGCTGATGCAGCAGTCAGAGAAGATTACTATTGTGGACGAAACGGTACAAAACTGGAAGATGATGTATATTCAGCGTTAACAGAATGTGCCGTTGGAACATCATTTCAGGGAACCATTCGTCTTATCTCAGGAGCATCATTTCCAGACATAGTAATCTTCGGATACTATGGTGTAGAGGTTAAAAGCACAAACAAAGATCATTGGAAATCAATCGGAAGTAGCATTCTTGAATCAACAAGAAATCCGAACGTCAAACGCATTTATTTGACCTTTGGAAAATTGGGAAAACCCGTTAAATTTTTAAGTAGACCTTATGAAGAATGTTTATCAGGCATTGCTGTTACACACTATCCTCGATACCAAATTGATATGAAATTGAAAATAGGGGAGACAATCTTTGATAAAATGGGAATAACCTATGATGAACTTCGCAAAATGGACAATCCTGTTATTCCTGTTTCAAAATATTACAAGAGCCAATTAAAAGATGGTGAAAGTCTATGGTGGGTAGCAGATGATCCCGATCATACCAATCTTCCTGCCACAGTCAAACTTTGGAGTGCTTTGACTCCTGCAGAAAAAAACAATTATACTGCGCAAGGCTATGCCCTTTTTCCAGAAATATTCAGCGAATCCGGCTCCACAAAGTATCAGCGATTTGCGCTTTGGCTAGCGACACAATGCGGAATAATTAACACGAATATTCGAGATCAGTTCTCCGCAGGCGGAAAAACCTCAATTGCTATAAACTCAAATACATATATTCAAATGCCTGCTGTTTTTGGTCGTATCGAGCAATACAAAGAGCTTATCTTGAAAACAATACTAAATACCCCCGAAAACGTTCTATATGAATATTGGAATGTTCCCGTTGCCACAGACAGAGTGTTGCAATGGTGCGATTTGGCAGCACAATATGCCTCTAAAACGATTGGTTACCGTCAAGCTTATTCATTTTTAACTGATATACTTAATATCCATCGCTAATGAAAATCAAAAGAGGACAATCTTATGTACTACTACATTTCCGGCACCCTTGCCCTTGCCGCACTGTCCACTGCCGTCATTGATGCCGGCGGGGTGGGCTACCGACTGACCATCTCTTCCCACACCTTAGGCAAACTATCGGGCAAGGAAGGGTCTGCCGTCAAGCTATACACCTATTTTTCGGTCCGTGAGGATGCCATGGAGCTGTTCGGATTCGCCACCGAGGAGGAAAAGAAGGCGTTCGAGATGCTGATTTCGGTCTCCGGTGTGGGTCCCAAGGCGGCACTTGCCATTCTGTCGGTGCTGACCCCCGAACGTCTTGCTTCCGCCGTGGTTTCCGGGGATGCCAAATCCATCGCCCGTGCCAACGGTGTGGGTGCCAAAACCGCCGCCCGGGTGGTTCTGGAGCTGAAGGACAAGATCGCCAAGGTGATCCGCCCCGAGGACGGCTCCGTTCTGCCCGATCCCGACGATGCACCCGCAGGCACCTCTGCCCTTGCCGATGCGCAGGCGGCTCTGATGGTGCTGGGGTACACCCGCAGTGAGGCAATCTACGCTCTGCGGGATGCCGATCCCACTCTGGATGCCGAATCGCTGATCCGTGAGGGACTCAAGAAACTGATGAAAAACTGAACAATCGGTGCCCGCCGAAAAGAAGTCGGTCTTACGATGAAGATCGGCTGACCGTGTGAAAATGCCTTTTCGAAGGACAGAAAGGAATTTGGTATGGACGAATTTGAACTGGACAACCGCATGATGAATACCTCCTTCAACCAGAATGACAGCGACACCGAGCTGAGTCTCCGTCCCCACACATTGGACGAGTACATCGGACAAACCAAGGCGAAGGAAAATCTGAAAATCTATATAGAGGCTGCCCGCATGAGAGGGGATATGCTGGATCACGTTCTGCTCTACGGCCCTCCCGGGCTGGGCAAGACCACCCTGTCCGCCATCATCGCCAATGAGATGAACGTGAACATCCGCATCACCTCGGGTCCCGCCATTGAGAAGGCGGGCGATCTGGTTGCCCTGCTGACCAACCTTCAGGAGAACGACATTCTCTTTATCGACGAGATTCACCGTCTGCCCCGCATGGTGGAGGAGGTTCTCTACCCCGCCATGGAGGATTTCGAGATTGACATCATCATCGGCAAGGGACCTGCCGCCAGGTCCTTCCGAATGAAGCTCCCCCATTTCACCCTGATCGGCGCAACCACCCGTGCGGGACAGCTTTCCACCCCTTTGCGGGACCGTTTCGGCGTTCTTCTGAAGCTGGAGCTGTATTCCGCCGAGGATCTGACCCAAATCGTCACCCGGAGTGCCAGAATTCTGGAGTTTGCCATCACCCCCGACGGTGCCGAGCAGATTGCACGATGCTCCAGAGGTACACCCCGTATTGCCAACCGGCTGCTTAAGCGGGTGCGGGACTTTGCCCAGGTCAAGGGCACGGGCATCATTGACGAGGCGATTGCCCGTTATGCGCTGGAGGCGTTGGAAATCGACGAGTTGGGACTGGACAACATCGACAGACGGATGCTGTCCACCATTATCCGACTGTACGACGGCGGTCCCGTGGGACTGGAGACTCTGGCGGCAACCATCGGCGAAGAGGCGGTCACCATCGAGGACGTCTACGAACCCTATCTGATGCAGATCGGCTTTCTCTCCCGAACCCCCAGAGGCAGATGCGCCACCCGCCTTGCCTACGAGCATCTGGGGCTGGAATACCGTCCTGCGGACAAGCCCGCCGACAGCCTGCAAACCGATCTGTTTGAGGACAGGAATGAAGAATAACCTGACAGAAAAATCTCCTCTTGAAAGGATGCACCATGTATTTATCCGACCAATGGAAAGAATATGAACTGATCGACACCGACGACGGCAGGCGGCTGGAACGGTGGAAGGGTTATCTCCTGATCCGTCCCGATCCCCAGGTGATCTGGAAGGGCGCAGCCCTGTCCCCACTCTGGAAAAAGGCGGACGCCTCCTATCTGCGCTCCCACAAGGGCGGCGGTCAGTGGGACCTTGAATCCAAACTGCCCGAGCAGTGGACCCTCTCTTATGAGTCGCTGGGGCTGACCTTCAAGATCAAGCCCATGGGCTTCAAGCACACCGGGCTTTTTCCCGAGCAGGCGGTCAACTGGGAATGGTTCACGAAGCTGATCCGAAACGCCGGACGCCCCATCCGGGTGCTGAACCTGTTTGCCTACACCGGCGGTGCCACTATTGCCGCCGCCAAGGCGGGGGCATCGGTGACCCATGTGGACGCCGCCAAAGGGATGGTTGCTCAGGCAAGAGAAAACGCCGCCCTGTCGGGACTTGCCGATGCACCCATCCGCTGGATTGTGGACGACTGCCGCAAATTTGTGGAGCGGGAGATTCGTCGGGGCAATCGGTACGATGCCATCATTCTGGACCCGCCCTCCTACGGAAGGGGTCCCACCGGGGAAATCTGGAAGCTGGAGGAGTCGATTCACCCCTTTCTGGAGCTTTGCGTCGGAGTTCTGTCCGACGATCCCCTGTTTGTCCTGCTGAACACCTATACCACCGGTCTGTCTCCCTCCGCCATGGGCTATCTCTTAGGTCTGACCCTGAAAAAATACGGCGGAAAAGTGGAATGCGACGAGGTGGGACTGCCCGTCACCGCCACCTCTCTGACCCTTCCCTGCGGTGCCGCCGCCAGATGGAGCAGGGAGTAGCCAAACGCACTATCCTGCG
>JBJDZN010000016.1:3917-41159 GCA_051868045.1 Eubacteriales bacterium
CTCTGAACCCCAATCAAACACCCCGTTCCCATATTCCCATTTCCTGAAAGGAAACCTTCTATATTATGCCCTATATTGAAATCAAAGACTTGTACTTTCACTATACCGACGATGACGATATGCCCATTCCCGTTCTGGATGGAATCAATCTCTCCATTGAAAAGGGTTCCTTTGTTGCCATTCTCGGTCGCAACGGTTCGGGAAAATCCACCCTTGCCAAGCTGCTGAATCTGATTCTGGAGCCCTCCTCCGGCAGCGTCACCATCGGCGGTCACACCATTCGCCCCGACATGAGCGACGAGGAGATTCTCGCCGTCCGCAAGTCGGTGGGGATGGTCTTTCAGAACCCCGACAATCAGCTGGTCGCCACCGTTGTGGAAGAGGATGTCGCCTTCGGTCCCGAGAATCTGGGACTGCCATCGGAGGAAATCCGCCGTCGGGTAGACGACGCCCTCGCCGCCGTCGGCATGACCGAATATGCCCGTCACGCCCCTCACAAGCTCTCGGGCGGTCAGAAACAACGCATTGCCATTGCGGGCATCCTTGCCATGATGCCCGAGTGCATCCTCTTCGACGAATCCACCGCCATGCTGGACCCCATGGGGCGTGCCGAGGTCATGAAGACCATCGAAATGCTCAACCGGGAGAAGGGAATCACCGTCCTGACCATCACCCACAACATGGAGGAGGCGGTCCTCGCCGACCGGGTTCTGGTGCTGGATCAGGGGAAAATCGTTCTGGACGGTTCTCCCAAGGAGGTCTTCTCCCGGGTGGAGACGCTCCACGCTTTGGGACTGGCGGTTCCCCAGGTCACCGAACTGTTTTACTCCCTGAGAAAATCGGGAATCCAACTGCCCGATGATGTTCTCGATGAGGAGAACGCAGTGGAGACCCTCTGCAAAATTCTGAAGGAACCCAACGGAAAGGGAAAAGAGAATTCAAATGGCAACTGCAATTGAGATACAGAATGTTTCCTATGTCTACGGTGATCACACCACCTTTCGGAAGGTGGCGGTAGACGACGTTTCCTTCTCCATTGAGGAGGGCAAAATCACCGGCATGATCGGACATACCGGCTCCGGCAAGTCCACCCTGGTTCAGATGTTCAACGGACTGCTGATCCCCTCCTCGGGAAAGATTTTTCTCTTCGGAGAGGAGCTTGGCACCGACAAAAAAAGGTTAAAGGATGCCCGCTATACGGTAGGATTGGTGTTCCAGTACCCCGAATATCAGCTTTTTGAGGAGACGGTGGCAAAGGACATCGCCTTCGGACCCAAAAATCAAGGGCTGTCCGAGGAGGAAATCAAGGTCAGAGTCCGTGAAGCCGCCGCTTTCGTAGGACTGGACGCCGCAATAATGGACAAATCCCCCTTCGATCTGTCGGGCGGACAGAAGCGCAGAGTCGCCATTGCGGGAATCATCGCCATGCGTCCCCGGGTGTTGGTATTGGACGAGCCTGCCTCGGGTCTGGACCCTATCGGAAGAGAGGAAATCTTCGGCGGTCTGCTCCGATACAAGAAGGAAACCGGCGGAACGGTGGTCATCGTCAGCCACTCCATGGAGGATATGGCAAGATACGCCGACAACGTGATTGTCTTAAATCAGGGAAAATGCGTCCTGTCGGACACCAAGGAAGAAATCTTCCGACACGGGAAGGAGCTTGCCGCCATGGGGCTGGACGTTCCCCAGATCACCCGGGTTATCGCCCGTCTGCGGGAGAAGGGCTACGATCTGCCCGACAATATTTACACGGTTGAGGATGCGGCAAAGGTTCTGCTCCCCCTGTTGAAAGGAGCGATCTGACCCATGCTCAAAGACATTACGCTGGGGCAGTTTTTCCCCGGAAATTCGATTCTGCACCGTCTGGATCCCCGAATGAAGCTGATCCTGACCCTTTTCTATATCGTCATCATCTTTCTCGCCAAGGACATGATCGCCGTCCTGCTCCTGACCGTACTGGCATTTCTGCTGGTTCCCATCGGGAAAATTCCCATGTCGACCATCGTCAAATCGCTGAAGCCGCTGCGCTTTATTCTGATTTTTACCTCCTTTTTCAACATTTTCTGGCACACGGGCGAAATCGTGCTGGTAAACTGGAGGTTTATCCACATCTATCTGGAGGGCATCCTCTTTGCCGTCGTCATCGCCGTGCGGGTGGTTGCCCTGCTGGTGGGAACCACCATGCTGCTGACCTACACCACCTCCCCCATCGCCCTGACCGATGCCATTGAGCAGCTTCTTTCTCCCCTGAGAAAAATTCACATTCACGTTCACGAATTTGCCATGATGATGACCATCGCTCTGCGCTTCATCCCCACGCTGGTGGAAGAAACCGACAAAATCATGTCAGCGCAGAAGGCAAGGGGTGCGGATTTTGAAACCGGCTCCCTGATCTCCCGTGCAAAAGCGTTGGTTCCCATCTTTATTCCCCTGTTTGTCTCCTCCGTTCGGCGTGCCGAGGAACTGGCAACCGCCATGGAGTGCCGATGCTATCACGGCGGGGACGGGCGCACCCGAATGAACATTCTCCACTACCACGGCAGAGATTTTGTTGCCCTTTTGCTGATGACTCTGCTGTGCGCAGGAATTGTCGCCATGTGGTGGCTCCCCCTTCCCGGGATTCTGATGATATAAAAATGCCCATTCCTTCAGAAAGGACAATACGCCGAACATGAACGAATATTACCCGATTTCCGTAAAATACAAGGATGAGATTTCCTATGCCATCTGGTTTACCGGACAGTCCGAGGGACTTATCTGCAAGGATGACAGACTGCTGACCTTCCCCGATTTCCGATCCCTGGATACCTATGCGAAGGGCAGTGGAATTTCGCTCTCCGCCGCTGTCCACAAGGCATACGACCTGGACGCCCTTGCCGACTTCATTTCCGATGAGGATCGGTACGCCGATGCCACGGCACTGGACTGCTGGTCGCTTTTCGCCGATCTGTCGGCAAGTCTGGGAAAGCCCTTTGCCGGCGGCGGAAACTCCTTTATCCTCAACGACATATATGAAAAGCTCTGCCTTGCAGGCATCGACTTCGACGGCATTGCCGACGAGGATGACGAAACCGACGACCGCTTCGATCTGACCCCTGAGGAGGAGTCCATGACCAAGGCGGTGCTGAAAACCGGTATCGAACTGTACGACCGATACCGCATCGGAGTTTCTCAATGAAGCTCCTACTTCGAATTGCCTATGTGGGGACCCATTTTCACGGGTTTCAGGTACAGCCCGGACTTCGGACCGTTCAGGGGACCCTGCAAAAGGCACTGGAGGATTTCTTCGGGGAAAAGCTGATGCTGACCGGTGCCTCCCGCACCGATGCGGGAGTTCACGCCAGAGATTTTGCCCTGACAGTGGAGGGAAACCTGTTTCCCGGGATGCCTCCCGAAAAGCTCCCTCTGGCACTTTCCCCCTATCTGCCCCCCGATCTTGCCATCCGATCGGCAGTAAAAGTTCCCGAGGATTTTCACCCCAGATACGGGGTAGAATACAAGGAGTATCAGTATCTGATCCTGAACTGCCCTGTCAGAGACCCCTTTTATGCCGACCGTGCCTGGTTCGATCCGATTCCCCTGGACGTTGACCGAATGAATCTCGCCGCCGCAATGCTGGTGGGCAGGCACGATTTTTCCGCCTTCATGGCGCAGGGCTCATCGGTCTCCACCACCGTCCGCACCGTCCGGTATTTTTACGCCGAGCGTGAAGGCGATCTTGTGCGGATTGTGGTGGCGGCAGACGGATTTCTCTACAACATGGTCCGGATTCTTGCGGGAACGCTGGTCGCCGTCTCGGACGGAAAGATAAATCCCGCCGATCTTCCCTCCATCCTTCTTTCGGGAGACCGGCGCAGAACCGGCGCCACCCTTCCCCCCGAAGGACTGTACCTTTGCAAGGTGGTCTATCCACCGAATGTTTACGGAAAGGATTTGCCGTGAAAAAGAAGCTTGCAAAAAAGAAGCCAACCGCAAAAAAATCGCCCGATCAGGCTCTTTCGGTGGATGTTGAGTCGCCAAAAGCCCTGACCAAGCAGGAAAAGCGGAAGGCTGACCGAAAAAAGAAACGCTACACCTTTCAGAAGCTGACCCAGAATGAGGTGGAAAACCTCTTCACTCTGCCCCCCGATGACGACGAATTTGCCGAAGAGACCAAGGTGGTCACCAATCGGTACTATCTGACGCTGTCGGGACGGCTCCGTATCGCCGCATGGGCAACGGTTCTGGCACTTGCCGCCTTTCTCATCGGAATGTTTTACTCCTTCCGGGATGAAATCACCGTGGAAAACTTCCGTTTTCTCATGCGGAACGTGAATTTCCGTCTGGAATCCTCCATTCCCAACGAAGAGGACGGGGGCGGTCTTCTCTATGATCGGGATGCCGACCGGGTTTTCGCCATCTACCGGGACTACTTCGCCACCGTGGGCAACGATCGGCTGACCATCAGCGATCGCTACGGAAACGAGTCCTACTACGAAAAGCTGTCTTATGCCACTCCGGTTCTCTGCCCGTCCAAGGAAAATCTGCTCTGCTTCGATCGGGGCGGCACGAGCTACTCCCTTTACACCTATTTCAACAATGTGGGGGAGGGCAGCTGTGACTATCCCATCACCGATGCCGCAATCTCAGACAACGGTATTTACGCCATTGCCACCCGGGAGGCGCACTATTACGGCACCGTTCTGGTTTACAATCAAAGCTCCCAGCTGATTCAGAAGATCCGCAAGGACAAATATATCGTCAGCGTGGATTTGAGTGCGGGCGGAGAATCCGTGCTGGTGACCTCCTTCTACTCCTCCGATCAGGGGCAGCCCGTTACCGAAATCGCCTCCCATCCCACCTCCAGCACCGAGGCGGACTACGTCCTGACCCTTGAGGGCATCCTCCCCTACCGGGCAAGCTACCTGTCGGACGGTTCCTGCGTCCTTGTCTGCTCGGACGGCGTGAAATTTATAAGTTCCGGAGGGAAAGTTTACAATACGTCTACTTTTATCGGGCAAAATGTGATAAAATATGAAATAGGATCGGACTGTGTTTCCGTTGTCAGCTCCTCCTCAAGCAATGCCACCGCCCTGACCCTGACCGTCCTTTTCTCAGACGGCAGCGAGATTTCGGCAGAAACGGTGGGCGAGCCGGTTCTGCTGACCGTATCGGAGAACAACACCTATCTCTATGACGGCGAGTCTCTCTGCACCCTCTGCCATGCCGACGGGGAGATGACCAAACAGGTCACCGAACCTCCCCAGGCAATTCTCTGCGACGGGGAGAACGTCTATCTCTGCCTGTACACCCGCATGATCTGCATCACGGATGAAGATGAAGACTCCGGATCAACCGAAGGATAACCGACAGCCGTCGGTTCCGATAGATCAATTTAATATGAATGTGCCGTCGAAAACGGCAAGGAGGTTATTATGATCCTGTTTGATATTCTGGTTATCGTTATCATCGCCCTAAGTGTTATCGGCTATGCCAAAAAGGGGCTGGTTCTGGTTCTTTTGACCTTTGGCAGCTATATTGTCTCGGCTATTCTGGCATCGGTATTCGGCTCCGCCATCGGTTCGCTGATAAGACCCTCCCTGGAGTCGGCACTGGAGAGTGTCAGCTATCTGGATAAGCTGCTGTCCGCTTCCGCCATCGCAAACGGCATCGGATTTATCCTGGTCTTCATTGTGGCTATGATCGCTACCGGCATTATCTGCAGATTTCTCTCCAAAAAGATCGACATTCCCGTGATTGCCCAGATCAATCACCTGCTGGGCGGTGTCTGCGGACTGTTTCTCGGCGTCCTCTTTGTGCAGGTACTGGTGCTGGTGGTCTTTATGCCGATTCAGCTGATCGCTGTTTACAATGAATCTGCCGCCGGTCTGATCGAAAAAAGCACGGTGGCAAGGTGGTTCTTCGATCACAATCTGATCCGTCTGCTGCTCCATCTGGAGTAAAACCCGTCTGTCTGTGGGACAGACAATCAAGAAAGAATGGAACTAATTTATGGAATTATGTGCGAGATGCAAAAAAAGGGTTGCCGTCATCTTCATCACCCGTATTGAAGCAGGCAACACCATCAACGAAGGAATCTGTATCAAATGCGCCAAGGAGCTTGGCATCAAGCCCATCAACGATATGCTCCAGAACATCGGGCTTTCCGACAGCGATCTGGACAAAATTGATATGGAAATGGAAGGCATTCTGTCTGGAAGCGGAAATGACGACGGTTCCCGGGATAACGGGGATGCCGGAGATGCCGGTGATGCCGGTGATGCCGGGAATTCGGAGGAATCCGGAGGCGAAAACCTCCCCGACAGCGTGGAAAAATCCGACGCTCCGCTTATGGGAAGAACCCCTCCCCTGGATTTCGGCAAGCTCATGCGGAATTTCGGACTTGCAGGCATGGGCAGCGGTTCTTCCGATCCCCGTTTTGCCAACGGAGGACAGGGTCAGAGCGGTCGTCCCCGCAACAAAAAGGCAGGCAAGGAACGGAAGTTCCTCGATCTCTACTGCACCGATCTGACCCGCAGTGCCAGAGAAGGCAAACTGGACACCATTGTGGGACGTCAACGGGAACTGTCCCGCATGATGCAGATTCTCTGCCGTCGCCAGAAGAACAATCCCTGCCTGATCGGTGAGCCGGGTGTGGGCAAGACTGCCATTGCCGAGGCATTGGCACAGAAAATCGCCGCCGGAGACGTTCCCCAGCGACTGCAAAACAAGGAAATTCATCTGGTTGACATGACCGCTCTGGTGGCGGGGACCCAGTTCCGGGGACAGTTTGAATCGAGAATCAAGGGACTGATCGAGGAGGCCAAGAACCTCGGCAACATCATCCTTGTGATCGACGAGGTTCACTCCATCGTGGGTGCCGGTGACAGCGAAGGCAGCATGAATGCCGCCAACATCCTGAAGCCCGCCCTGTCCCGGGGGGAGATTCAACTGATCGGTGCCACCACCCTTGCCGAATACCGCAAATACATTGAGAAGGACTCGGCACTGGAGAGACGGTTCCAGCCTATCGTCATCGAGGAACCGTCGGTTGCCGACACCATCGCCATCCTCAAGGGAATCAAGGGCTACTACGAAAACTTCCACGGATTGAAAATTCCCGACCAGACGGTGGAACGGGCGGTGATTCTCTCCGAGCGATACATTACCGACCGATTCCTGCCCGACAAGGCAATTGACCTGATCGACGAGGCGGCATCCCATCTGGCGTTGATCTCCCCTGAGATCAACCGTGCCGAAAAGGCATCCGATGCCCTGAAAAAGGCGACCGCCGCCCGGGAAAAGGCGGAGGCTGAGGAAATCAAGGACGAGGATCTGGATACCAAATACCGTCGGATTGCCGAGTGCAAGGCGGAAGAGGCAAGAGCCAAGGCGGAATTCGATGCTGCCTCCGCCGAGCGTGACCGTGTGGAACTGACCACCTCCGAACTTGCCGACGTCATCGAAATCTGGACGGGAATTCCCGCCTCCAACATCACAGAGAGCGAATTCCGCCGCATTGACACCCTTGCCGACCGCCTGAAGCAGCGGATTATCGGTCAGGATGTGGCGGTGGATGCGGTTGCCCGTGCCATCAAGCGCAACCGTGCGGGCGTCTCCGCCAAGCGTCGCCCCGTTTCCTTCATTTTCGCCGGTCCCACCGGTGTGGGCAAGACCGAACTGGTCAAAACCCTGGCAAACGATCTCTTCGATTCCCCCGAAACCCTGATCCGGCTGGATATGTCCGAATTCATGGAGAAATTCAGCGTATCCCGAATCATCGGTGCCCCTCCCGGATATGTGGGCTATGAGGATGCGGGACAGCTGACCGAAAAGATCCGCAGAAAGCCCTATTCGGTGGTTCTGTTTGACGAGATCGAGAAGGCGCATCCCGATGTTATGAACATTCTTCTGCAAATTCTGGACGACGGGCAGATCACCGACGCCTCCGGGCGCAAGGTGAACTTTGAGAACACCATTATCGTCATGACCACCAATGCGGGGGCTGTGGGTGTGGATGCCACACCCGGATTCACCGCCGTACAGGGAGTTGCCGAAGAGGGTCGAACCATGAAGGCACTGGAAGGCTTCCTCCGTCCCGAGTTCATCAATCGGGTGGATGAGATCATCACCTTCCGTTCCCTTTCCGAAGAGGATTTTGTTAAGATCGCCAAAATTCAGCTTTCCGACCTTGCCAAAGCCCTTTCGGAAAAATCCATCACCCTGCACTATACCGACTCTGCCGCCGCTCTTCTGGCAAAGAAGGCGTATTCCCGCAAATTCGGTGCCCGAAATCTCAGGCGCACCATCGAACGGGAAATCGAGGACGTCCTTGCCAACCGACTCATCGGCGACTACAACGCATCCATCCGGGATGCCTATATCGACGCAGACAGCGAAAATCTGGTTATCACCTGTCTGTAATCCTGCAAATGGATTGAATTTTCAAGTTTATCAAGCAACGATTGACCCGATCAGAGGGAAGGGAGGCGGTCTGAACCATGACCAAACGATGGTACGATCTGGATGCCGCAGAGACGGCAAGGCAGACCGATACCGATCTGAGAACGGGGCTCAGTTCCGAAGAGGCGCGCAAGCGGCTGGAGGCAAACGGTCTGAACACCGTCTTTCCCCTGCCCACCTACTCCTTCTGGGAGGATATGCGCAAAACCTCGGTCAGCACCCTGACCATCCTGCTGGCACTGACCTGTGTCCTGTCGGCTCTCTTCAACAAAGACCTTCAGTCCCTGATTCTGATCCTCCTTCTGGGGGTCAACTATCTGACCCTGATTGTCTCCTACGTCAAGGCAAAGCGGATTCTCTCGGGAATGGGTCACGCTGCCCTGCCTACCGCAAAGGTCGTGCGGGACGGACGCATGACCCTTGTAAGACAGGAACAGATCGCCGTAGGCGATCTGATCTGTCTGTCTGCCGGAGACATCATTCCCTGCGATGCCCGTCTGATTGAGGACAACAATCTGATCGTGCTGGAATCGGGCATTACGGGTGCCGAAGGACCGGTCCGCAAGGACAGCGAGTACCGGAACATCCGCAACATCCCGCCCCACGAAGCCCTGAACATGGTCTACGCCTCCACCATCGTGAAAAGCGGTCACGGAAAGGCGATTGCCTGCCGATGCGGCAAGGATTGCTACGTCTGCTCGGTGGGAAAGAACAAGGCTGCCGTCTCCTATGACAAGCTCGCCGTCTTCAACAAACTCCGGAAGCTCTCCTATTTCATCACCCTGGCGGCAATCCTGCTGACCTTCCTTCTGACGGTGATGAATATGCTTCCCGCCCTCCGCCGCTTCGATGCGCTGACGGGACTGCTGTATGCCCTGTCCTTCGGATGCGGTGCCATGTCTGAGTTTTACGCAATTTTCGGCTACATCATCGTCTCGGTAGGCGTTTTCAGTTCCTTCAATCAGTCGGGACGGCTATGCACCGGAGTGCTGATCAAGAACGCCGAAAAGCTATCGGACATGGGAAAACTGACCACGCTCATTCTTCCCACCGAGGCGGTGGTTGCCGAGTCGGATATGCATCTGAACTGCATTTATCTGGACGTGGACTCCGACCGTCCCTATGAGGTCACACCGTTGGGATTTGACCCTGTCTGCTCGGAAATTCTGCGGCTGGCAGTGGTATCCACCGGTTTGTACGATCAAAGACTGCTTTCGCTGACCGCCGCAGGGGACAATATGTACACCTGCGAAGAGGAGGCCATCCTGCGCTCTGCCAAGAAAAACGGTCTGTACACCCATGAGCTGGATGAAGAATACCCCCTCAGAGAGCATCTGGGAAAGAGCGAATACTGTCCCTTTGAGACCACACTGGTCCGTCAGGGAGCGGAAAACCGGGTGATTGTCCGGGGAGCCGCCGATCAGATTCTTGCCGCCTGCACCAGCTACCGGGACATGGCGGGCAACATCCACAAAATGAACGGCATGATCCGCAGCCGTCTGTCCACCATCGCTGCACAAATGATGCGGGAGCGTGGAACGGTTGTCGGCATTGCCACCAACTACTCCTTCTTCTCCACCCTGGTCCGTCTTTCCGACACCCTGTCGGGCATGACCTTTGAGGGATTTCTCGGATTCAGCGAGCCGCTCCTTCCCGGCGTAACCAAAACCGTGGAAAAGCTCCGCAGTGCGGGCATCCGGGTGGTGCTGTTCACTCCCGACAAGTCGGAGCGGAACGCCGCTCTGGCGGGAATTCTGGGAATCGTCTCCGATGAGGCGGGACAGATCACCGATCGGGCGGAAATCGAGCGAATGGGCGAGGGCGTTCTCGCCACCCGTCTGGACAGGCTTGCCCTGTACCAGAACATGGATCCCCGGACTGCCGGTCGGGTCATCTCCCTGATGCAGAAGCAGGGAGAGAAGGTGGGGTATCTGGGTCAGAAATTTGAAGAGATCGTCACCATGCGGCAGGCGGATGTCTGTTACACCCAGAGCATGACCCTGTCGGACCGTAGAAAATCCCGAAAAAAGCGAGCCGACGATGCCGATCTTCCCATCAGCGTCAGCAAAGCGGGCGACGGTGCCCCCGGCGGATGCGATGCCCTGCGTTTCGTTTCCGATGCCATCGTGTCGGTGATCACCGGCAAGGATTCCACCGGCGGTCTGAACGCCGTCTGCGCCTCCATCGAGAGGGCAAGAATGATCTACCGGAACATCAACCGGCTGTTTACCTATCTGCTGACCGTCAACATAACGAGGCTTCTTCTGCTGCTCTGGACCTTCTTCAGCGGAAACATCCTGCTGACTCCCGTCCAGATGCTGACCTGCGGACTGCTCTTTGACCTTGCCGCCGTCATGATCATTGCCTTTGAGAAGCCCGACAGGGATATTCTTGCAAAAGGAAAGTCCGGACGGCAGAACAGGACGTCGGCGGCAAACTTCCATGCCATGCTGTCCGGACTGTTCTTCGGAATCTGCCTGATTCTTTCCGGCTCTGTTCTGACCTCACTGGGTCTTGTCAGTGCATCCACAGTCTGCACCCCCGTCTTCCTGTCGGTGCTGATCGCCTCCCACCTGATTCTTCTGGAAAGCGGAAAGGAACGCAGTCTGTTTGCCGGGGATGTGTCTTTCTCCAATATGCTGTCCTTTGCCGTTCTCTCCATCCTTGCGCTGGTGGGATTCGGTCTGTTCTTCCCTGTCTTCGGAGGATTTTTCGGCATCTACCGCCTGCCGGTTCCTGCCTACGTCGCAGTTCTGATCCCCCCGATTCTGCTGCTCCTCTTTACCGAGCTGTTCAAATCCACCGCCAAGAGTAAGAGCGGATTCCGTTTCCCTGCGCACCGCAGAACCCGCACCGCCGAAAAAAGCTCCGGTACCCCGTCCGACGGTAATGCCCGGGATGACCAGAAGTCCGATAATCCCTGATTTGCAAAAAATTCACAATTTTTTTTGAAAAACCTGTTTACAAATCGTGAATCATACGCTATAATAGAGTTATTCAAAGGCAGTGATCGGAAGAGGTCGGATTGTCACCTGTCCCCAGAGAGTATGCAGGCGTACCCGTCGGTGCGCAGCTGAAAGGCATATGTCAGGTATTCCGAATGTGCGTCCGTGAGCCGACCCGGTGAGTCCGTATTTTTCGGATAAGCCCGGTCCGTATTCCCTTCGTTACAGGGCAAGAGTCAAAAGCAAAGTGGAACCGCGACCGAAATGCCGCCTTTGTATCCCCCCGAAAAGGGGGACAAAGGCGGTTTTATTTTTGAATTTATTTTTTAGGAGGATTTTTACCTATGATGCCCGAAGAAATCATTGCAAAACGCACCCATAAAATTATTTACCGTGACGGCGACGCCACCGTTAAGGTATTTGACGAGACCTTCAAGAAGTCCGATGTGCTCCGTGAGGCTCTCAATCACGCTTGCGTAGAGGAAACGGGACTTCCCGTTCCCAGTATTATTGAGGTCTCCCGCATCGACGGCAAGTGGGCAATCGCCACCCGTTTCATCGAGGGAACCACCCTTTCCGCTTTGATGAAAGCAAATCCTGATAAAATTGATGAGTATCTGAACCTGTTTGTGGATTTACAGCTTACCATCCAGTCCAAAACCTCTCCCAAGCTGAACAAGCTCCGTGACAAAATGCTCGGAAAAATCTCTCAGACCGATCTTCCCGCCGATGTGAAGTACGAGCTTCACACCAGACTTGAGGCTATGCCCAAGCACGAAAAGCTCTGTCACGGCGACTTCAACCCCTCCAACATCATCATTCAGGCAGACGGTACCCCCGTTGTCATCGACTGGGCGCACGCCACCGTCGGAAACGCTTCCGCCGATGCCGCCCGCACCTTCCTTCTCTTCAGCTTGCACGATGATACCGAAATCGCCGAGAAGTATATGAACCTGTTCTGCGAAAAGAGCCACACCGCCCGCAAATATGTGGATCAGTGGCTTCCCATCGTCGCCGCATCCCAGATGGTCAAGGGAAATCCCGAAGAGTGCGAATTCCTCCAGAACTGGGTAAACGTTGCTGACTATCAGTAACCCATCTTTCCGATTTCACATAAACTATCATTGATCCCGACAGGTTAACAGCCTGTCGGGATGATAACAGGTGTCCCGAAAGGTAAGTTTCCATGTATATACCCGGCATTTTTCGCAAATTTGACGAAAAAACCGATCAGATTGCCAATCTGATCGCAGAAATTGAATACGATATAGAGCAGATCCGGGACAGGGATCCTGCCGCAGTCAGCAATCTGGAGGTTGCCCTGCTCTATTCGGGTTTTCACGCCGTTACTGCCCATCGGCTGACCCACTATCTCCACGCTCACGGCTTTACCATGACCGCCCGCGCCATCAGCCAATCCATGAAGTTCCTTACCGGCATTGAGATTCATCCCGCCGCCACCATCGGCAAGGGACTGTTCATTGATCACGGCACCGGCGTGGTCATCGGCGAAACCGCCGAAATCGGGGACGACTGCACCATCTATCAGGGGGCAACTCTGGGCGGCACCGGCAAGATCACCGGTAAGCGTCATCCCACCCTCGGCAACAACGTAATGGTCGGAGCCGGAGCCAAAATTCTCGGTCCCTTCAAGGTTGGCGACAATGCCAAAATTGCCGCCGGCGCAGTGGTCCTGGAGGAGGTTCCCCCGAACTGCACTGCCGTCGGCATCCCTGCAAGGGTGGTCCGCATCCGAGGCAAACGGGTGCGTCAGGATCTGGATCAGATTCACATTCCCGATCCCATCCGGAAGGAAATCGACGAACTCAAGCGGCGTATCGAGGCGTTGGAGACTCAGAAGGCTCAGGAGACTCAGGAGGCTCAGGAAACTCCGGTCAGCGGGGTCTGACCGGAAAAGTCCCGATCCGGGACAAGCTGAAAAAGAAAAGATTTACCCAAATGCCTCAATTGGCATGCGGTACAAATACGACAAATACCAACGGTACGGCACGACAGGAATCGGATCGGCAGAGCGTACCGGAGAAAGGATCTGATCATCATGCAGATTTACAACGATTTAACCAGACAGAAGGAAGAATTTGTGACGCTGACCCCCGGCGAGGTCAAAATGTATGCCTGCGGTCCCACGGTGTACAACTATTTTCACATCGGAAACGCCAGATGTTTCGTTCTCTTTGATCAGTTCCGACGCTATCTGGAATATCGGGGTTACAAGGTAACCTTTGTCCAGAACTTCACCGACGTGGATGACAAGCTCATCAAGAAGGCAAACGAAGAGGGCATCACCGTCTCCGAGGTTGCCGACCGTTACATCAAAGAATACTTCACCGATGCAGAGGGTCTGGGTATCAAGGCGGCTACCGTCCATCCCAGAGCCACCGAAAACATCGGACAGATCATCGGTCTGGTATCCAAACTGGTTGCCAAAGGACTTGCGTATCCTGCGGCAAACGGCGACGTTTATTACCGTACCAAGGCGTTCCCCAATTACGGCTGTCTCTCCCATATGCCGCTGGAGGATCTGGAGTCGGGCGCACGGATTGCCGTCGGCGAGGAAAAGGAAGATCCGCTGGATTTTGCCCTCTGGAAGAGTGCAAAGCCCGGAGAACCTGCCTGGGATTCGCCCTGGGGCAAGGGTCGTCCCGGCTGGCACATCGAATGCTCGGCAATGGCAATGCGCTATCTGGGCAAGACCATCGACCTGCACTGCGGCGGCGTCGATCTGACCTTCCCCCATCATGAGAACGAGATCGCCCAGTCCGAAGGCGCAAACGGCGTGCGCTTCTCCAACTACTGGATGCACAACGGCTTCATCAACGTGGACAACAAGAAGATGTCCAAATCGCTGAATAATTTCTTCACCGTCCGTGATGTTGCCGCCGTCTACGGCTATCCCGCTATCCGCTACTTCCTGCTGTCCAGCCACTACCGCAAACCCATCAACTACAGTACCGAGATCATCGAGGCGTCCAAGAACGCCGTGGAGCGGATCCAGAACTGCGCAGACAATCTGGCGTTCTATGTTAAAAATGCAGAAGCCGGCGAGCCTGCCGATCCGAAGGTGCTGTCGGTCATGGAGGGCTACAAGCAGACCTTCATTGAGAAGATGGACGACGATTTCAACACTGCCGATGCGATCTCCGCTCTGTTCGAGATCGTCCGTGAGTTGAACAGTTATCTTGCCACCTCTCCCTCGAAGAACGCAGCCGTTGAGGCAGGAGCCATCTTCCTGGAGCTTGGCAATCTGCTGGGGCTTATCGGCGAAACTGCCGCCGACCGTGAGCTTGCCGAGAAGGTTGAGGCACTGATCGCCGAGCGCACCGCCGCCAAAAAGGCGAAGGATTACGCCCGTGCCGACCAGATCAGAGGTCAGCTGACCGAGATGGGCATCCTTCTTCAGGATACCCCCCAGGGTACCAAGTGGAAAAAGGCGTAAGCACATCATCTCCCGCCTTCTGTCCCGAAAATGATCTTGTAAATAAATTGTAAACAATCACTATTTTGTTTGCAATTTTTTGCAAATGTGGTATAATAGACCCGTATGCGGCATTCACCGCAACAGTCACCGGAGGCTCAGTGATCGGATCCACCGACCGTCACCGTGCCTCACGGAATACATTTTATATGAGGTGCATCGCTATGATGAACAAGGAAACCAAAACACAGATTATTGAGACCTACGCTATCCATGAGGGAGACACCGGATCGCCTGAGGTACAGATCGCCATCCTCACCAAGAGAATTGCTGAACTGACCGAGCATCTGAAGGTCAACACCCATGATCACCACTCCCGCAGAGGTCTTCTGAAGATGGTCGGTAAGAGACGTAATCTCCTCGGCTATCTGGAGAAGAAGGACATCAACCGTTACCGTGCGATTGTGGAGAAGTTGGGACTCAGAAAGTAATCATCCTTTTCGAATTCTAAAATGCCATGCTTTTTGCATGGCATTTTAGAAAGAATGGAAAAAACAACCGGGGTCCAACAGGTCGAATAAGAATAATGAATGTCTAACGGCACATCCGCTTTTCATCGGATGCGGAAAATTCTTTTCAGGTTACGGCAAAAATTCGTCAGGTATTCACTATTCTTGATTCCTCCTGCCCATGTCCCGGATCAAAATCAAAATAAATGGAGGAAACTACTATGGCAATGTCCAAATTAATGGAATTCAAAAACCATAAGGTTTATGAAACCGATCTTGCCGGTCGTCCCCTGATCGTGGAAACCGGAAAAATGGCCGGTCTTGCAAACGGCTCCTGCCTGGTTCGCTACGGCGATACCTGCATCCTTTGCACTGCAACCGCATCCGCAAAGCCCCGTGAGGGCATCGACTTCCTGCCCCTGTCCGTTGACTTCGACGAGCGTCTCTACGCTGTCGGCAGAATCCCCGGCGGGTATCTCAGACGGGAGGGCAAGCCTTCCGAAAAGGCTGTCCTGACCAGCCGTGTCATCGACCGCCCCATCCGTCCCCTGTTCCCCAAGGATCTGCGCAACGATGTGGCAATCACCCTGACCACTCTGGCAATCGACTATGACTGCTCCCCCGAAATCACCGCAATGATCGGTGCATCCATCGCTCTGTCCATTTCGGACATTCCGTGGAACGGACCTATCGCCGGCATTTTCGTAGGACTGGTTGACGGTCAGATTGTCATGAACCCCACTCAGGAGCAGAGACAGCACTCCGATCTGGAACTGACCGTTGCCGGCTCCATGCAGAAGGTCGTCATGATCGAGGCAGGTGCCAACGAGGTTGACGACGACACCATGTTCAACGCCATTATGGCGGCTCATGAAGAGATCAAGAAGCTGTGCGCATTCATCAACGGTATCGTTGCCGAAATCGGCAAGCCCAAGTTCTCCTATCCTTCCGGAGAGCTGGATCATGACATGTTCGACAAGATCTTCGCCTTCTGCGAGAAGGACGTCATGGCCGCTATGGACACCGATGACAAGACCGTACGGGATGCCCGCATGGTTCCCATTCAGGATGCCATCCTGGAAACCTTCGGTGCCGAGTACGAAGGTCTGGACGTTATGATGCCCGAACTGGTCTACAAGATTCAGAAGAAGATCGTTCGTCGCTGGTTGCTTCAGGACAAGAAGCGGGTAGACGGCAGAACTATGGACGAAATCCGTCCCCTTGCTGCCGAGGTCGGTCTGATTCCCCGTGTACACGGATCGGGTTTGTTCACCAGAGGTCAGACTCAGGTGCTGACCGTCTGTACCCTGGGTACCCTTGCCGATGCTCAGGAGCTGGATACCATCGACGAGGAGACCTCCAAGCGGTATATCCACCACTACAATATGCCCGGCTACTCCACCGGTGAGGCAAAGTCCATCCGTTCTCCCGGACGTCGTGAGATCGGTCACGGCGCACTGGCAGAGCGTTCGCTGGTTCCCGTTCTTCCCTCGGTTGAGGAATTCCCCTACGCAATGCGTCTGGTTTCCGAGGTCGTTTCCTCCAACGGTTCCACCTCTCAGGCATCGGTCTGCGGATCGACCCTGGCACTGATGGACGCAGGAGTTCCGATCAAGGCACCCGTTGCCGGCATCTCCTGCGGTCTGATCACTGCTGAGGACGGCTCCTGGGACACCATGATCGACATTCAGGGTGTCGAGGACTTCTACGGCGACATGGACTTCAAGGTTGCCGGAACCCACAAGGGCATCACCTCCATCCAGATGGACCTGAAGATCGACGGTCTGACCCCCGAAATCATCAAGTCTGCTTTTGAGAAGACCCACAGAGGCAGAGATTATATCATCGACGAGATCATTCTGAAGGCGATTCCCGGTCCCCGTGACACCATTTCCAAGTATGCGCCTCAGCTGATTACCCTCCACATCAAGACCGAGAAGATCCGTGAGGTCATCGGCAAGGGCGGAGAGGTCATCCAGAAAATCACCGCAGAGAGCGGCGCAAAGATCGACATCGAGCAGGACGGCACCATCTATATTGCCGCAACCAACACCGAAAGTGGCGAGAAGGCAAAGGCTGCCATCGAAGCCATCTGCTTCGAGCCTGAAGTCGGACAGGTCTTCACCGGCAAGGTCACCCGAATCATCCCCATCGGCGCATTTGTGGAGTTTGCTCCCGGCAAAGAGGGTATGTGCCACATCAAAGACCTTTCCAACCAGTTCGTGGAGAAGGTGGAGGACGTGGTCAAGGAAGGCGACGAAATCTCGGTCAAGTTCATGGGAATTGACGAAAAGGGCAGATTCAACCTGTCCCGCAAGGCCCTCCTTCCCAAGCTGGAAGGCGACGAAAGAGGTGCCCGTCCCCCCAGAACCGACAGAAGCGACCGTGAGGGCGGCACACGCAGACCCCCCAGAAAGCCCTTTGAGCATTAATGGAATACAGAAATCCGGACGGCAAAAATTTGCCGTCCGGATGATTTTTTTGGGGAAATCACTTGTTGGGAGAATCGAACGGTTTTCCCATACCCAATCGGCAATCTCGTACTTATACAACAATTTCATCTGTTGTTTCTGCCGATACGGGAAATGCGGACACCAGTGCCGCAAAGACCAACAACCAAATGAACACTTTGAATCCATGTTTCATATTCTTATTCCTCCAATTCTTGATTTTTCTGTTCTATTGATGTTTCCTTATATTTCCGAATGTTTTCTGCAAAAATGTCTTCGTCTGTTCCATCCTGAAGAAAGTTTTGAACTTCATCATCGTACATACGATCCGGGATATAGCGGATATTCCATTCATCACCGAATGCTTTGAGCGAATTCACATCCACCTTTCCGTCCGATATGGGCAGGATATGATAAGAGAGCAATGTCGGGATCCGTGAATACTGCATTCGGACAACATCATTCGTTTCAAACGAAAGGAGATCATTCTCCCGAGGTTCGCTAAAGCAGGCAAAAACATATTCATATTGCAGAATAAAGTCAAATACGATTTGCGGATCTAATTCTTCATATAGTCGTCCTTCATCATTATCAATTGTGCGCTCCGGAACACCTATCAGAAGATTAACCGAAGTTCCACTCTCAATATTATCATAATAATCTTCCACAACGGTACACTTCAGAATAAAATAACGCTTATTATTAGTGTCGGAATTATTATATGGCGCCGGCACCAAAGCATATAAGCCTTCATCTATTCCGTCAATCTTCAGTTTGGCAAACGAATCTGTTTCAAAATAACCGTAGAGATTTTTCATTGGAATTCTTTGCATCTCTGTCGTTCCACCCGGATCATTTTCACTCTTATACCACACCCATATTCCGCAGGTGCCGCCTACGACCAGGCAGAGGCTCGCCGCTACGGCGATGCCCTTCGCCCAGAATTTGGGGGTCAGGATTTTTCTCTTTCGCTCTGTCATCATATCCTCTGCCGCCAATGCCGTCAGATCGTCGTCCAGACAGCCCATGGCGGAAAGCACCCGATTATTCATCATCATGAAATAAATACCCCTCTTTCTTCAGTTGTTCCTTCAGCTGACTCCTCATCCGTGCCAGCAGATTGCGCACCTTTGCCTCCGAGCAGTGATGGCTCCCGGCGATCACCTTGATCGGCTCGCAATAGGTGTACCTTCGAATGAAAATGTTCGCCCGTTCGGGCTTCTGACTCCTCAGATACCGGCTGATCGCCGCTCCAAGCTCCCTTTCCGTCCTGTCCGCCCGAATTTCTTCATCGGGCAGCCACTCCGCACACTCGTCAATGGGCAGAATCACCGCCGCCGAGCGTTTTTTCGCCCGGTTATAGTCCAGCTTATCCAAGGCGGTATTGCGGACGATCTTGCTGACATAGGCGGACAGCTGCTCGGGCTTATCGGGCGGAATCTGATTCCACACCGCCAACAGGCAGTCGTTGACGCATTCCTCCGCATCCCGTGGATCCTCCAGAATGTTTCCGGCAATCCGTCTGCACAGCCTGCCGTATTTGCTGTCCAGTTCCCGGACGGCATCCTCCGACCGGTTCCAAAACAGCTCTACGATTCCCCAATCCTCCATTCTGATCGCCTCCTTTTATGTTCTGATCGGGTCCCCTTCACCCTATATATCGGAAAAGAGTGGCAATATATCTCATTTGAATAAAAAAATGAATAAAAATACCGGATGAAAGCCCTTTTAGGGGTGTTCTTTTTTCTATTGTAGCACAAATTCATCGAAAAGGAAAGACAAAATTCCGTTTGATTCCCGAAATATTCGGTTTTCGCTTGATTTATTCATAAATATCGGCTATACTGAAGTTAACCATGATCGTTACCAAAAAAGGATGCGAACCCATGAAAAGTGCGAAAACACTCTCCCTTATTCTGATTCTCCCCCTGCTGTCCTCCTGTGCATTTGCGACCGATTACGCCGTTACCGACGACCGTGCGCCATCCTCCGTCCCGACTCAGTCGGCAGTGATTCCGACCGTGACCCAGACCCCCGCCTCCCGTTATCCCGAAGTCACCGTCCGCTCCCCTGAAGAGGAGCTGTCCGCACTTGCCGAGTTCGACGGCGGCGGCTCCATCTTCCTGATCGCCACCCTTGAGGATGCGCCTGAGAATCCCATTTTCCCCGGGGAAACCGCCCCGGGTGCCGCTGCCGCCGCAGAGCGGATCAAGGCAATTGAGGACAAGTACAACATTCAGATTACCACCTACCCCACCACGGTGGAAGAGTTACTGTCCGAGCTTCAGGCGAATATTTTGGTGGACGGCTACACCACCGATCTGATTCTGATTCCCGCCGAGAGGACCGGAGAATTGGACAGCAAGAACGTGCTGATTGACCCTGAGCGCATTGCCTTCTTCGACAGCGACGCTCCCTATCTGAACGGTTCCCTGTCCGAAAGTTTCGGGGACTACGCCATCTTCGGGGATGCCCTGCTCCGCCCCGAGAACAATCTGTGCATCTACTACAATCTCAGTCTTGCCGAATCGTTGGGCATCGGCAGTCTCTACTCCTGCGTGGAGTCGGGAAAATGGACCTGGGAGGTCTTCGCTGATGCCGCCGCCAAAGGCGGAGTTGCCACCGACCTTCCCCTGAGCTACCCCATCGCCATGACCTATGGGCTTGACTACCCCGATCTGTTTGAGCGGGACAAGAGCCTGAAGGAGCTGTCAGAGGAATATCAGGCGATAGTGGACGCCATCACCGAGTCCATCGGAGAAAAGCTCACCGTGGAGGAATCGCTGAGTGCCTTTCTGTCCGGACAGTCGCTGTTCTATATCGGAACCCTGTCCGATACCCTGCAAATGGAACCGTTGAGCGATCCATGGTCGCTTTTACCCATACCCGCCGCCGCAGAGGGGCAGGATTACCTGACCCTGCGGGACTATCGGCAATCGGATTTCGTTTTCCTGATTCCCAAATTTCCCTACTCGCCGGAGCGGTCGGTGCAGATCATCGCCGCCCTCTGCTCGGTCTGCGATCAGACCAAGGCTGAAATCCGGGAGATGATTTACCCCTATCTGAGGGTCAATGAGGCGAGAATTCTTCTGGAATGGATTCTCTGACCTGCTTTTATCCCTCAAAACCACCATTTCGAGAGGTACTCTTATGTTCAGCATTTTAAGACAGCCCGACAACATCTATTTGTCCCTCCAGAATGAAGAGGGATCCGGAGATGCCAAAATCAGCGTCGTCCCCGCCGACGGGGGACTGTGCGTCCGTCTGACGGCGCAAAAATCCCGTCCCCGCCTGATTCAGCTTCGCTGGAATGAAAAAATCCCCGCCGATGCCCGGATTCTGGGCGATACATGGGAGCGTGCCTACGGCAATCTTGCCTGGAGAGGGCTGGAGCCCGACCGTTGTCTGCCTTGGTACTTCCTGCTTCGCTCCGACAATCAGACGGTTGGATGCGGAGTCGAGGTTCTCCCCAACGCTATGGTCAGCTGGTCGGCGGACAGTCGGGGCATTTCCGCCTATCTGGATGTCCGCTGCGGCGGCATGGGCGTGGAGCTGAACGGTCGGGAGCTTGCGGTCTGCAAAATTCTGTGCGAGAGCTACACCGGTTCTGCCTTTGAGGCGGCGACCGCTTTCTGCAAGAAGATGTCACCCGCACCCCTGCTTCCCGAAAAGCCGGTCTACGGCGGCAACAACTGGTATTACGCCTACGGTCACTCCTCCTATGAGGAGATCGTTGCCGATGCCCGTCTACAGGCGACGCTGGCAGAAGGGCTTGAGAACCGTCCCTTCATGGTCATCGACGACGGATGGCAGCCCAATCCCTGCGCAGGTCCCTGGGTCCCCAACGAGAAGTACGGCGACATGAAGAAGGTCGCCGACGCCTTCAAGGAGATGGGCGTGCGCCCCGGAATCTGGGTGCGTTTCCTGCGGGACGAGCGTCCCGAACTGCCCCTACAGTGGCGGCTGAACAAGCACCGTCTGAGTCCGGACGATCCCCGAATCCATCGGTGCAATCTGGATCCCTCCCATCCCGAAGTGCTGGATTTTATCCGAAAAGATGTGGAAAAGATCGTTCTGGACTGGGGATACGAGCTGATCAAGCACGATTTTTCGGAAATTGATCTATTCGGCGCATGGGGTAAGGATCGCAATGGGGTGATCACCCACGGCGATTGGGCATTCTACGACAGGACCAAAACCTCGGCGGAGATCACCAAGAATTTCTACAAAACCATTCTGGACGCCACCCACGGCAAAGCCATGATTCTGGGATGCAACTGCATCGGGCATCTGCTGGCAGGACTTGCCCATCTCAACCGCACCGGCGACGACACCTCGGGCGTGGATTGGCTCCGCACCCGAAAAATGGGGGTCAACACCCTTGCCTTCCGTCTGTGTCAGAACAATGCCTTCTTCGCCGCCGACGCCGACTGTGTGGGATTTATCCCCGGGAAAATCGACTGGGAAAAGAATCGGCAGTGGGCAGAGCTTCTGGCATACAGTGGGTCCCCCCTGTTCATCTCCTGTGCAAACGGAAATCTGGATGCCGAGCAGATGGAAGTCATGAAAAAGCTGTACAAAATCGCCTCCGAGGGCGGTGTTCCCACCGAGCCCTTAGATTGGGAGCAGAACAACATCCCCTCCCGATTCAGGCTGGGTGATCGGGAGGTCGAATACGACTGGTACACCGAAGTCAGCGATCTCGTCGGTGAGATGCTGTAAAAGAATCGGAATCACCCAAGCAAAGGAGTCTCGCACTGTGAAACGCCCTCTGAAAATCCTTCTGATTGTCGCCTGCGGTCTTTTTGTCCTGTTTTTAACGCTTGCATGTCTGATTTTTTTCGGCTTTCTTCACCTGAACAATCCGTCTAAGAAGGATTATCCCGTTCGGGGCGTAGATGTCTCTGCCTATCAGGGGGAGATCGACTGGTCGGTGCTGGGTGAGGATCTGGATTTCGCCTTTCTGAAGGCGACCGAAGGCTCTACCCATGTAGATCGGTACTTTGAGTCCAATTATGAAGGGGCAAGAGCGTGCGGTCTGCGGGTGGGTGCCTATCATTTCTTCAGTTTTGACAGTCCCGGAGCCGAACAGGCGGCGAATTTCATCGGGGTGGTGGAGTCGTACGACGATATGCTGCCTCCCGTGGTGGATGTTGAGCTATACGGCGACTACTTCGACCAACCGCCCGCCGACAAAAGAGCCGTCGTCGACCGGCTATCCGCCCTGCTTGAGCGGTTGGAGGAGCATTACGGACTGACGCCGATTCTGTACGCCACCGAGGAATCTTACGATCTCTTTCTTTCGGAGGATTTTGCGGACTATGATCTTTGGATTCGGAATGTGGTATGCCGTCCGAAAATTTCCGGATGGGTATTCTGGCAATACTGCAATCGGGGCAGGCTGGACGGCTACTCCGGGGAGGAAAGATACATTGATCTGAATGTCTTCTATGGAACACGGGAAGAATTCCGGGAATACGGGCGAAAAAAGGAAGCAAAATAATATTCAGGGGAACTTTTTGAAAAAAGTTCCCCTGAAACCCTTCAAAAACCTCAATAAAAGACGATGTCGGGTTGCTCACAAACGGGCTGCAACATCCGGGCAGGACGATCCGGCATAAACAAGAATTCGGACCGGCGCATCTACGCCAGCCCGTTTCTTTCGGACGCCGATGACCGTCCGCATCTGCTCAATACACCCGGATCATCCGATTCGTCATGCCCTTGTATGCCTCATCCTCCAGAGCGGCGAGATTTTCGATCTTCGCCTCCTGCTCCAGCACCTTGGCAAGTTCGGGACGGGTCTTGGGATGGCGGGGGGTGAAGACGGTGCAGCAGTCCTCATAGGGAAGGATGGAGGTATCATAGGTTCCGATCTTTCTGGCAATGGCGACGATCTCCTCCTTATCCATGCCGATGCAGGGGCGGAAGACCGGAAGATCGGTGGCGGCATTGGTGACATTCAGAGCCTGCATGGTCTGGCTGGCAACCTGACCCAGCGATTCGCCCGTGATCAGTGCCAGGCAGTCCTTCTCATGGGCAAGTCGGGTTGCCAGACGCATCATGGAGCGGCGGAGCAGCAGGGTGAAGTATTCCTCATCCGCACATTTCTTCATGGTTTCCTGAAGTTCAGTCAGATTGATGGTGTGAACCATGATCTTCCCTGCATATTCGCAGACCTCGGAGGCAAGGGTCATGACCTTCTCCCTTGCCAGCTCGGAGGTGTAGGGGATGGATTCGAAGTAGAGGGCATCCAGGGAGGCCCCCCGTTTTGCCATCAGATAGCCCGCTACGGGAGAATCAATTCCCCCGGACAGGAGCAGGAGGGCACGGCCGTTGGAGCCTGCGGGCATTCCGCCGGCTCCCCGCTCGGCATCGGCATGAAGGAAGGCATACTTCTCCCGGATCTCCACATGAATCAGCCTGTCGGGATTCTCCATCTGCGCCGAAATGCCGGGTACCGCCTCCAGAAGAACCGCTCCCACCTCGGCGGCAAGTTCCGGGGAGGTCATAGGGAACCGCTTGTCCGCCCGCTTGCCGATAACCTTGAAGGTGCGTGCGCCTGCAAGATAGGGAGGTAGGTAGGTTCTCGCCGCCTCCAGTATGGCGGGAAGCTCCTTCTCCACGGCAATGGCACGGGACAGCGTGGCGATGCCGAAGAGATGAGAGGCTCTGCGGTATGCCTCGTCCATGTCGCAGGACTCGTCCATAGGCTCCACATACAGGGTGGACTGGGCGTAGGTAACCGAAAACTCTCCCAGCTCCTTGAGTCTGCGCTTCATTTCAGCCGCCATCAGATGCTCAAAGGATGCCTTATTCAGCCCCTTGAGCACCACCTCACCGTATTTGCACAAAATAAATTCTTTCATGATCGTATTACATTCCTTTCCAAACTTTCAATAGATACAGGGAGTCAAAAACGTCGCCGAATTACAAAATCGCCTTTTTTGCCCATCCTGCTTTACATTCTTGAATTCCGTGCCTATTCAAGTTCAGTTTCTTAAATCTACGCTTCATCGCATTTCAATATTTTCGTGATTTCTTTTGCCAATATATAGGCAAGTTGAACGGGTACTGCATTTCCAATCATTTTATATGCGTCTGCAACATCCGTATATATAAATTCAAATGTATCAGGGAATGTTTGAATTCTCGCACACTCACGAACACTTAACCTACGATACAAATATTCTTTTCCCTTCACAAACGCTCTCTTATCTTTTTCCACAAATACCATTTTAGGTGCTTGTGGATGTATCGGTGCATGTCGACCTCCCGCTTGAATTGTAAATGAAGGCTCGTCCCATGAGCGAACACGATTTCTCGACATATAAATTGTTGAAAAACCACCCGTCATGTATTCGTGATTCAGTACTTTACATTTTGCACCATTTGTCTTGTTTAGATTTTGAGCAGGGACAGCATTATTTCTCAAATCCCATATTGCATCACGCAAAACAAATTTCTGCTTTTGTGGGGCGGGAAAATTAAATACGACATTTAAATCTTTACGAATGCCTACATAAAACACTCTTTTTCGATCCTGCGGTACCCCATAATCAACAGCATTTACCAGTGTAACAGACATGCAGTATCCAGCTTCTTCAAAACCCCTGATAATATTTTTCACAGCATCTCTATGAATATCGGCAAGCATCCCCGACACATTTTCAGCGACAAAAAACTTTGGCTTTTTATCTCTGATGATACGAATATACTCGTAAAACAGCTTACCTCTTTCATCATTTATTCCGCGAAGAGTTCCTGCTTCGCTCCAACTTTGGCAAGGTGGTCCACCGATAATACCATCGCAATCCGGGATTTCCTCAGATGGAATATTACGAACGTCCCTTTTATCAAGAGGTGCGCTATGATTTTTCTCGTAGGTTGCCCATATGGTTTGATCAAATTCGTTTGCGAATACAATCTCAAACCCTGCCTTCTCGAATCCTAAATCCAGTCCTCCGGCTCCGGAAAACAAACTTACAATTTTCATTTTTACCTCGCAAAGGTTATGACCTTAACTTTTTTGGTTAATGCGGGATTATCAGGATCATTTATCTCTTTATCTTCAATGCTTATGCCCACCTCAGATTCCAACGCATTCCTGTCTTCGTCAGGAAAAGACAAATACTTTTCTTCACCGATTATAGCAAGAAAATTAAAATCTTTCTCATTATCAAAGGTATATACATATCTAAAGACACGAAACGGATTTTCAATATGCCACATTCCACGTAAACGCAAATAGGTAATACCCAGTGGGTCAACTCGATTCACTCGTCCCAGTTCATTAGTTTCAGCAAATTCAATATCTGGAATTTCAAGGACACCGTTCTTTATTTGTGTGCGAATTCTCTCATATATCTCATGGCTTGCCGCATAATCGTCTCCATACACAAAACACAACTGTTTTATGGATTCGTTCTTCACAACGCCAACTGCATAAATCAAATCTTTTTCCCGCCAATCGCCGTTGTCACAATTTTTGCACGCCGCAGTGAGCATAGTGCTATCATGGTAAATCCTTGCCTTTGGATAAGAACTGTTCAATGCCAATGCAGAAGTGCCAGACTCAATCTTTTTTACCTCAATAGCATCCCCATTTTTCAAAATCGCATCAGGAGGGTTGTTTTGATTTCCGAGATAGGAAAAGGTTTTTGAATGTGCTTTTTTGGCATCCGCTTCGTCGAATCCATACGAATTTGCAAAAGAGTCCTTTATAAAGTGTTCCAAGGCATCACCCATATTGTTTGCCCTATTTTTAGCATAATAATGCTTTCCTGCATGATATTCGGGGCATTGGTAGATATTCATTATTGCTTTCAAAATGTTACTCATGTTTTTTCCTCCTTCATTCCAGCAATGTTTCAACCTTCTCCCACGTCCATGGGACGGATCGGAACTCGGTTGACACGCTCTCATATCGGGTACTACTGCATAGCGTGCAGGAATAGGCATATGCGGCATCGCCGAAGCCGCAGACCACATCCTCAGCGACAGATGTGAACCGTCTGCTGTCGCTCATACCGAAATAACGAAGTCCAAGCCCGTCGGAACCGCTGGATTCCCAGGTGGTGTCGCAATGGTACCATTTTCCGTCAAGCTGAATCATTGACCAGCCGTGCTCCGCATGATCGGAGGGACGGTAGCCTCTCAGTAGTTCGGCAGGAATGCCCGCCTGCCTGAGCAGATAGTTATAGCAATCCGAAAAGCCGTAGCAGATGGATTTTCCCCGCATGATTGCACAGTATGCGTTGGTATCCGCCGTCGTATAGTCCACCGTGAAATAATCCACGCTGTCCGCCGTCCACCGATAGAGTTCCATCGCCTTTCGCTCCTCCGACCAATCGGGATTCAGCGTGGTGTTCAGAATCGTCTCCACCTTTGCATAAAAGGCGGATATCATCTCCTTATGGGTCACCTCGGAATAAGTATAGCCGATTGAAATGCCGGTATCGGTCCTTTGGAAGGTGCAAAGTGCCGCCGGCGGATAATTATAGAAGATATTGTCCACCAGAATCCCCGCCACACGGGAATCGGACACAGTCAGACTGTCCTCATGGGCGGAAATGGCATCCACCAGTCGGCAGGCATCGGCGTAGACCTCGGGATCGGTCAGATTGGCATAGAACAGATAGGGATCACACTGATAGGACCCGTCGGATGAAGGGACCGTTTCGGGCGGCGTTACCCAGTCGGTGATGTCAGGCGGATTTGCGGTCGTGACAGTACCCGCTGTGCGGACCGTTGTCGTCACGGGATCCGGTATTTCGGTTGTTTCCGGCGGATTTGCGGTTGTCCCGACTGCCGTATTCACGGATGACACGGTCGGCAAAGCGGAACCCGCCGCCGAGCGGGAGGTAAGGGCATCCCCATGGGGATTGCTGCAGCCTACGGTCAACAGTCCGCACAGGAGAAAAAGAATCGGGCAAATCAGGGATTTTTTCAAATGAACACTTCCTTATGGGCAGTTCATGGGCAGTTTGTCCTTGTTGGACAGATGCGAAGTTTGTCGTGGATACTATTATAGCATACTTTATGAGGATTTGCACCCCCTTTTGGCGAAAAAAATGAAAAAAATTTATGAAACCTATTCCCAATGTTCGAAAAATATGCTATAATAGAATGATGTAATTTATCCTGACCGTCGGTTCGCCTGCCCGTATGGGTTGGCGTGACGGAAAAGTCGTGGGTCCCCGAATCCTTCGGAATAGCGAAATTTTCCGAGAAATTTCCGCATAATCGGATACGGAACCCCAAAAAACACTGAAACGATACGATAGCGAAACAGATAAAGGAAGAAAACCATGACTACAATTCCTGAGCTTCTGGCACCTGCGGGATCGCCGGAGGCACTTGATGCGGCGATTCGGGCAGGCGCAGATGCCGTCTATCTGGGTTCTACCCTGTTCAATGCCCGAATGTCCGCCAAAAATTTCACCCGTCCTGCCCTGACCGATGCGGTAAAGACCGCCCATGAAGCCGGCGTACGGGTCTACGTCACCCTGAATACCACCGTTCTTGACCGCCAGATGCGGGAGGCAATGGAACTGGTGGACTTCCTCTATCACACCGGCGTGGATGCCCTGATCGTTTCCGATCCGGGACTGGCATCGGAAATCCACCGGATTTTCCCCGATTTTCCCCTTCACGGCTCCACCCAATGCTCGGGACACAATGCCGATGCGGCAAAATTTCTGCACGAGCAGGGATTTTCGCTGATGGTCTGCGCCCGTGAGTGCCGAAAGGAAGATATCCGTCAGATTATCCGAAACTCGCCCATTCCCATTGAGGTGTTCGTCCACGGAGCCCTGTGCGTTTCGGCATCGGGACAATGCCTGATGTCCTCCTTCATCGGAGGCAGATCGGGCAATCGCGGTGAATGCGCACAGCCCTGCCGAATGCCCTATCAGGGGGGATATCCCCTTTCGCTGAAGGATAACTGCTTGGCGGGACACATTACCGAGCTGATTGAGATGGGCGTGGCATCCCTGAAAATCGAGGGGCGGATGAAATCCCCCGAATATGTGGGTGGTGTGACGGCTGTCTACCGCAGACTGCTGGACCAGCGTCGCAATGCTACCGACGAGGAAATTTCCCGTCTTGCCGCCCTCTTCTCCCGTGACGGCTTCACCGACGGCTACTTTACCGGCAGGCACGAGAAGATGAACGGCATCCGTCGGGATGAGGACAAGGCGGCAAGCGGTCGCATGAGCGGCACCGTTGCTTTCTCCCACGAACGCCGTCGGGAGCCGATTGTGGTACCCGAGCGTCCGAACCGTCTTCCCGAGGGCTACCGTCCCCCGGCGGAAAAGCTGCCGATTGGCAGGAAAACATCCTCTGCCCGATTCTATCAGGCAAAATCCATTCCCGAAAAGCATTCCTTCGACGTGGTCTACCTTCCTCTCGACCGTTTTGACGGACGGGTGGCAAACGGGGTTCTCCTGCCGCCTACCGTTTACGAATCGGAGAAGGACGGAGTCCGGGCAAAGCTGATTGCCGCCAAAAAGGCGGGAGCGGTTCATGCCATGGTTCCGAATATCGGGCAAATCAGGATGGCGCAGGAACTGGGATTTGTCCTCCACGGCGATTTCAGGCTGAACATCACCAACAGCCTTTCGGCAAGGTTATTCGGGAAAATTTTCAAGGATTTTCTCCTGTCTCCCGAGCTGACTGCCCCCCAATGCCGGGATATTTCCGGCGAAAAGGGCGTGATCGTCTACGGCAGGGTTCCCCTGATGCTGCTTGAAAAGAGTCCCTGCGTGCAGAAGCTGGTGGATCGGAAGAAGGTCTCCTTCCCGATTCTCCGGGAAGCCGGGCGGGATCTGATTTTCAACAGTGTCCCCATCTATATGGCGGACAAGCAGGACATTCTTCGATCCATGGGGGACTATCACTCCCACATGATTTTCACAGTGGAGGGAATTCAGGAGGTCAGCTACCTCTTGGAAAACTACAAAAAGGGACTTCCCACCAAAAAGGAAATCCGCAGAATAAAAGGTTAACCCCTCGTGCCGTCGCCGCAACCCTTCCGGCGACGGACAACCCTTCGGACTTTGCCGAAAGAGAGAAAACCATCAAGTTCACGAAAAAGGAACGGTCATAATAAAGCCATGAATCCTCTGATTTTAGCCTCTGCATCCCCCAGACGGGCAGAACTTCTGACCATGCTGGGACTGCCCTTTTCGGTTTGCCCCGCCTCCGCCGACGAATCCCTTCCCGACGGCATCACACCCCATGATGCGGTGGAAATTCTGGCAAGGAAAAAGGCACTTTCGGTGGCAAACCGCTTGGATGCCGACGGGACAAAGGAGGTCGTACTCGCCGCCGACACGCTGGTGGCAGTTGGCGACCGCATCCTCGGCAAGCCGAAGGATGCCGAGGACGCCAAAGCCATGCTCAGAATGCTGTCGGGATCGGTTCATCGGGTTTACAGCGGCATCGCCCTTGCGGCAAAAGGACGGATTTTCTCGTCGGTGGAATGCACCGAGGTCCATTTTCGGGTGCTGTCCGAGTCCGAAATCGGGGATTACACCGCAACCGGCGAACCGCTGGACAAGGCGGGAGCATACGGAATCCAGGGACGTGCGGGGATCTTCATCAAAGGGATCGTGGGCGATTACTATAATGTAGTGGGTCTTCCCCTGTGCGCTTTGGAGGAACTGTCCCGTCGCTCCTTCGGAAAATCTCTTCACGAAATCGCAGAAACGGGCATCTGAAACGGCTTGCCGTTTCACCCTTCCCTTCTTTTCTTTGAGTCAAATCGCAAATTATGAGGTAAAAAATGTCAACCAAACAGGAAGCACAAAAATTTGTGGCTGCGCTGAAGGAGCTTTATCCCGACTCGGTCTGTGCGCTGGAGTCGGAGGGCGATCCCTGGAAGCTGCTGCTGATGGCACGGCTGTCCGCCCAATGTACAGACAAACGGGTCAACATCGTCTGCAAAGAGCTGTTTGCCGCCTACCCCACCCCCGAGGCACTGGCAACGGCAGAGCTGTCGGACGTAGAGCGGATTGTCCGCCCCTGCGGGCTGTATCATGTGAAGGCGAAAGACATCATCGGCGAGTCGGAAATGCTGATCCGAGACTATGACGGCATCCTTCCCGACCAAATGGAAGAGCTGCTGAAATTCCCCGGTGTGGGTCGGAAGGTGGCAAATCTCCTGCTTGGGGATGTCTATCATCTGCCCGCCGTGGTGGTGGACACCCACTGCATCCGCATTTCGGGTCGGTTCGGATTGATTCCGAAAGGGCTGACCGATCCCGCAAAAATTGAGGTCATTCTGTCCGGGCTGATTGAACCGAAGGAGCAAAGCGACTTCTGCCATCGGATCGTCATGTTCGGCAGAGAGTACTGCTCCGCCCGCTCTCCCGGATGTGGGAGCTGTCCCCTGTCCGGAATCTGCCCCAAAATCGGGGTGGAAAAGTAAGAGATTTTGCAAATTTACAAAATATTCACAGAAAATTCGTCACAGTTCGAAGAATTATCCGTCATAATAGGTGTATGATGGTTATGGACAGACAAAATGGCATCACAAGCAGTGCGCAGAAAGGCAGGTCGTATCGGATGAAGGAACGGAAGTCCGAAGACCGGAATTCGGTTCCGGACAGGCTCAGCCCGGAAGAGGGGCTGGTTGCCCTGCTGAAGGACGGACATCTGACGGTCACGGCAGCAGAATCCTGCACCGGCGGACTGCTGGCATCCCGACTGACCTCGGTTTCGGGTGCCTCCAATGTTTTTCCCGGCAGTGCCGTCACCTATTCCGTCCCGATCAAGGAGAGTCTGATCGGCGTCCCCGACTCGGTTATCCAAAAGGACGGCGTTGTGTCCACTGCCTGTGCGAGAGAGATGGCAAAAGGAGTCCGGAAGCTCTTTCACACCGATCTTGCGGTGGGGATCACCGGATGGGCGGGTCCCTATGACGGGGACGACGGACAGCCGGCAGGAACGGTCTGCATTGCGATTGACGCCCAAGGGATGGAAGGGGAATCGGTTTCCTATCACTTTGAGGGCGACCGGAACACCGTCCGCACCGAAGCCGTCAACACGGCACTTTCAAGACTGACCTGTTTTGCGGAAATGCTCTGCAGAATAAGACAAAAGAACGACTGATTTCAGACCGAAAGGACAGATAAAATCATGAAAATTACCGTCATCGGATGCGGCAGATGGGGTTCCTTCATCGCCTGGTATGTGAACAGCATCGGACATACTGTCAAGGTTTACGATAAGCCCGACTCTCCCGCCATGAAAGCCCTGAGAGAAACCCGTTCCACCGGGGTTCTGACCTATCCCGAATCCATCACCCTGCTGTCTGAACTTTCTGACGGTCTGGACAGCGAAGTGATCATTATTTCGGTTCCCTCCCAGATTCTCCGCTCCCTTTTTACCGAAATCATGGCGTACAAGCCTCAAAACAAGATTTTCGTCCTGTGCATGAAGGGCATTGAGATCGAGACCGGTAACCGTCTGTCTCAGATTGCCGACGAATTCATCGGAGAGAGCAACCGTGTAGCCGTCTGGATCGGTCCCGGACATCCCCAGGAATTTGCCAGAGGCGTTCCCAACTGCATGGTCATCGACTCGGCGGACGAGGCGGTCAAGCATTATCTGGTAGACCAGTTCACCGGTCCCCTGATCCGCTTCTATTACGGAACCGACCTGATCGGCAACGAGATCGGTGCGGCAACCAAGAACGTCATCGGAATCGCCGCCGGTATGCTGGACGGACTGGGCATTTCCTCCCTGAAGGGTGCGCTCATGAGCCGTGCCACCCGTGAAGTGGCGAGACTGATCGAGGCACTGGGCGGCGATATGCGCTCGGCATACGGACTCTGCCATCTGGGCGACTACGAGGCGACCGTCTTCTCTAAATTCAGCCACAACCGTGCCTTCGGCGAATTGTTCGTCCGGGGCGAGAAATTCGACAAACTGGCGGAAGGATATTACACTGCCGCCGCCGTCCATCGGCTGTGCGAGAAGTATCATGTGGATATGCCCATCTGTCAATCGGTCTATGCCATCCTTTATGAGGGAGCCGATCCCAAGACGGAACTGGATGAACTGTTTTCCCGCACCATCAAGAAGGAATTCTGAGTTCCGCATCTTTCCATTATTCACTTCTGAAAGGAGAACGGTTTTATGGAAAAAAACAACAACAAAAAAGCCCTTGCGATCATGCTGGGAACCCTGTTTTTCCTGCTGGTTCTGGCAGTGGTTCTGCTTTCGGTCATCATCGTCTCCATTACCGGCGAGAGTGATCCCCCCATTACGGAGGTTTCGGAGCAGACCACCACGATTCCCGATCGCACGGATCTCTCATCGGATCTGACCTCCGTGATCACCACCACCAATCCCACCACCTCCTTTGTTCAACCTTCGGTTACCACGGAAAAACAGCCTGATACGGGTGAAAGTACCGGCGTACCCACCGGACCGGCTCAGACCGATCCGATCCCCCCTGTCACCGACGACACCCCGACCCAGACCACCGTCACCACGACGACACGGATCCCCGGCTCTGATGCGCCGAATATCCCCATCGGAACGGTAGAAACCATCACCAATTCTGACGGCAGTGTGACCAAGCGGGGGGCATTCCGTGACACCGGCACGCCCAAGGTCCATCTGATCGTAATCTGGGAGGCAACCTATCCCGAGAAAAATTCCAAAACGGTCGAATTGACGGTCAGCGTCTATCTGGAAAGTTACAGCATCGGTGTCGCCGCCAGAGACAACGGAACCCTGATTATCGGGGATAACACCACGATCTTCCGCACCAATGCAATCTTCCTCAGCGACAACGACGTTCACCGCACCCTTCTGACCCAGAAAACCCTCAGCTACACCAAATCCAGCGGCACCGCCGTGCTGGAGCTGGACATTGATGCCGCATGGAACTTTATGGGAACCTATTCCGGCATCGCCATTGACTGGATCACCGTCTCCGGAACCATCGAAATCTGAGTCCCTCTGTCCCTCAGTCCCCTTTCAAACGGGGCTGAGGGACAGATTTTGGTCTTGCCGTCAGAGTTCTGCACGGAAAATTCACGCTTTTCCGCCATCGTCCGAAAGTCCCACAAATTTACAAAATTTCAACAAAAAAATGCTTGAAAACTCTTTACAATTCCCGTTTTTTGTGCTACAATAGACGATGTATGATAGTCTTATATCAAATTCATATATGGAGGCTCTAAACATATGGAAAGAAAAAAACTTTCTATGGACGGTAACACCGCCGCCGCTCATGTGTCCTATGCGTTCACTGAGGTCGCTGCGATTTACCCCATCACCCCTTCCTCGCCTATGGCTGAGGTCACCGATACCTGGTCGGCAACCGACAAGAACATCTTCGGTGAACCCGCCAGAAACATCTTCGGCGAAAAGGTCAAGATCATCGAGATGCAGTCTGAGGCAGGTGCCGCAGGTGCAGTTCACGGCTCCCTTGCCGCAGGCGCACTGACCACCACCTACACCGCATCCCAGGGTCTGCTCCTTATGATCCCGAATATGTACAAGATTGCAGGCGAGCTTCTTCCCTGCGTATTCCACGTATCTGCACGCTGCGTTGCTTCCCACGCCCTGAACATCTTCGGTGATCACTCCGACGTTTACGCCTGCCGTCAGACCGGCTTTGCGATGCTCGCCGAGTCCAACCAGCAGGAAATCATGGACCTGGGTGCTGTTGCACACCTGTCCACCATCAAGGGTCGTGTCCCCTTCATTAACTTCTTCGACGGCTTCCGTACCTCCCACGAGATTCAGAAGATTGAAGTATGGGATTACAAGGATCTTGCCGAAATGGTTGACATGGACGCTGTTGCGGAATTCCGTGCCCGTTCCATCAACCCTGAGCATCCCGTTCTCCGTGGCTCTGCCGAGAACGGCGACATCTTCTTCCAGCACAGAGAGGCCTGCAACTCCTACTACAACGCTCTTCCCGCCGTTGTCGAGGAGTATATGGGCAAGGTCAACGAGAAGCTGGGCACCAACTACGGTCTGTTCAACTACTACGGCGCACCCGATGCCGAGAAGATCATCATCGCCATGGGTTCGGTCTGCGATGTTACCGAAGAGGTTATCGACTATCTGACCGCCGCAGGCGAGAAGGTAGGTCTGGTAAAGGTTCGTCTGTACCGTCCTTTCGTTGCCAAGAAGCTGGTTGAAGCCATTCCCGCAACGGTCAAGAAGATTGCCGTTCTGGACCGCACCAAGGAGCCCGGCGCACTGGGCGAGCCTCTGTACCTGGACGTTGTTACCGCTCTTGCACAGTGCGGTGTCACCGGCGTCAAGGTTGTCGGCGGCAGATACGGTCTGGGATCCAAGGATACCACTCCCGCATCCATCTTCGCAACCTACGAGAATCTGGACGCAGATGAGCCCAAGAACGGCTTCACGCTGGGCATCGTAGATGACGTTACCGGTCTGTCCCTGCCTGAAAAGGTCGTTCCCGATACTTCTGCAAAGGGCACCATCTCCTGCAAGTTCTGGGGTCTGGGCGGCGACGGTACCGTCGGTGCCAACAAGAACTCCATCAAGATCATCGGCGACCACACCGACAAGTACATTCAGGCATATTTCCAGTATGACTCCAAGAAGACCGGCGGTATCACCATTTCGCACCTGCGTTTCGGCGACAAGCCCATCAAGTCTCCTTACTATATCAACAAGGCAAACTTCGTTGCCTGCCACAATCAGGCATATCTGACCAAGTATGACATGATCAGCGACGTACTGCCCGGCGGTACCTTCCTGCTGGACTGCCAGTGGTCCGATGAGGAGCTGGACGCTCATCTGCCTGCAGCCGTCAAGACCTACATTGCCAACAACAATATCAAGTTCTACACCATCAACGCCACCGACATCGCTCTGAAGAAGATCGGCAACGGTAAGGTTAAGAACACCGTTCTTCAGTCGGCATTCTTCGCACTTGCCGGAATCCTGCCCGCAGCAGAGGCCATCGAGTACATGAAGAAGATGGCATACAAGTCCTACATCAAGAAGGGTCAGGCAATGGTTGACCTGAACTATGCCGCTATTGATGCCGGTGCCGATGCCTTCCATCAGGTAACCGTTCCCGAGTCCTGGAAGACCTGCGCTCCCGATGCGCCCAAGGCTCCTGTTACCGGAGAGCGCAAGGATCTGATCGACTTCGTCAACAACATCGTTGAGCCTGTCGGTGCCATGAAGGGCGATTCCCTGCCCGTATCCGCCTTCAAGGATATGGCAGACGGAACCATGCCTCAGGGTGCTGCTGCTTACGAGAAGCGCGGCGTTGCCGTTACCGTTCCTCTGTGGCACGAGGAGAACTGTATCCAGTGTAACAGCTGTGCATTCGTATGTCCTCACGCTGCAATCCGTCCCTTCGCTATGACGGCTGAAGAAGCTGCAAACGCTCCCGCAGACACCAAGTTCACTGCGAAGCCCGTCATCAAGACCGATTACAAGTTCACCATGGCCATTTCCGCTCTGGACTGCATGGGATGCGCCCTCTGCGTAAAGGCATGCCCTGTTTCCAATAAGGCTCTGGACACCGCCAAGAAGACCGTTGCCGCAGAGCATCCCGAGTACGATGCCAAGACCGCCGCTAAGGAAGCCGCAAAGCTGGCAGCTCCCAAGCTTGCCATCGAAATGGTTCCTCAGGCAAAGGGCCTGTTCCAGCAGGCAGCATTCGACTATGCGGTTGCCAATGTCTCCGAGAAGACCGAGCTGATCAACAACACCGTCAAGGGCAGTCAGTTCAGCACGCCTCTTCTGGAATTCTCCGGCTCCTGCGCAGGCTGTGCAGAGACCTCTTACGCTCGTCTGATTACTCAGCTGTTCGGTAAGAGAATGTACATCTCCAATGCAACCGGATGCTCCTCCATCTGGGGCGGCTCCGCTCCCGCAACGCCCTACACCGTAGACAAGGCTACCGGCAAGGGTCCCGCATGGGCGAACTCCCTGTTTGAGGACAACGCCGAGCATGGCTTCGGTATGTACATCGGACAGAAGGCAATCCGTGAGAAGCTGATCTCCTATATCGAGGAGCTGATTGCCACCACTTCTTCCGAGGAACTCAAGGCTGCTGCCAACACCTTCCTTGCCACCAAGAACGACGGCAAGACCAACACTGCCGCAACCGAGGCTCTGGTAAAGGCTCTCGAAGCAGTCGTTGACTGCCCCACCTGCGGCGAACTGGCGAAGAAGATTCTCGCCGAGAAGGACTATCTGGCTAAGAAGTCGGTATGGATCTTCGGCGGCGACGGCTGGGCATACGACATCGGATTCGGCGGTTTGGACCACGTACTCGCACAGGGCGAGGATGTCAACGTCATGGTCTTCGATACCGAGGTTTACTCCAACACCGGCGGACAGGCGTCCAAGGCATCCAACCTGGGTCAGGTTGCACAGTTTGCCGCATCCGGTAAGGCAATCGGCAAGAAGAATCTGGCTGAGATCGCCATGTCCTACGGCTA
>JBJDZN010000017.1:0-2458 GCA_051868045.1 Eubacteriales bacterium
GAGTTTTAGATTATTGTAAACAACAGCATCTCTTTTTGCAATAGGTCATCTGCAACTTTTTTGATGCAGTCCGGCAGGGTGGCTGACCCTGTCCTCCGTTCTGCCCATCACGATCAATGTGAAAAGCATACGGGTCAACCCAAAAGAGTTGGCCCGTATGCTTTTCCGTTTAGAAATTTATGCATTTATACATTAAAATTAGCAATTCTGATACGAATGTATTGTTCCAACACATCGATTGTTTTTTCAATGCCCAGCTTCCCGCTGTCAATGCACAAATCGTAATTTTTGGCGTCGCCCCACCGTCCGCGGGAGTACTGATTGTGGTAATACTTGCGCAGGCGGTCGATCCGCGCCATTCGTTCCAGCGTGGTCGCCTCGTTGATCCCCTCGTGGTTCATAATGCGGTTCTTTTTAAATAGAATGTCAGCCAGAATAAAGATAGAAATCAGGTTTTTGTACTCGTGCAGAATTTCATCGCCGCAGCGGCCCAACACGATAAAAGATTCCCCCGCCCGCGCCCGTTGGGTAAGAAAGTCAAACTGCATCCGTGCGACCTGCTCATGAGGGGAGTTGTTATAGCCTTTCACGGTACGGGACACGCCGCGAAATCTGGGAATTTCGTCATAACGTTTCAGAGTTTCCGGATCGGCGTTGTGTTCCGCGGCGATGTGATCCAGGATCCTTTTATCGTAAAGGGGCAGATGAAAACGTTCCGCAAGGGCAATGGCAATGTCCTGCCCACCGCTGCCGGCTTCCCGGCTGATGGCGATCAAAACCTGTTGATTCATGCTATTATCCTCCCAACCTTACAGATATCGAACAAAAATGATGACGGTAGCGAGCAGCAGAACCAAAACGGTAGCCGGAGCCTGCGCCTTGCAATACTGCCCCCAGGAAACAGGGAAACCGTTTTTTGCGGCGATGGAGGTGCCAACGACATTGGCAGACGCGCCGATAGGAGTCGCACTTCCGCCGATGTCGGTGCCGACTGACAAGGACCAAACCAAGGTGTTCAGATTGACACCCTGCGCCACGGAGAGGGCGCGGATGACGGGGATCATTGTCGCGGCGAAGGGGATGTTGTCGACAAAGGCGCTTGCTATGCCGGAACCCCACAGGATGATAATCACCATAATGTATATATTTCCGCCGCTGAGGAAGCCAATGGCGTCTGCCAAAATCTCCAGAATACCGGTCATTTCCAGACCGGCGACCACCACGAACAATCCGATAAAGAAGAGCAGGGTCTCATAGTCAATGCTCTTCAACAGCTTCCGTGCATTTTTCCCGGCGGCGATCAAGGTTCCTACTGCAATAAAAGCACCGATCGTCGAAACTGTCAAGCCGGTTTGTGCGTGGGTAACCAGCAAAATCACAGCCAGAGCAAAGATAATACAGCTGACCAGGAAGTCTTTCTTCGAGGTGATCGCATCCGCCGGATCGGGAAACGAGGCTCTGGCCTCTTCCCCCACATTGGACACCAGCTTCTTCCGAAAATACAGATAGAAATAGACGATCACAACAACCAAAGAAATGAGGGCAATAACGCCGGTGTTGGAGATAAAATCAAAGAACGAGTAGCCCAAAGAGGTGCCGATAATAATATTGGGCGGGTCACCGCACATGGTAGCAGAGCCGCCCAGATTGGCGCAGAAAATTTCGGTCAAAATCATGGGCAAGGGATTCATCTTCATCAGTTTTGCCAGCTCCGCGGTGACGGAAGCCAGAAACATGATTACGGTGATGCTGTCAATGAACATGGACAGCACCGAGGACAGCACCATGAAGATGATGAAAATGGGAATAGGTTTGTAGTTGACTGCCTTGGCGATGGTAATACAAAGCCAGCGAAAGAAACCGCTGCCCGCCATGCCCTCCACCATGACCATCATACCTGCAATGAACAGGAGGGTCTGCCAGTTGATGCCTGCCGACTCCTCCGCAGTTCCCACGTTGTACCAGAAGCCCGGATGAATAAAGGTTTCCAGATTCAATGTACTCCAGATCGCCCCGAAGTCCTGCATACAGATCCCGAAAACGATGATCAGAGTCAGAAGGCCGCAGCCCAACGTGACAATGTGTCGGTCTATCTTTTCCAGAATCAGCAAGACAAACATGGCAAGAAAAATCACAATAGCGACTATTTGTGCGATAAGCATATGTATTCCTCCCTGAATATGAATCGCTCACATGCTTTGGCCTGATGATAAGATACACAGATTTCAGCGCACGAAAGGAATCGGGTATTTCCCAGTCGATACTATGACAAATAAGATATAGCTAATTTGGCTGAGATCCGGCAAAAATCAAAGTTTGATCAATGATTGCTCAGGATCCCTTCGGTTTAAATACTGAATCAACTCTCCACTCGGGCCTTTACCCATCATAAATTAGGTCCAAACCACCCTCTTTCTTTTTAACGAACCGGAATCGAAAAGCCAATTTCCGATCCCAT
>JBJDZN010000018.1:0-2439 GCA_051868045.1 Eubacteriales bacterium
AGCACGACAGACTCTGACTCTGTTTGTTGGGGTTCGAATCCCTAATCCTCAGCCAAATGCCACAAATTCGAACACTTGCAACTATATGTATATGGAACGGTGTTCGTCCTACTATTGCCGATGCATTCGGATAGCAGGTAACAAAAAAGGGGAAGACATGATGTCTTCCCTTTTTTTGTTGATAGGATTTTTCAGAGTCTCCTTCCACACCGGCAGATGAGCTTCGACAAGGCAACTCCGGCGCAACTCCGACAGGCAAGAAAAATCTTGCCTGTCGGTCTTTTCTTATATATGTCCCTCTTCCAGCTCGGCGACCGTCATATGGTGGTCACATCGGTGGCGACCGAAGCCAGCTTTGACGCCGTATCAAAGACCAGCTTGCAGATGTGCTTGTAGGTGGGGAAACCGACGCCCCATCTTGCATAGCCGTTCCATACCCAGTTGAAGGTATCGTTGTCCTCATAGTTTTTGACAAGCATAGGCACCCGCTCCAGCAGCTGATTACCGTGGAGATTGTCCTTTGCCTCAGAGGACATGAGCATCAGCTGGGACCTGTTAGCCTCTCCGGTAGTGGTCCATTCGGGAAGGACGATCAGGGTCTTGGTGCCGTACTGGGTGGAAATGTCGTTGAGAGGGGTTCCGGCAAACTTGTCCGAACCCAGCGCACGGCGAACCAGATTCTCCAGCAAAAAGTTGTCGCCGGGGATGATGACGGTGTCAGCCATATATTCCATGGGTTCGCCGTTTTCGTCCTTCATGTTTCGCATGGCAACCGTCAGACGGTCCAGAAGAAGGGCAATCTGCTGAGAACCCGACGTGCTGTCAAGAGCCGCCTCGGATGCAGCCGATCCCAGATAAAAGTAGTTCGACTGAGTAAAGGATCCGTGAAGCTTTTTATTTCCGGCAGTATGGTACTTGGAAAACAGGGGCTGACCGTCTGCGGTGGTGACATCAATCAGTCCATTCTGAAAACGGATGTATTTTCCGTCTATCAGATCGGAGCCCTGAAGAGAGCCGCCCACCAGAGCCTTCACCATAGATCGGTTTTTGGTCTTGTGGTAGGAATCCACGAACAGCTTATTCATCTTATTTGCCATTAGGTTTTGCGCATGGGGAGACTTATCGTCCAGCATCTTCTTGGTGATGACAACGCCCTTTTGGTACTCGTTGCATTCGATAATCTTTCTGTTGTTACAGTAATCCAGCGAGGCAGTTCCGCCCTCCACGCCGCTTTCCCACATGCCGTATCCGTCGTTGACGATGAAGGTTCCGGCGAAGGAATCCGAATCATCCTGTCTGAAAAGGGTGGTTTCGTAGCCCTTCTGTTTGGTCATTTCATCGGACTCCTGCTGCATAACCATCTTGAGAGGGGCTTCCAGCTTGCCGAAACGGGTATCTTGGGCATTAGATAATTCTGAAAAAGTAATTTTACTCATTGGTATTTACCTCACTCAAATCTTACGAGAATTTTATCTCCGACAGCTTTGGCACCGCATGTATCCACAATGGTTGCCACACTGCCGGGGATAGCGGATGTAACCCTCTGACCGGACATGGCAATGTCGACCTTTTTTCCGATGACGAGATTGTCAGCAGTATAGTCCGAGAGAGGGACCTCAAACACCATGGCAGGTGTAATGTAATAGGCAAGCAGTATCTCGCCGTCTCCCGCCTTCACGTTGCTGAGGCAAATGTGGGTAGGCTTCATTGTAGATTGGGGAGTTGCCGCCTTTCCGTTGTAAATAACCAGCGCAGTGCCTGCGCTGTATGCCACATCGGCACTCCGTTCCAGCCATACCGGATCGGGTGCCTGGGTTCTGCCGTTTTCAATGCTTTCCAATACAAACATTTTGTTTTATCTCCTTTTTTTGATTATTTTCCCGTCACTCTGCGATAGAGAGCGATGGCGTCTTTTTTGGTACATTTTGGGATTTGCCGCCCTGAATTGGTTGATCACGCGCATGTCCACCTCCTCGGTGCTTTGATACACCGATCTCATTTCCCCGATAGACATTCTTCTGTTTTTCCATAGGTCCTTTACCTCCTGTTTTATTTTGTGATTTCATTATATCATCTCTGTCGCAAAAAAAGAATCCCCCCCATCTCGGCACATTTATCTTGTTTATCGTTTTTATTTTATCGTGTGGCATATGAGATGAGAATCCCCCTCATCGGCACATTTTATAGGCTTACTTTGTAGTTTCATGATAGCATACTTCGTACATAAAACAATCCCCCCTTAATTGGTACATATTATAATCTATTATATTTGCGCTTTTACGGGATATGGTAGTCGAAAAAACAGGCAGGAGCCATGACGCTCCTGCCTGTTTGCTTAAAAATCCCTCTTCAGGCTGTACCCGAAGTCGCTGACGGTGGTGTAGGATGCGCCGCCGCTCTGCGTGAAGGCACGCCAACGGTCGGTGCGGGTGTCAATGT
>JBJDZN010000019.1:0-9544 GCA_051868045.1 Eubacteriales bacterium
GGTCTTGACCCATCCGATCAGTCTCAGCAACTCGTTGAAGATCAGCGACAGAACGGCAGGCAGGACGATGCACAGCACCAATACTCCGACCCACGCGCTTGCCGACCAGTTCATGTCAATGAGAATCTGCCAGGGGGAAAGCAGTCCGCAGGTTCCCATACCGGCATTGACGCCCGAACAGCGCAGTCCGAAGACCACCGTAGACAGGGGACCGCAGATTGCCGCCGCAAGGGTGGGGGCAATCCAGATCTGGGGACGCTTGCAGATGTTGCCCATCTGAAGCATGGAGGTTCCCAGTCCCTGGGCGACAAGTCCGCCCCATTTGTTCTCCCGGAAGGAGATTGCCGCAAATCCCACCATCTGGCAGCAGCAGCCAACGGCGGCGGCACCTGCGGCAAGGGCAAGATTGTCGGAAAGAACGGTTCCCTCGGCGGCGGTGAAGATCATTGCACACAGTGCCGCCGACGAAATGGGCAGAGTCAGCACCATTCCCACGATCACGGCAAGGAGAATGCCCATCACCAACGGGATCCGTCCGGTGGCGTACTCGATCAGCTCTCTTAAATAGTAGATCAGTCTTGCCACAAGGGGGCAGAGGAGCCAGGTGGCACCGAATCCCGTGATCAGCGTTACGGCGGGGGTCACAAGGATATCCACTTTCGTGGATTTGGACACCAGCTTGCCGAACTCACAGGCGATCAGCACGGCAAAGAAGGAGCCGGCAGGACCTGCGGTGTAGCTCGCTCCCGCAATGGTCGTGGCATACAGCCCGCCCATGGCACCGACGGCAGCGCAGGAGTAGATCACCAACGGATCGCCTTTCAGCCGATTTGCCACGGCGACACCGATTGCCGCTCCGTAAACAAAGGCATTGGCGGCATAGTTGGCGATCACATGGAAGAGATCGGTGGTGGAGTCGGGGAAAATCGCATTGCCCAGAGCCTTGAAAATGGTTCCGATGAGCAGGGATGCGAAAAGTCCCAGTGCCATAGCACCCATTGCGTCTATAAAATAGACTTTTGCGGAAATGTGGATGTTCTTTTTGGCGAGAAACGCCTTTACTTTTGCCATATAGGCCTCTTTCTCCGTCACATCAAAATGATCTGGGAGGGCTGCGGGCTTACCTGCGGCGGTTGGCACTTATCCCCGAGGGTGTGGCTCTCCCGACTCAAACTGTCCATTTAATTATATTGGATTTTTTGGGTAATGTCAATAGGCAACCTATACAAAAAAGCCGTCGATTTTTTTTGAAAAAATGCCCGAATACCATTGACAACGCCTCCAAATTCTGGTATAATAATTTTGGTACCTTGATAATTTTGGGATTATACATAACGAAGTTGGGGGAGATATTTATGGAAATAGCGATCATTGCGGATGACTCTAAAAAAGAACTGATGACAGAACTGTGCATAGCCTATTGCGGAATTCTCAGCAAGCATTCCATCTGCGCAACGTCCATAACAGGAAAATTTATCTCCGAGGCGACCGGTCTGGAGATTGAGCGCATGATGCCCGGTTCTCAGGGCGGTGCCGAGCAGATCGCCCTTCGGGTTGCCTATAATGAAATTGATCTGCTGCTCTTCTTCCGTGATCCGGCAACCAAGATCAGCATGAGCGAGACCGACAACGATCTGCTCCGTATGTGCGATCTGTACAACATCCCGGTTGCCACCAACATTGCCACCGCAGAAATTCTGGTCCGCGCCCTGGAGCGGGGCGATCTTGACTGGCGTGAGATCGTCAATCCCAAGAGCCGCAAGCGTAAACAATCCTGAATCCGACGATGTTCCTATCTTCGAAAAGAAGATAGGAATTTTTATTTGCGAGATCCGTTTCCCCACCCCCCGTCGAATATATGGCGGAAGGCACAAAAATCGGGTTGACGCACGGTGAATGCGGCAACCCGATTGGTTTTTGTAATTTTACTCGGCGATCTCTGCGCTTTCGTCGTCCACGTGGATCACCACACGGCGGTTGTTTTCGGCACCGATGCTGACGGTGGTCACACCGGCAATCTTGTGTACTTCGCTGTGGATAATCCGACGCTCATAGGCGGACATGGGTTCCAGAGAAACCGATTTGCGGGTACGCAGAACCTTGGACGACATCCGTCTTGCCAGCGCACGGAGGGTTTCTTCCCGCTTGGCACGGTAGCCCTCAATGTCTACGACAATGCGGGTGTAGGACCGATCATCCTCCTCGTTTTCCTTCTTGTTGGCGGCAAGGTTGACCAGATACTGGAGCTGATCCAGGGTCTCGCCGTGATGACCGATCAGTACGGTGGCATCCTCGCCTCTGACGTCAATCAGCTTGCCGTTTTCGGTGTCGGACATGGTCAGTGTGGCATTCAACTCCATGTCGTCGATCAGCTTCTTCAGGAAGGCAAGTCCCAGATCAGCGGGAGTTTGCTCGTATACGGCACGGATCTTTGCAGGGGCTTCGCCGAAGCCGAGGAATCCCTTCTTGGGCTCGGCAAGAATTTCATAGGTAATTTTATCGGCAGGAACGCCAAAATACTGAACTGCCGCTTCCAGTGCGGCGGCGACGGTTCTGCCGGTGGTAATCGTTTCCTGTTTCATATGCGCTACTGTTCCTTTCTCATATTGTCCGGACTTCTTATTCCGCCCGTTTATCGGATTTTCGGGAGAAAAACGGGCGGTAAAATGCCGTTATTTTATTTTTTCTTCTTTCCGGGACGGTCGCTCTCGTCCTTTTGCTTGGGGATGTTTTTTTCGGCGTTCTGATCGTCTGTTTCGTCCTTGCCGTCATCCTGCTCACGGGAATCCAGCGGCAGCACGGGCAGATCAACGGGATCGTCATCGTCTATGTGGTGCAGGGAAACGTACTTCTTTCCGGGGACAACACGGCTGTCGGTTGCCATGGTTTTACCCCCCTTGCCCTTCATCGCCCGTTCGGCGGCCTTGTAATCCTCTTCGGTGAATTTCGGAGCGGGGAACAGGGCACGCAGGACAACCTGCTGAAGAACGCCCAGAATGTTGTTGAACATCCAGTAGACGCCCAGCAGTGCAGGGAACATGAAGGTAAAGTAGGTGGACATGGCGGGCATGGCAAGATCCAAGATCCAGTTGGAGCAGCCGGGCGTTTCCTGCTGCGGAACATAAGACAGCTTCCGGGTGAGTTTCGTGGACAGGAAGAGGATGACAAAGGTCAGGACGGGGATCAAAAGATACCAGTTGAAGGCGTAGGACGGGGTGACGGACAGGTCAAAGTTCAGTCCGAACAGGGAAAAGTCGGGCAGATCCTTCTCGGCAAGAGAGGTGAAGGAGCTGACATCCACATCGCCTGCAAGTTCGACAACCTTTGCCTGGACCTGAGCGAAGCCGTCTCCCTTGAGATAGGTCATGGCCTGAAGGGAGTCGTTGACGGTAGCTCCCTCGTTCAGTGCCTTGACGGCTTCAAGAATGACGTTTACCGCTTCCTTGGAGACACCGCAGATATACTGCAGGGGGTTCCGGATGACGTAGTACAGGGCAAGGATGATGGGGAATTGCAGAAGCAGCGGGAGACAGCCGGCAAAGGGGCTGAAGCCCTCGGAGGAGTAAAGCTCCTGGGTCTCCTGGTTGATTTTCTGCTGGGTTTCGGCATCGGTTTTGCCGGCATATTTTTTACGGATGGCGGCAACTTTAGGCTGAAGGCGTGCCTGCTTAACCTGATTTTTTTGCTGTTTGACGGAAAAGGGAACCAGAATGATCTTGAACAGCAGGGCAAAGAGGAAGATTGCCAGCAGGTAGTTACCCGTGATGCTGTTGAAGAAGCCCAGAACCTTTCCCAGGAGGCTTAGAATCCAATCAATCATCGAGTTGTGTGATTCCTTTCATACGGTCAATGGGCGGTGGTTTGGAACAATCGGAGGGGGCAAAAATCCCGAAGCAGGGTTATTCTTCGCCGTTTTTGCGTCTTTTGCGTTTGTTGACGGGGACGGGGTCGTACCCGCCTTTGCCAAAGGGATTGCATCTCAGCACCCGCCAGATGGCAAGTCCCAGACCCCGGATGGCACCCCACTCGGCAAGAGCTTCCAGCGCATAGGCGGAGCAGGTGGGAGTGAAACGGCAACAGGGGGGCGTGTGCGGCGAAATGAACCGACGGTAGAATCGGATGGGCAGAGACAGAAGCCAGACGGCAGGATTTTTCATGTGAGCAAACCTGCTTTCTTCAGAGCATAGACCAACTGCTTTTCCGCATCGGTGGATTTGGCAGTGACGGATGCCTCTCTGGCAACCAGAACAATCAGAAAACCCTGCCGCATCTGACCGCTTTTCATGGCGGCGGACAGTCCCGCACGCAGAACCCTGCGGGCACGGGAGCGTTTGACGGCGTTTCCCAGCTTTTTTGAGGTGGTGATTCCGATCCGATTGATCTTTTTCTTCTGAGGATTTTGCTTTTTCAGGAGATTGGCATGGCGATCGGGAAGGACATAGAGGATAAAGGTCGGACAAACCACCTTCGTTCCGCCCTTATATGCCTTTACAAACAGATGATTTTCACAGATTGCGTGAAATTTCATGATATGGGATGCCTTTCTTTTCGCCCGTATCGGCATTTTGCAGCGGAGCCGCACCGATCCGTCGCCCGATCGGAAGAACTGCCCTGAAAATGCCCTTTTTACTGAAAAAACCCCCGACTATGTTGTTGAACATACATCGGCGGTTTCTTCACTCTGTACAGATGGTTCTTATCAGTAAGTCAGGGTGACTCTGCCCTTCTGACGACGTCTCTTCAGAACCTTCCGACCGTTCGCGGTAGACATTCTCTTACGGAATCCGTGAACTTTATTTCTGGTTGCCTTCTTAGGCTGATATGTTCTCTTCATGTTTCTTGCACCTTCCTTTCAATGCACTCTGAAATTGCCGCCGGCTTGTCCACGCTCGGACAAACGGTGGCACCGATCCACTTTGCGACTCAACTATTATATATGGAAAGTTCGGATTTGTCAAGCCCTTTTGGCAAAAAAGTTGTAAATTTTTTTGAAAAAGTCGGATTTTCAGGAGATTTTTATCCCAAACAATCCGTGGCAGGGGAGGAAAAAGCCCACGGTTCTGCCGGCAGAAGCAGAGGAAATTCTTTACAGGGGCTTCTTCTTGATGCGCCCGAATGCCCGGGGAAACTCCTTGGGCGTGGGGGAAACCTTTTCGATCTCGATCAGCACCCGCTCGCCGGCATCCGAAAGGGTGAATTTTTTCACGCTTTTTACCCGACCGCCCAGCTTCCCGATTCCGCCGGCGGCTTCGGCAAGCTCAGACTCGCCGTCGGCTCCCTTCAGAGCCACGAATCTGCCGCCGACTTTGGCAAAGGGCAGGCATAGCTCGATGAGAATGTTCAGCCTCGCCACCGCTCTGGAGACAACCAGATCGTAGCACTCCCGATGCTCGGGCAGAATCGCCAGCTCTTCGGCTCTGGCGGCAACGGTGCGGACGGGCAGAGACAGTTCGTTTGCGACGGAATCCACGAAGGTCAGCTTCTTTGCGGTGGAGTCCAGGGCGGTGAAAGCGGCATTTTGATGGACGATTGCCAGGGGCAGGGTGGGAAATCCGCCGCCGCAGCCCACGTCCAGCACCGATTGGGCCTCCCCCATCAGCGGCTCGGCGGTGAGACTGTCGGCAAAATGGCGCAGTATTACCCCTTCGGTGTCGGTGATGGCGGTGAGATTGAATTTTTCGTTGGTTTCGATGAGCCGGTTGCAGAGAATTTCGAATTTCTCCGCAAATCCGGGGGCAAGATAGGCGTCAAGACCCGCATCCCGAAGGATGCGGGTGTATAAGTCGGAAAATGGGGTCATAACGGCTCCTTTCATGAAAGCATGACTCGGAGAGTCCTTCCGGTGGAACGGTGCGCAACTTTCCGTCCCGCTGATCAGATGGCGGAACTTTCCTTGATGGCATCCGCCGCCTTGCGGCAGAGGGCATCGCAGATCTCCTGGGTCGTCGCCTCAACCATGACCCGGATCACCGGTTCGGTTCCGCTGGGGCGCACAAGGATCCGTCCGCTGTCGCCCAGCTCGGCTCTGATCCCGTCCAGCACGGACTGAACCTTCGGGGATGCCAGAACGGTCGCCTTGTCAACGCCGCGGACGTTGATCAGCGTCTGAGGATAGATGACCAGATCCTCGCAAAGCGACGCCAGAGTGGTCTTTTTCTCCAGCATGACCTCCATCAGCATGATTGAGGTCAGAATGCCGTCACCGGTGGTGGCATAGGCAGAGAAAATAATGTGTCCCGACTGCTCACCGCCCAGACGGTAGTCATTTTCCTTCATGCACTCGTAAACGAAACGGTCTCCGACCTTGGTCTGCTCATACCCGATGCCGCAGGCGTCAAATGCCTTGTACAGTCCCAGATTGCTCATGACCGTGGTGACCACCTTGTTTCCACGGAGTTTGCCGCATTCCTGCATGTAGCGTCCGCAGATGTAGAGAATGTGATCGCCGCTGATGACGTTTCCGTTCTCGTCTACGGCAAGGCAACGGTCGGCGTCTCCGTCAAAGGCAAAGCCGGCGTCCAGATGCTCCCGCTTGACCAGCTCCTGAAGGGCTTCAATGTGGGTGGAACCGCATTTTTCGTTGATGTTCACGCCGCTGGGATTGTCGCCGATGACGTAAGTGGTGGCACCCAGTGCATGGAAAACCGACCGGGCGATCATCCATGCCGATCCGTTGGCGGCATCCAGACCGATCCGCTTGCCCCGGTAGGATCTTGTGGCAAGGGAGATCAGATAACCGATGTAGCGGTTTCTGCCTGCCGAATGGTCCACGTCAATGCCGATGTTTTCGCCGGTGGCGAGGGGAGGATCGGGCAGCTTGCCGTCCAGATAGTCCTCCAACTCTGCGGTGATGTCGTCCCCCATTTTTTCGCCTTCGGGGGAGATCAGCTTGATGCCGTTGTCGGTGAAGGGATTGTGGCTGGCGGAAATCATGATGCCGCAGTCAAAGCCCTCGGTGCGGACCACGTAGGCGACCGACGGGGTGGTGGTTACATGGAGCAGATAGGCATCCGCTCCGGAGGTGGTCAGACCTGCCGCCAGAGCATATTCCAGCATATAGCTGGAGCGGCGGGTATCCTTGCCGATGACGACACGGACCTTCTTGCCCTCCTTTCCGATGGTTGCGCCAAGATAACGACCGATTTTGTAGGCGTGAAGGGCGGTCAGCTCTTTGTTTGCCTCACCGCGAAATCCGTCAGTTCCGAAATATTTTCCCATAAATGATTCATACCTTTCTGTTCTTCTGTACTTGATTGCTTTTGCTGATATATTTGCCGATTTTGTCGGAGGGTTTCTCCCTCGCATCAGGCACCTTCTGATTTTCTTATGCGGATTTTCCGCACTTTAGACCGACTTCCGAACGGCGTCTGCGATCTTGTCCTTTGACAGCCCGTGACATTCCAGGATCGTCTGCCCTGTCTCGGGAAGCCGGAAGGGATCGTCAATTGCCAGAATTCGGTAGGTTCTGCCTGCCATTCGACGGTCGTCACGGATTTTGTCGAACAGAATCATGCCTTCGCCGCCCTGTCGGATGCCCTCTTCCACGAAAAGAACGGGAATTCCGACGTCTCTGCCGTCAAGGCTTTCCAGGAGGAAGGCGGCAGAGGCATCGCAGGGCTTCAACTGCTCGATCAGAATGATTCCGCAAATAATTCCTTCCTTATATAATAGTTCGGCAGCACGGATGACTTCTGCGACGATTTTGCCGTAGGTCACAAGGATGGCATCGACGGCGTCGGCGGAAGAAAAGCAGGAACGCACCCCGAAATCTCCGTGGGGAAGGAGCTTGCGAAGATCGTTTTCACCCGAGTCGTTGGGGTAGCGGATAAAGACCGCATGATCGGCACCGATCGCTTTTTCCATGCACTCCCGCAGGGAGGCGAAATCGAAGGGGGCGTAGACCGTGATTCCGGGGATTTCGTTCAAAAATGCCACATCAAAGATGCCGTGATGGGTAGGACCGTCTCCACCGGATAAAGACGCACGGTCGATGCAAACTGTGACAGGCAATTTTTGCAGAGCGATGTCGTGGATGAGATTGTCATATCCTCGCTGAAGGAAGGTGGAGTAGACGGCGAAAACGGGTTTGTAGCCGCCGACGGCAAGTCCTGCGGCAAAGACAAGGGCGTGTTCCTCGGCAATGCCCACGTCAAAGAAGCGGTCGGGGAACTTTTCGGCAAAGCCGCAGAGTCCGCAGCCCTCTGCCATCGCCGCCGTGATGGCGAGAATTTTGTCGTCTTTCTCTGCCATTTCGCAGAGGATTTTGCCCATTTCGGCGGAATAATTGTAGATCGGGGGCTTGTTTTCAGGGTTGACCCCGTGGTAGAGATTGGGCTGATCCTCGGCTGGCTGAAATCCCTTGCCCTTGACGGTTTTGACGTGCAGAACGGTGCTTTGACCGCTCTTCTTCGCCTCCTCCAGCATTCCTTCCAGGGTGGCGATGTCGTGACCGTCAATGGGACCCAGATAATACATCCCCAGATCCTCAAAATAGTTGGAGTTGTAGATGGCGTTCTTGATCATCTGCTTGGTGCCCCGCATCAGGTTGAACAGGGGTTTTCCGATCAGAGGGATGCGGCTGAGAATGCTTCGGGTTACCCGCTTGGTGCGGTGATACCGACGGGATTGGCGTAGCTTTTGCAGATGGTTGGCGAAGCCGCCGATGTTGCGGGAGATGGACATCTCGTTTTCGTTGAGGATCAGAATCAGACGAAGATTTTTGTCGGCGTTGTTGAGTGCCTCGTGAATAAGCCCTCCGGTGAAGGCACCGTCGCCCAGGACGGCAATGGTGAAGGAGGGATCGCCGGACAGCATCTTTGCCCGTGCAATGCCCATGGCGGCGGAGATGGAGGTTGAGGAATGCCCGCTTCCGAAGGGGTCGTATTCGCTTTCGGCACGGCGGGTAAAGCCCGACAGACCGCCGGGCTGCCGCAGGGTGTCAAAGGCGTCCCGACGACCGGTCAGAATTTTATGGACATAACTTTGATGTCCCACGTCCCAGATGATGGAGTCGGCGGGGGCATTGAAGATTCGGTGAATGGCGACGGTAAGCTCCACCACTCCCAGATTGGAGGCGAGATGTCCGCCGGTTTTCAGAACATGATCGGTGAGAAAGGAACGGATCTCACCGCACAGTTTCGGCAGTTCGGACTCGTCCAGCTTTTTCAGATCCGACGGGGAGTTTATCCGCTCCAGGGTCGGATATTGTTTACTTTCCATTGTGACAGAATGCCTTTCCTTATGAATTCGGGTTTTAGCGGTTTTTGAGCCATAGGGCTCCGGTTAAGGCAAATAAAAGGCAAAAACGCTTTTCCGGTTTGGCAGGATTAATTTTATAGGTTTATTATACACGAAAAGTGAGGGTTTGTCAATCACGGCGGGGGAAAAAGTGAATAAAAGTTTCAATTGCAGGGTATGGAGTGAAAAGATTGTCAATCCGGATAAGGCTTTGACCGATCGCCTTTCAAAAAAACCGGAATTTTTTTAAGAAAACCCCTTGACAAAGGGGGAAGAATGTGGTAAGATAGGCAGGCTGTCGGGAAGA
>JBJDZN010000020.1:0-9522 GCA_051868045.1 Eubacteriales bacterium
TATATAATGACATCAATTTACTTAATCTTGAAGATTACAGAATAAAAAGTAAACGCTGGAGAGACGATATCAGTCAAGTATTACTCGGAAGAGTTTGTACAAGTAGTGCGAAGTTCCAAGATGACCTTTTCAATGATACAGCAATTCCACCAATTTTGGTTAATGAACTGGGAAAAGAAAACAGGAGAACTAATGGTGCGGTTGAAGCGTATATTTACCGCCGTTTCACAAACAAGCACAGTCAGCTTGCAGATGCACTTAATTACTGTTTACAAGCAACGAAAGATGATTTTGAAGTCAAGAAATTTATTGATTCTTTCTGGCATGAACCAGGTCTAAAAAGGAGTCTTGATAAAATCTATGAAATCATTGTATATGCACTCTTCTCAACATTGGTTGAAGCACTTAAACTTCAAGTAGAAATATCAGTTGATTCTGAAAAATTTGGGCTTTTGTCAGAGTTTGACGATTTTGCACAGATGGTTATGTGTATTGATTTTTTAAATCCAAGTTATGTACAGGATGCAAAGGTATATCGAGTGGGTGTTACCAATGCTGCAGACAGAGGTTTGGATATGTACTCCAACTGGGGTCCTGCAATTCAAATTAAACACTTGAGTTTAGATGTAGAATTGGCAGAAAATATTGTAAGCAATGTATCGAGTGATAGAGTTGTAATTGTATGTAAAGATGCAGAAAAAGATATTATCGTTTCTTTGCTTACACAAATTGGATGGCGTAGTCATATTCAAAGTATTATCACAGAAGATAATTTGGTTGAATGGTATGAAAAAGCACTGAGGGGCAGATACTCTGATATTATTGGTGAAAAACTGCTTTGGCGTCTTTGCAAAGAAATAGCGGAAGAGTTCCCATCGGTTGATAATGTTCCAGATATTTTGAAGAATAGGCATTACGAAAAAATATCCGATGCATTCTGGAAGTAATAGCATAAATATTATTTCCACTTTTTTCATAAATATACGTTTGCAAAGATTTGCTCATTGGGGAAATAGGGACTTTTTCCTCTACCTATCCAAGATTTATCGGAAGCCGAATGTCCTCCCTCGGCAGTTTCCCAAAGTCAAATAACGGTACCAGCTCCCAAAGCCCGATGGGGTCGGGACGGTCGATCATCCCGGCGGCATACGCCAGAATCCCCAGAATGGGATCGGGAGAGTCGTATCGCTGACGCAGAGCTCCGATGTCCAGATCTCCGTCCCGCTTGGACAGCCGCCGACCGCTCGGGTCGGTCAACAGGGGAATGTGGTAGAATTTCGGCGGCTTCAGCTCCAGAAGTTCGTACAGCCAAAGCTGACGGGGAGTGGAGGACAGCAGGTCCCGCCCTCTGATGACCTCGGTGACACCGGACAGTCCGTCATCCACCACCACGGCAAGCTGATAGGCATACACCCCATCGGCACGGCGAAGGATGAAATCTCCGCAGTCTTGCTCCAGGTTTTCCCGATACTCCCCCATGATGCCGTCAGTGAAGGAAATTTCCCGATCCGGCACGTGAATCCGCATCGACGGCGTGCGCCCTGTGGGAATCGGCTCGCCGGCAAGATAACGGCGGTAGCATCTGCCGTCATAGCGATAGGAGCCGTCGGAAAGATGGGGTGCCGTGGCACTGTGCAGTTCTGCCCGGGAGCAGATGCAGGGATAGAGCAGACCCATGCGGTACAGCCGCCCGAACGCCTCTTCATAGACGGCAAACCTTGCCGACTGCCACTGACTTTTGTCGTAGCCGTCATCGAAAATCAGCCCCAGAAAGTTCAGGTCGTCGATCATCTGAAGGGTGTTCTCCTGCCAGGAGCAGCGATAGGTGTCCAAATCCTCTATTCGCAGAAGGACCCGTCCTCCCTGAGACCGTGCCGACAGCCAGCTGAGCAGGGCACAGAGCAGATTTCCCAGATGCAGTCTTCCACTGGGCGTTGGCGCAAAACGACCGACCATAGAAATTTTCCTTTCACGATCTATCACGGTAATGTTGATTCCATTATACGCCTTCCCCATGGGCTTGTCAAGCAGGGTGGGAAAATTTGAGTGAATTTCGTTTCATACTGCTATCATCCGATGTTGATAATGGAAAATTCCCCTCCACAAGCTTTTTGCTCCCTTTCCAAAAGAATTCCTCCAAAATCCCGTTGACAATTTTTCCGGGATATGCTAGAATAGAACCATCACCCTGAGGAAAGGATCACTGCTATGTCAAATCCCAAGTCTTTGATTTCCACCAAAGCCAATACCCTGTTTGCCCTGCAAAGTATGCTGAAGAAGAGCCGAATTGAGGAAATGTATATCCTCTATGTGGGCGACTACCGTGCGGAGCCGGGACGGGTGCTTTCCGAAATTATGACCCAGTTCAACGGATGCCGTATCGTGGTGCGCTCCTCCTCTTCCGGCGAGGATTGCTTCGAAAAATCCAATGCCGGACGGTATAAGTCGATTCTGGACGTGGATTCGGGCAGCGGACCTGCCATCACCCGTGCCATTGAAGAGGTCATTCGTTCCTACGGCAAGGATCGGCTGGACAGAGACCGTGAACAGGTGCTGATCCAGCGGCAGGCAGTGAATGTGCGGCTGAGCGGCGTGGTGTTCACCCGTGAGCTTCACGGAAACCGTCCCTTTTATCTGATCAACTATGATGACAGCGGCTCCACCGACTCGGTTACGGGAGGCTCCGGCGGTTCCACCGTCTGGATCGCCCGGGATGTGGCGACCGAACGAATTCCCTCTCCATGGCACGAGGTGCTGACCTCGGTACGGGAGATCGAGGGACTTCTGGAGCGGATGGCACTGGACATTGAGTTCGCTCTGACCTCCGATAATGAGGTGATCCTGTTCCAGGTGCGGCCCCTTGCCGCCAGCTATAAGCAGGAACGGGTCATGGACGACCGTGCCTATCTTGCCCGCCGTCAGATGCTGAAGGACGAGTATCTCAGCTATCGGAATCTTTTCACCGGAAAGCCCATGATGCTGTCCGATATGGCATACTGGAACCCTTCCGAAATCATCGGAACCAATCCCAGAACCCTGGACTATGCCCTTTATCTGGAAATTCTGACCTCCCATCAGTGGAATCTGGGCATCCGACCGTTGGGTTTCCGACCGGTGGACGGAGAACTGATGGTTCGCATCGGAAATAAGCCCTATATCAGTCTTGATTATTCCTTCTATGCTCTGATTCCTGCCGTCCTGTCCGACGAGCTTGCCCTTAAACTGGTGGATTTCTATTCCAAACGCCTTCGGGAGAATCTGACCGCTCACGATAAGATTGAGTTTGAGATTGTCTATACCTCCTTTGACTTCATGACGAAGGAAAACAGCAGAATTCTTCTGGAAAACGGGTTTTCGGAAGACGAATGGAAGGCTCTTTTGTCGGGATTGCAGGAGCTGACCGAGAATGCTGTACGGAAACATCGGGAGATTCTGACCGATGATCTTGCTCTGCTTGCAAAGCTGGAGGAGCATCGGAAACAGGTGTCGGCAAAGCTCCAGAACGGATATGCCCGTCACGATGATCTGATCGCCGATCTGCTGTCCCTTCTGGACGACCTGAAAACCTACGGTACCATCCCCTTTGCAAGGCAGGCAAGACTTGCTTTCATGGCAAGAGCCTTCTGTCGGACGCTGGTGGAATGTTCTGCCTTTACCGGAAGGGAAATGGACGATTTCATGGGTTCCATCTCCACCGTGTCCTCCGAGTTTGAAAACGATTTCGAGGCATACGCCAACGGACGCTTCTCGGCGGAGACCTTCAATGAAAAGTACGGACATCTGAGAAGCGGCACCTACGATCTGCGTACCGACCGCTACGACCGCATCAACTTCCGTCCCGTTGCCTCCCGCCACCGCCGGAATGGGGCTGGTAAGAAGGGCAGCCTGGACCCTGTCCGTCTGCAAAGAGAGATTGACCGTATCGGGCTGTCGGTGACGGCAGAGGATCTGATTCATTTTACCGTGACCTCGATTGAGCAGAGGGAGTATTTCAAGTTTGAGTTTACCAAATCCCTGTCCCTGATTCTGGAGATGATGATTCGTCTCGGCGAGATGCTGGAGATCAAGCGGCACGACCTGTCCTGGCTGTCCCCTGCCGATCTCAGGAATTACCCCCGTTATCTGACGCCGAAGCAGTTGAAAAATCACTGGTCGGAGCGGATTCTCAGGCGGCATGACGAATATGCCACCAATCTGGCAATGCTGCTGCCTGAGGTGATCATCGACGAACTGTCGCTGGACATTATCCCTGTCTATGAGGCGCGCCCCAACTTCATCACCTCCAAAAAGGTGGAGGGCGAGGTGGTCCTGCTGGACGAGGAAAACGATCCCGATATTGCGGACAAAATTGTGGTGGTTCCCAAGGCGGACCCCGGCTATGAGTGGGTGTTCACCAAGGGAATCCGGGGATTCATCACCAAATACGGCGGAGCGGCGTCCCATATGGCAATCCGGTGCGCCGAGTTCGAAATACCCGCCGCCATCGGATGCGGGGAGAAGATTTACTCCGAAATCTCAGGCATGAACTACCTGAAGCTGGATTGCGCCGAGGGTAAGATCGAGGAGGGCATTCAGTACCGGAATCTGTCGGCACTGATCACCCAAAGAGAGGGCGTCAATCAGTACGGCGACCCCACCGATGTGCTGGAGACGGCGTATATCCGGTTCTATGAACTGCTGGGTTTCATACCCAAAACCGTGTCCAACCAGACCAAGGACATTGAAAAGGTCTTCAATAAGCAGAGGGACCTGTTGATTGTGGTGGGCGGCGGCGCACTGGAACCCAAGTGGTACGACCATCCCCACGATGAACCCCTTCAGCCCCATCGGGACGTCACCGAGGAAAAACTGATCCGATACTGTCTGTCGAAGAAGATTCCCATCATCGCCACCTGTCGGGGAATGCAGTATATCAATGTTCTGAACGGAGGAAGGCTCCACTATCATCCCACATTGGCGGTGGAGCGTCCCCGGGGAAAGGACCATCCCGTTCGGCTGATCAAGGAAAACCGGACCATCATGGTCAATAACTATCATGCGGACGTGATCTACCCGGAGGACCTGGCTCCCTGTTTCGAACCTCTTGCCATTGACGATGATACTGGCGTAATCGAAGCGTATGGGTCGGATGAGATGAAGGTGCTGGCGATCCAATGGCATCCCGAACGGCGTTTCGAGACCCAGGGGGGAGTGGAGGAGACCCGCCGGCTCATTATTGATTTCATTCAGAAGATGATCCACTGAGGCATTCAGAGGATGATTCGTTGAGATTGTGTTTTATTCGGTCGAAAACTTTTTGTGAATTAGCGGAAAAAAGGCTTGACAAATCCGATTATTTTGCTATAATAACAGTGTTCGGTGAATCAAATCGCCGGACACTATGCAGGCGTAGTTCATCGGTAGAATAGAAGCTTCCCAAGCTTCGGAGGGGGGTTCGACTCCCCTCGCCTGCTCCAGCGGCGAGCCGCCGCCCCCTGGTATCGCATTTTGCTATGCGATACTTTTTTGTTTCCTGCCCGAGGATGAAGGATAATCTTTTTTGTACCCAAGAGACAGGCGGCGAGCCGCCGCACCCTGGTATCGCATTTCGCTATGCGATACTTTTTTGTTCTTCACCCGAGGATGAAGGATAATCTTTTTTGTACCCAAGAGACAGGCGGAGAGCCGCCGCCTCCGAGTATCGCATTTTGCTATGCGATACTTTTTTGTTTCCTGCCCGAGGATGAAGGATAATCTTTTTTGTACCCAAGAGACAGTCGGAGAGCCGCCGCCTCCGAGTATCGCATTTTGCTATGCGATACTTTTTGTTCTTCACCCGAGGGCGAAAAATATCTTTTTATACCAACATAAATATGGTTACAAAAAGACGGGTCCTGAAAAACGCCGATGGCTTCGGATTTTCGGGGGATTTGCCGACTCCCCTTATTGACAATGTCACGGGTTTGTGCTAAAATGGAAAAAATGTGCAACACGGAGGTGCCAAAGCAAAATGAAGGTTTTATTTGTCGGGAATAGTTATACCTTTTATAACGATCTGCCTTCACGGTTTGAAAAGCTCGCCCGGGAGAACGGCAGGGAGGTCACAGCTTTCAGCGTGACAGAGGGAGGCAGAAAACTGGTCAGGTATCAGGATCCGTCAGATCCCTATACCCAAAAGCTGGAGGATGTTCTGGCACAGGAGCATTTTGATGTGGCGTTTCTTCAGGAGTTCAGCGTACTGCCCGCTTCCGACTATGACACCTTTTTGTCCGGCGTCAGGTATCTGACGGAAAAACTGCGGGGCAGGGCGGATCGGATCATCCTCTACGCTACCTGGGGAAGAAAGCCCGGCAGTCCGGATCTTGAAAAATTCGGCTGGACCAACGAGAGCATGACCCATGCCTTGGCAGATGCCTACACGAGGGCGGCAAAGGAACTGAGTCTGGAGGTCTCCTATGTGGGTCCGGCGTTCAGGAAGGTGCTTGTCAGCCACCCTGAGATCGAGTTGTACAATCCCGATAAAACCCACCCGTCCCGGGAGGGCAGCGCACTGGCGGCAATTGTGCATTACAGGGCAGTATTCGGACAGCTTCCGACCTCTGCCGGCAGTCTGGAACTGAGTCGTGACATTCTTGAGGTGTTTATGAATGCCGCACCATCAATCATGTCACGATAAAACCAATCGGGATTTTACGGATGAATGAGACGGCAGGGGATGAATTTGCACATTGCTTGGAAGCGGTCATGTATTCATATCCTTTTGGAGCATTAAAAAAGCTTTTTGGAGTGGAAAGCAATAACATTTAGCGGTATAATCTGTATGGTCGTGCGGCAGGCATGGACTCGTTGTCTGGGTTGCACGACCGTTTCACTTTTTGCAAGTTAGTTTAGACTAACATGTCAATCTTGTCGGTTCATGTTGATTTGTGGATTGGGGGAATCATCTATCAAAAAATACCGTTTGACGATTATTCTGGCAGTGCTGTTGCTGATTCTGTCGGTCTGGTCCCTGTTTATCGGCGTGCTGGACATCAGTGTCCTTGAACTGTTGTCCGGAAATTCTGAGCAATGGTCGATTTTCCTGATCTCCCGTCTTCCGAGACTGTTGGCGATTTTGTGTACCGGCGTCGGCATGAGCGTAGCAGGTCTGATCATGCAGCAGCTTTGCATGAACAAGTTTGTTTCGCCTACGACGGGTGCAACGATTTCGTCCGCACAATTCGGCATCTTGCTTGCGCTTTTGTTCATGTCATCCGCTTCTCTGTGGGGATTGGTTCTCTTTTCGTTCGTCACCGCCATAGCCGGAACCCTGATATTCGTCTTTTTCATTCAGCGCATCCAGTTCAAGGATGCGGTCATGGTTCCGCTGGTCGGTATCATGTTCGGCAATGTCATCAACGGCTGTATCAATTTTCTTGCCTATAAGTACGATATGACCCAGTCGATCTCGGCATGGCTGGTAGGGCATTTTTCTTCTGTCATCCGAGGAAAGTATGAGATCGTCTATCTGGTGGTGCCGTTGGTTGTTTTGGCGTTCCTATTCGCCAATCACTTCAACATTGTGGGCATCGGAAAGGATTTCTCCAAAAATCTCGGCGTTCATTATAATCTGATCCTGACGATGGGATTGTGCATTGCCGCCATGATCACCGCTTCCATCGTAGTGGTTGTCGGCTCCATTTCCTACATAGGACTGATTGTTCCCAATCTGGTTTCCATGTTCAAGGGAGATAAGATCCGGGGAACCATCATAGATACCGCATTGTTCGGCGGAATTTTCGTGTTGGTGTGCGATATGATCGGGCGGTCCGTGATTGCCCCCTACGAACTCCCCATTGAACTGATCATCGGCATTGTGGGAAGCATCGTCTTCATCGGGCTGCTGATCTACCGGCTGAACCACGGTCGGAAAGCCATACGCTTTTCGGAATTTTCGAAAAAGAAAAAATCCGAAGGCACTGCTTTGACTGGGGGTGCAAAGAAATGAAAACCGAAAGGATCCGGCGTACGGGTCGATCCAATACGACAAAATTCATCATTCTGTCGCTGATTGTCCTGCTTGCAATTGTGGGCTATATGACGATAGGCGTACACTTTGAAAATCAGAAGCTGCTGATGTATGCCATGAAGATACGGACGCCGAAGCTGATCGTGATGCTGATTGTTGCCTTTGCAATCGGTGCCGCCTCTCTGGTGTTCCAGTCTACCATAAACAACACGATTGTGACCCCCTGCCTTTTGGGGATGAACTCCTTGTATACGCTGATTCATACTGCGGTATACTTTTTCCTGGGGGCAACGAGCCTTCTTGCCAATAACGCTAATTTGTCTTTTGCAACGGATCTTCTGCTGATGGGGGTCATTGCAACCGTCATATACAGTTATCTGTTCAAGAAAACAAAACATAACGTGCTTTATGTACTGCTGATCGGAACGGTCATGACCTCCCTTTTCTCCAGTATTCAGACCACGCTGACCCGCATTATGGATCCCAATGAATATGAAACCCTGCTGAGTACCCTTGTGGCAAGCTTCAGCAATATCAATTCCGAGATTATCCTCTTTTCGATCATCGTGCTGGCAGTCGTGATCTTTGCCCTGAGAAAAGAACTGCGTCTGCTGGATGTTCTGACGCTGGGGAAGGATCAGGCGACCAACCTCGGTGTGGACTACGATAAATGCGTGCGCCGACTGCTGCTTGGCGTTACCCTGTTTATTGCAGTTGCCACGGCAATGGTAGGACCCATTTCGTTCATCGGTCTGATTATTGCCAATCTGTCCAGACAACTGCTGAAAACCTATAAGCATTCCCAGCTTATTCTCGGCTCGGTCCTGTTCGGAATGCTGGTGCTGATCGGCGGGCAGCTTATCGTCGAACACGTATTCAGTTATACCATTCCCATCAGCGTCTTTATCAGCTTGGGCGGCGGCGTTTATTTCCTGTATCTGCTGCTCAGAAAACAGAGGGTGTAAATATGATCGTATCGAAATTAACCAAAAAATATGACGGAAAAACCGTTGTAGACGGCGTGAGCTTTGAAATTCCCAAGGGAAAAGTCATCTCTCTCATCGGACCGAACGGAGCAGGCAAAAGCACGGTGATGAGTATCCTCTCCCGCCTGATTGCAAGCGACGGCGGAAACGTGAATTTTGAAGGAACAGAGCTTTCCAAATGGAAAAGCAAGGAATTGTCCAAACGGTTGGCAATCCTGACCCAAAGCAACAACATACAGATGAAGCTGACCGTTCGTGAATTGATTGCCTTTGGAAGATTTCCTTACTCCGGCAGCCGACTGACGGACGAGGATAAAGCGATTGTTGATAAGGCAATTGAATATATGGAGCTTGGGGAGTTTCAGGATCGCTTTATTGACGAGCTGTCCGGCGGTCAGCGTCAGAGAGCCTACATTGCCATGGTGATTGCACAGGATACCGAATACGTTCTGCTGGATGAACCTACCAATAATCTGGACATTTACCACGCCACAAATATGATGAAAATTGTCCGTCGGCTCTGCGATGAGCTGGGCAAGACGGTGATTT
>JBJDZN010000021.1:0-28477 GCA_051868045.1 Eubacteriales bacterium
TTCCCTGCTTGAAAAATCGCAGGCAATAATCACGTCTTTTCCCATAATAATGATCCTTTCTTAACCATCGTACGCTGTTTCAGTGTGCCAGTCCGATGATGTCGGACAGGCTCTCGATCCGGTATTTTTCCATCACCGACGGTAATTTTTCCACAATATCCCTGCAAACAAAGGGATTAACCAGATTGGCGGCACCGATTTCCACCGCAGTGGCTCCCGCCAGCATCATCTCGATCACATCCTCGGCAGTGGACACGCCGCCCATGCCGATGATCGGAATCTTCACCGCCTCGTAGACCTGATAGACCATCCGAAGTGCCACCGGCAGGATGGCGGGACCGGAAAATCCGCCCATTTTGTTGGCGATTACCGGCTTTTTGGTCTTCAGATCAATCCGCATACCCAGCAGGGTGTTGATCATGGAGATACCGTCCGCTCCGGCATCCTCACAAGCCTTGGCAATGTCCACAATATTGGTGACATTGGGAGTCAGCTTGATATAGACCGGCTTGGTGGTCACTGCCTTCACCGCCTTTGTCACTGCCGCCGCATTCTCGGCAGAGGTTCCGAAGGCGATTCCGCCGCCGTGGACGTTGGGGCAGGACACGTTGACTTCGATCAACCCCACCTGTTCCTCCCTGTCGATGCGCTCACAGGTGTAAGCGTATTCGTCCAGCGAAAATCCGCTGATGTTGGCAATCACCGGCTTATGAAAGCAGGCTTTCAGCTTGGGCAGTTCCTCGGAGATCACCTTGTCCACGCCGGGATTCTGAAGCCCAACGGCATTGATCATGCCCGCCGGACACTCGGCGATCCGGGGAGTGGGATTGCCGAAACGGGGTTCCTTGGTGGTTCCCTTGAAGGAGAAGGTTCCCAGACAGTTGATGTCGTACAGTTCGGCGAACTCATAGCCAAAGCCGAAGGTTCCGCTTGCCGGAATTACGGGATTGTCCAGAATCAGTCCCGACAGATTCACTTTGGTATTTACCATACAATCTCCTCCTTTACCAGCACCGGACCGTCCTTGCAAATCCGCTTGGTTTTGTATTTTGTCTTGCAGGAGCAGCCCATGCAGGCACCGAATCCGCAGCCCATGCGCTCCTCAAAGGAGAACTGACCGCTTGTCACCGTCCTGTCGTAGACTGCCTTCAGCATAGGCAGAGGACCGCAGGTGTAAAAATAGGTGTAGTCTCCGACCTTCGGCAGAACATCGGTGACAAATCCACGGGTTCCCACCGAGCCGTCCGCCGTCGCCACATGGGTCTCGCACAGCGACCCGAATTTTTCCCGATAGAAGATTTCCTCTTCCTTATTGAATCCCAGAATGGCAACCGGATGCTTGCCCTCGGCGACCAGCTTCTTCACCAGCTTGTAGAGAGGGGGAACGCCCACGCCTCCTCCAATGACCAGAGGACGGTCTCCGGAAGGTGCGGTATCGTAACCGTTGCCAAGACCGGTCAGCAGATCAAGGGTTGTCCCGGGCTTCATGCCCGACATCTGCTCGGTTCCGCTGCCCACCACCTTGTAGACGAGGGTCAGACGACCGTCCTCACAGTCGCACACCGAGATGGGACGGCGCAGAAAATGCCCGTCCAGGGCAATGTTGACAAACTGCCCGGGAGAGGTAATCGCCGAGGTATCGCCGCTCAGCACCATTTCGTAGACATCGGCGGCGATTTTATCGTTGCTTTGCAGGGTAAAAAGGCTCTGTTTGGTCATTTTTCAGCCTCCAATTGTGATTTTCGGATTTTGATAGGCAACCTTTCCGTCACAGACGGTCAGGAGGCAGTCTCCGAAGACCGTTCTGCCGGCAAAGGGAGTTGCCCTGCCCTTGGACAGGAAGGTATCCGGGTCTACCGGGTGATTGTCGGACAAATCCCACAGGGTAAAATCGGTCAATTGCCCAAGCGTCAGGGGTTTTCCGATTCCAAATCGCCTTGATGCGTTTGTATGGAGCAGATCGGTCAGCTTTTCAAGGGTCAGGATGCCCTTTTTCACAAATTCGGTGTACAGAACGGAGAATGCGGTCTCGATGCCCACCACGCCCATGGCGGATTTTTCCAGACCCTTTGCCTTTTCCTCTGCCGAATGGGGGGCGTGATCGGTGGCGATCATATCCACCGTCCCGTCCAGAACGCCCTCAATCAGCGCATCCCGATCGGACGCCGAACGCAGTGGAGGATTCATCTTGAATCTGCCGTCCTCCTGAAGATCGTCCTCACAAAGAACCAGATAGTGGGGTCCGGTCTCGCAGGTCACATTGACGCCCGACCGCTTAGCCCGTCGGATCAGTTCCACGCTCTCTTTGGTGGAGATATGGCAGACGTGATAAGCACAGCCTGTCTCTGCCGCAAGGTTCAGATCCCGCTCGATCTGCCGCCACTCGGACTCAGAGCAAATCCCCCTGTGTCCGTGTTCTTTGGCATATCTGCCGTCGTGGATGTAGCCACCGTGAAGCAGGTCATTCACCTCACAATGGGCGACGATCATTTTTCCAAGGGATTTGGCAATTCTCATTGCCTGCCTCATCATGTCCTCCTGCTGGACGCCCCTTCCGTCATCCGAAAAGGCAACCACATTCGGCGCAATGCCCTGAAGATCGGACAGCATCTCGCCACGCTCGCCCACCGTAATGGAGCCGTAAGGATGGACCCGAATGACGGCATCCCTTTGAATCAGATCGGTCTGAACTCTCAGGTTGTCCACGCTGTCGGGAACGGGGTTCAGGTTCGGCATGGAGCAGATGTCGGTGTACCCTCCGTGAGCGGCGGCGGCGGTGCCGGTGGCGATGGTTTCCTTATAAGAAAAGCCCGGCTCACGAAGATGTACATGAACATCCACGAAACCGGGAAACAAAACAGTGGAGCAGGAGTCCTTTGAAACGGCATCGGAATGAGACTTCGAAAGAAAAAAATGTCCCATACCGTCGGTGGTCAGATCACAAAAAACAAAAGTCCCGTCAAGATAGGCAGGGATATTCTGTCGCAAGGTGTGTATCATAATCGGTTCCTCTCTGATTGGCTCTTATCTTTGGTATTATAGCATATCGTTTTCGGTTTGTCAAGGAATTTGAGGAATTTTTCGATAGCCGCGGCAAAAAAATCCAACCACGGGCAATCATCCGGAAAAAAAGACCAAAAACCTGTACATTTTTTGTAAAAATCCATTGACATTGGACGAATTCCATGGTACAATTTACTTGCTGCATAACTGTATTTTTTATAAAAAGGAGCAGACTGTCTCTTAGGATAAGCATGCTCTTGTTCTTGTATGCTCATTTTTATAATGTTATTGCCTTGTGAGAAGTTGTGTGGCGGGAATCGGAGCTATGTTTTTTCAGTGCGTAGCCCCGGTGGCTGCGCTCTTTTAGTTTTTTACACTGAAAAATCAATATGAAGGAGACAAGGAAGACCATGAGAAACCCATCCAAACGCATTCTGGCGATGGTTCTGGCATCATCCATAATCCTGTCCGGATTGCAACTGACCTATGCCGTCGGCGCCGTCGATGATGCCGAGCAAACTCAAGCAGACCAACAACCCAGCGAAGGTCTGGAATACCTCTCAAATGGAGACGGAACTTGCTATGCCACCGGAATCGGCACCTGTACCGATACCAACCTTGTGATTCCATCCGTCGGTCCGGGTGGGGAAACGGTGACGAGTATTGGTGACCGGGCATTCCGTGACTGCATCGGCTTGACGAGTGTCACCATTCCGGGCAGTATTACCGAGATTGGCAATTCTGCATTCGAGGGCTGCATCGGCTTGACGAGTATCACCATTCCAGACAGTGTTACCGAGATTGGCAATTCTGCATTCTATGACTGTACAGGTTTGACGAGCATCACTATCCCCGACAGCGTCACCGTGATTGGCGGTTCTGCATTCTATAACTGTTCCGGTTTGACGGGCATCACCATTCCCGACGGCATCACCTCTATTGAATCGGAAACATTTGGGGGATGTGTCGGCTTAACAAGCATCACCATTCCCAACGGCATCACTAAGATTGACAGTTCTGCATTCTATAACTGTTCCGGCTTGACGGGTATCACCATTCCCGACGGTGTCACCGAGATTGGCGATTTTGCCTTCCGTGGCTGCACCGGCTTAACAAGCATCACCATTCCCGACAGCGTCATCTCTATTGGCGGTTCTGCATTCTATGGTTGCTCCGGATTGACGAGTATCACCATTTCAAACAAAGTTACCGTGATTGGCGATTATGCATTCGCCAGCTGTACCGGCTTGACGAGCATCACCGTTCCCGACAGCGTCACCGTGATTGGCAATGAAGTATTCTCCGGATGCTCCGGATTGACGAGCGTCACATTGGGCGAAGGTGTCACTGAGATAGGCTATTCGGCATTCCGTTACTGTACCGACCTGACGAGCATCGACATTCCCGACGGCGTCACCAAGATTGGCAATTATGCATTCTCAGGCTGTTCCGGACTGACGAACATCACATTGGGCGACAGCATCACTTCGATTGGCGATTGGGCATTCTATAGCTGCTCCGGCTTGACGGGTATCACTATCCCCGACAGCGTCATCTCTATTGGCGAAGGTGCATTCTTCTACTGCTCCGGCTTGACGAATATCACCGTATCGGAAGGAAACGCAACCTACCACAGCGACGGAAACTGTCTCATTGATACCGAAAACAAGAAATTGATTCTCGGATGCCAAAACAGTGTCATTCCGACTGACGGTAGCGTCACCGAGATTGGCTTTGGTGCATTCTCCTACTGCTCCGGCTTGACGAGTGTCACCATTCCCGACAGTGTCACCGTGATTGGCGATTCTGCCTTCTATAACTGTTCCGGATTGACGAGTATCTCCATCCCCAACAGCGTCACCGTGATTGGTGATTCTACATTCTATGGTTGCTCCGGATTGACGAGTATCACCGTATCGGAAGGCAACACAACCTACCACAGCGACGGAAACTGTCTCATTGATACCGAAAGCAAGAAATTGATTCTCGGATGCCAAAACAGTGTCATTCCGACTGACGGTAGCGTCACCGAGATTGGCTTTGGTGCATTCGCCGACTGCTCAGGCTTGACGAGTATCACCATTCCCGACAGTGTTACCTCTATTGGCGATTCTGCATTCTATAACTGTTCCGGCTTGACGAGTATCATCATCCCCGACAGCGTCACCTCTATTAGCTTTGGTTCATTCTATGGTTGCTCCGGTTTGACGGGTATCACCGTATCGGAAGGCAACACAACCTACCACAATAGCGGAAACTGCCTCATTGATACCGTAAACAAGAAATTGATTCTCGGATGCCAAAACAGTGTCATTCCGAATGATGGCAGTGTTACCTCTATTGGCGACTCTGCATTCTATGGCTGTTCCGGCTTGACGAGCATCTCCATCCCCAACAGCGTCACCGAGATTGGCTATGCGGCATTCGAAGACTGTACAGGTTTGACGAGCATCACTATCCCAAACAGTGTCACCGTGATTGGCGGTTCTGCATTCTATGACTGTTCCGGTTTGACGAGCATCACCATCCCCGACAGCGTCACCTCTATTAGCTTTGGTTCATTCTATGGTTGCTCCGGTTTGACGAGTGTCACCATTCCCGACAGTGTTACCCAGATTGGCTATGCGGCATTCGATGACTGTACCAACTTAGACAGCATTACAGTTTATAACCCCATCTGTTCTATTAGCAATTATTCCATCCCCTCTGCCACCACCATCTACGGCTTCGCCGGCTCGACTGCCGAAGACTATGCCAATGTAAACGGCAATCCCTTCGTTGCACTGCCCGGGTTTGACCGTGCCGAAATCACCGAAGAAGAAGCGGGTAACGGTACTACCTACAACACCATCACTGTGGAAGAAGGCGATCTTTCCGCCTATTCCAGCAACCGCACAAACGAGGACGGTACCTTCGACCTGCGCATCATTCTTGCCGAGAATAATGCGATCAAGGTCGGCGACAAGGTCACGCTGAACTTCTACAAGGACGGGAACGCAACTCCCTACACCATCACCCGTACGGTTGATACCGACTATGTGGAAGGCAAAACCATGAAGATCTATACCAGTCTGATTGCGGCAGGAGAGACCTATGTTGCCGGCGAGTCCTGCTCCCTGTTCGGCTTTGTCGTTACCGACATTCCAGCGGACGGATTTGCAACAGCAACCCTGACCGTCACTTCTGCCGACGGCTCGGTAATCGCCGCAACTCAGTTCGACTACGACGCCGTCGCACCCCGGCAGTAAAGGAGGAAAGAAAGATGGAAAAGGAACTCTACGAATCTCCGAAGGCGGAGATTCTCCTGACCGACAGTGCCGATGTTCTGCTTACATCCGGCGAAGCCGAGGAAATCCCTTGGAACCCCCAGTGGTAATGGAAAAAAATCAGGGGCTGTAAAATAGTCCCGATTGCAAAAATGTGTAACAGAAAACCCAACTGATAGCAAGTGTTTTGAACTGCTATTAGTTGGGTTTTCCTATCCATTTGCCGCTATGCGTTTTTTTAAGATGACTTTTTACAGACTCTTTATTGGAATGATACTTTCTAATGCTTTCCATAGTAAGGGATATAGCATATCAAATTCGGTTTGTCAAGGAATTTGAGGAATTTTTCGATAGCCGCGGCAAAAAAATCTGACCGCCCGATTTTATCGGCAAAACAGTACAAAAAAACGAGAAAACGGGGAATTTGGGGAGCAAATCCACTTGACTTTTTGGACAGATAATGGAATGATTGAGTTAACATACGGTTTCTATGCAATTATCGGAGCTATGTTTTTCAATTTCAAAAAACAATCATATAAGGAGAACCAACCCATGAGACACCCCTTGCTTTTTCGTATCTTCGCAGAGATTCCCTCAGGCTCTGCACCATCCTGACTGCCATTGCGCTCATCGCCCTTCCTCTGCTTACCGGCTGTGATCAAGCACAGAACGAAACGGCAAGCAGTAAGACGAACCAAACAGCTGCACACATTCGACGGTCGAGGGCGTACAGCCCTCGTTGCTCTCCGCAGAGTGCGAAACTCTCTTCATCGCTTTTCTTTTGCAAAGCCTTTTCTGTGCATTTTTCTGTTTACAATCAAATAAGGAAATCTTTCGACAAATGGAAAATCCTGATGCCCGAAGGCATCAGGATTTGATGAGTCCATGTATTTTGGGAAGAGCAATCAGGCTTTTTCCGCTTCAAGCTCAGCGATCTCTTCAAGAACGCTTTCCAGTCCCTTCTTCCAAGCATCCTGAACTTTTGCAATGTCGGAAGAGGGTCTCTTGGTCTCTGCATGGTTACGCAGGAAGTCGCCCAGTCCGTAGAAGACATCGGCAAACTGCCAGATGTATACGAAGTCAGAGTAGACAACCTCACCCATAAGGTCGATCATGTCTGCTGCGCCCTTATCGTTGGTGTACATGTTCTTCAGTGCCTCATCGTAATAGATAGGACGAACGGTGGTGTAGCTGTAGTATGCCATCAGCTCAAGCGTTGCGGCAGTAGCTGCCTTATGCTCGGAGAAGTAGTTGATACCGTACAGGTTGATACCGTCATGTACAGAAGAACGGTAATTTTCCTGAGTGAAGTCCAGCTTGGGGCAGGGGATGATGTGGTAGTTGGTGGTCATATCGGTCAGATAAAGCTCTGCCTGATTCAAACGACCGGAAACGAAGCAGGCATTGTCGGATGCAAAGTCCTGCATTGCGGTAGCATAGTCACCGCCGTAGTTGTAAACATAACCGGATCTCAGAATCGTACTGATCTTGGTCATGAAGTCGATCAAAGTCGCATTGGTATTGGTGGCAGTCAGTACGATGGTATCACCGGAGCGTGCCGAATACTCAACACCTGCCGCAATGGACAGACCGTTGGTATTATCCCAAACGGGCATTGCCGCACCCAGCTTATCGGTACGTCCAACCTTGTCATCGCCGTCATCCATATAAACCTTCGCAACCATCTCGTTGAGAACATCCAGCGTCCAGTCGCCGTTCTTGACGAGCTGATAAATATCGCCGTAGGTTGTGGGGGTTCCGTACTTCTGGGTCAAAAGGTTACTTTCGGTGTACATCAGGGATTCTTCATACAGCTTGGAGTTGACGAAGAAGCAGTAGAAACCGCCGGTATAACGCAGGCAAAGGTCTCCGGTCAGCCAATATACGGAATCGCCGCACTTCATGGCATCGACATAGTAGTTGGACCAGTAGGGTTCATCCTCATATCCCAGCCAATGAACTGCCTGACCTTCCTGTCCGGGATAGTCATCAATTTCGCAGGTCAGATCGGCAAGGAAGCCCTCCGTGCAGAGCTGAACGTCATTCCACTGCAGTCCGGCAATAACATCATACTCACCGTCCTGTGCTGCCAGCGAGTTGTAGACAGCCGAGGAGCGGATGTTGGCTGAATCGAAATATCCCAACAGTTCGATGGTAACGCCCAGTCTGGACTCAACTGCCGCATTTCTCTGAGCAACGGCGGAATCCACCTTATTACTCTCGGTATCGTCGGTGTCGTCCAACTTGATGGATCGCTTATGGAAACCATCGTGGTCTGTTTCGGCAACCGCAAAGTTGATGATCTCACCGTCAAAACGGACATCATCGGGAACATGGTACATGATCTCGCCGTTGTTGGGATCAATCAAATCGCTTCCGGGAGTGGTTGTCGTGCCGCCGTTTCCGGTATCCGCACAGGAAGCAAGCGTGGCTGCCGTACTTGCCAGCAATACTGCACAAAACAAAGATGCAATTAATCGTCTTTTCATATGTATTCCTCCATTTTATGATGTGCTGATTTTCAATCAGCGTATATCAAAATTTTTGGTAAGCCCTTGGCTTTTTAGAATTATAAACGTGATTTTCGAAAATGTCAAGGGGAAAAAGCCTATTTTTTGTTGAAAATTCAAATTTTCGTATAAAAGCACAATAACAACGATCCGTTTTTGTGCAAATCGCCAATTCCCTGTCCATCCGAAACTCTACGGTTCACCGATTGACGGGTCAGCCGATAATCTCACCCTTGGAATTGAACAGAGGAAGCTTTTCCAGATAAGTAATATCGGGACGGGTCTGTGCCTCCCCCTCGGCAAGAATCGCCAGTCTGCCGACGATATTGCCGCCTGCCTTTGTCACCAGTTTCTCAATGGCAGCCAGCGACTCTCCCGTGGAGATAACATCGTCCACGATCAGAACCCGTCTATCCTTCATGAGAGCGGCATCCTGTCCGTCTATGTAAAGGTGCTGCATCGCCATGGTGGTAATGGAACGGACATCCACTCCGAAAACATCGGTCATATACAGCTTTTTCGCCTTTCTGGCAACGATGTACTTTTCATCCCCGTGTTGTCTTGCCATCTCGTGCGCCAAAGGAATTCCCTTCGCCTCGGCGGTGATCAGAACATCATACTCGGGTGCCTTGGCAAGCAGATCTCTTGCACAGTTTACCGTCAGCTCCGCATCCCCGAATATGACGAATCCCGCAATGGTCAAATCGTCGTTTACAGGGCACAGGGGAAGCTGTCTTGTGAGTCCTGCGACTTTCATTTCATAGTATTTCATTTTTCACCTCAGAAAGTGCCGGGATAACCCTAGTGCCGGTCACTTACATCTATTATTATAGCATGATTTCCGAAAAAGTCAAACAAAAAATGTTGATTTTTTGATCAAAGCCGAATTTTCATAGAAAAGCACAATTTTTCGGGTTTGAATTTGTGCAAATTGTCAACCAAAATTCGACCGTTTCTGACACCGCCCAACAATTGAAGGCAGTTCGGGCAAAATGACAAAAAAAACCGTTGAAAATTTGTCGAAATGCCGATTGACACGGCGGGAAATCTGTGATAGAATAGATATGTTTTTATTTTGGGAATAAGTACGGCAAGCGAGAAAGGAACATTTGAGATGAGTACGAAATATGTATTTGTCACCGGAGGTGTGGTCAGCGGTCTCGGCAAGGGAATCACTGCCGCTTCTCTGGGCAGACTGCTGAAAAACCGGGGGTACCGGGTCGCTATGGAAAAGTTCGACCCCTACATCAACGTGGATCCCGGCACCATGAGTCCCTATCAGCACGGCGAGGTCTTCGTTACCGATGACGGTGCCGAGACCGACCTTGATATGGGACACTACGAACGCTTCGTGGACGAATCCATGTCCAAGCTTTCCAATGTAACCACCGGCAAAATCTACTGGTCGGTCATCACCAAGGAGAGAAACGGCGATTATCTGGGCGGTACCGTCCAAGTCATCCCCCACATCACCAACGAAATCAAGGAACATGCCTACACCGTCGCCCGTGAAACCGGATGCGACGTTCTGATCACCGAAATCGGCGGAACGGTGGGCGACATCGAGTCCCAGCCCTTCCTTGAGGCGATCCGTCAGGTTCAGCGGGAGGTGGGCAGAGAAAACTGCCTGTTTATCCATGTGACGCTGGTTCCCTTCATTTCCGGCTCCAAGGAGTTGAAATCCAAGCCCACTCAGCACAGCGTCAAGGAGCTTCTGTCCCTTGGCATTCAGCCTGACATTCTGGTTTGCCGCACGGAAATCCCCCTGCCCGATGAAATCAAGCACAAGCTGGCACTCTTCTGCAATGTGGCTCCCGACTGTGTCATCAACAATCTGACCGCCGATACCCTCTATGAGGTTCCCCTGCTTCTGGAAAAAGAAGGTCTGGCGAAGGTGGTCTGCCGTCACTTCGGTCTCAATGCCCCTGTCGATCTTCAGGCATGGACCGAAATGTGCGATCGGATCAAGAATCTGAAGAAGAAGGTCCGTATTGCGCTGGTGGGCAAGTATGTGGAGCTGGAGGATGCCTATCTGTCGGTTGCCGAATCGCTTCGGCATGCCGGATTTGCCTCGGATGCCGAGGTTGAAATCGGCTGGATTCAGTCTGAGAACCTGACCGATCAGAACATTGCCGACACCCTTGCGGGCTACGACGGGGTCATCGTTCCCGGCGGCTTCGGCGACCGTGGAATCGAAGGCATGATCGTTGCCATCCGCTACTGCCGTGAAAACGACATTCCCCTGTTCGGTATCTGTCTGGGAATGCAGCTGGTGGTCATCGAATTTGCCCGTCACGTTCTGGGCTATGCCGACGCCAACTCCACCGAGTTCAAGCCCGACTGCGAGTATCCCGTTATCGACATCATGCCCGAGCAGAAGTCCATCAGTGCCAAGGGCGGAACCATGCGTCTGGGTCTCTATCCCTGCAAGGTATCCGGAAATACCAAGGCATACGAAGCCTACGGCGAAAGTCTGATCTATGAGCGTCACCGCCACCGTTTCGAGGTCAACAACGAGTACCGCAGTGCCCTCATCGAAGCAGGACTGACCGTCTGCGGACTTTCCCCCGACGAGCGGCTTTGTGAGATGGTTGAGCTGACCGACAAGCGTTGGTATGTTGCCTGCCAGTTCCATCCTGAATTCAAATCCCGTCCCGACCGTCCCCAGCCCCTGTTCCGGGATTTCGTGGCTGCTGCCGTAAAGTATCACGAGGACAGATAAATCTTAATTTCAACCAACCCTTTCCCTTCGGATTTGCCGAGCAAATCCGAAGGGATTTTTGCATATAAGCAGAAAAGAGGCGCATTCCGAGCCGGATTTGAAGATAAAAATATTTTTTTGCAAATTCTGTCACAGTTTCTGTCAATCTTCCGTCTATATCAGTAGAAACCCAAAAAAACAGTCATTGTTCGGTCTACCGGAGCATGGCGACCGATCGCAATGCAAGTTCAGAAAGGAAAATACGCCATGAAGAAATCGCTTTTCACCCTCGGATTAACCCTGCTCTCCCTTTTTCTGCTTTGCTCCTGCGGCGGAGAGGGCGACACCACCACCGAACCCGACCGCACCACGGTGCCGACAACGACATCTTCGGTCGCTCAAACCACCCCGGCTGTCACCACGCCCACCACACCTACGACGGAGGGGACCCCCACAGCCGATCCTGTGATTCATGTGCCGATCACCGATTTTGAAGCCCGGCTTTCCAACACCCATTCAACCACGAATATGGGGCAGACTCCCGACGACGGCACGGTATTTGAATCTGTCCTTACGGATGAGGATGTTCAGGCTATATTGACCAGCTACATGTATGATTACGATCAGGCTGACGAGGGCTTCGAGAGCTTTCTTGAAGTGCTGAAATCCTATGACGCTGAGTTCTTCAAAGACAAAATGCTTCTGAGCGTTCATGTTTACAGAGGCGGAAATGAGCTACCCGAGGTCGAGTCGATCCTACTTGATATTACACCTCCCTATGTGGAGGGAGGAAACACCCAATTCATTTACACGATCCGGTTCAAGGAACCCCTTCAGAAGACCGACTGCGACCGGGGATTTTGGGTCTTTATTGAGGTAGACAGACCCGATCCGACCGAATACGGGCTGACCGACTCCGAAATCTATATCAGTTGCAACACATCGGATTCCGATCTTGTATCCCGTCCCGGCACCTCCTATCAGGCACGCTGCATCGAAACGCCCGCTCAAAAGCCCATAAGCGGTCCCTATGAGTACCGGATCACCACCTATGAGGAGCTTCAGACCCTGCTTGAGCAGACCGAAGAGGAAGGAATCTTCGGCAGTGAACTGACCGAGGCTCTGTCCGAATACGACCGGGACTTCTTTGCGACGAAATTCCTGTCGGTTGTGGTCACCGAAGGGGCAAGCAAGGATAACCCCGAAATTTCTTTGGTGGTACCGAGCCGGAACGGATACAAGATCACCGTCTTGATTGATGTCGTCAAGGATAGCGACATCGGATGCTATCATCTGATCTGCGAGCTGGAAAAGGATCCGTACGGTGCCGCCCCCGACACGCAAATCAATTACTGCATCATCCCGCCCTTCAATGTCACATATGACGAGTTGATTGACTATCCCTATGCCAAGCCCGCCATCGACCGTTGGAATGCCTACCTGGAAGAAAGCTGAAGTCCGATTCACGGTGATGCCGTGACATTCCCCCATCGGCGGCTCCCCGCCGATGGGGGATTTTGCTTCGGCATTGGACATTTTGTTATTCCAATCCGCCCGCCAACTTGACAAATGAGAAAAAAAGTGTATAATAGTGTCAGATAGGATGTTGGCAATTTTTTGTCGGAAAAGTCCGACCTATCTGATAACACCAAAAGGAGGCTACTTACATGAAGAAAAAATCCGTACCAATACTGTCCGTTCTGCTGTCTCTGCTCCTGCTTGCAGGATGTTCCGGCGGAAAAATCGCCGAAAGTTCCGGAGCTTCGTCAGAATCCGCCGTTCCAACTTCCCTCTCTGTCACGGCTCCCGCCACCTCTCCCATCACCACGCCGCAGTCCGGAACGACTTCCACGGTCCCGACGACGACGGTGCCGATCACACCTCCCATTCCCGATCCTACCTACGACCCTTCTGAATTGTATGAGGCGGTGCCGGGAACTTCCGATCTCTATCTGCTGGACATTGACGGTGTAAACCTCAGTACCGACTTTTTCATCGACAGTGCCGATCTGTGGGGCGACAAACTTCTGCTGTCCGCCACCGCCTACTACTATGAAGAGTACCCCGGTGAAACGGATGAATGGTGGGAACCCGACTATACCGTCGTTCGTCAGTTTTACCTGATCGGACTGCGCACAGGCAAGCTGCTCGGACAATATACCACCGACAGTGAGCTGAACGCCTTCGGCTTTCTGGACGACGGAACCGTCTATTCCACCTCTTCCTTTTACTCCCTCGAGGAACATCAGGTCGTACTGTACGATGACACCCTGACTCCCACCGACCGGTTTGACGTTCCGGACTGTGCCGAAATCTTCTGCGGCATGGAAGGAAACGGAACCCTGTGGTTTATGGACTCCGATGCAGGAATGTTGTATGCCTGCCATCCCTTCGGATCGGCAGAAACCCAATCCTACGCCCTGCCCGGCTATGTCTATGCAGAATTCGGCGGACGGCTCGGGGACAGGGTCTTCCTGAGCCTGACTGACGAGCAGTACAGCCAAAGCTTCGGAATTCTGAATCTTTCGGACAAAAATCTGGACATTGAAAACAATCTGCGGGGATTTCGCCCGGCAGGAGAAGATTTATTTGTCAAAGACGCCTCGGAAAAATGGCTGATAACAACGTCAGAGGAGCTTGACAAGGTTAAAGTGATCCCGAAAAACGGGGAATACGAATCCATTCAGGCGGGCGTCGGCGACCTGTTTTTGACTTGCATCGCCACGTTTCCGGAAGACGAAGAGGACGGCTACTCCGCCTTCTCAACCTATTTTCTGCGCAGAAAAGCTGACGGCGCAGAGATTGCCGAAATCGGCGGCAAGGAACTTTCCGGTCTGTGCTTCCTCTGTATGGATGCCGACGGAAATACCGTATTCAGTGTCTTCAACCAGGACAGGGGACCTGAGGTTTTCTACTGGGAATGCCAAAAAGATGACTCCGCCGTCCCAGACGAGGACTTTCGGATCATTGATCTCGGCGCATCGGACGTAAATACCGAGGCGGAGCAGAAAATCTTTGACCGTTTCGGTGTTCACGTCTACTATGACGAAGTCTCGCTGACCAATCTGGTTTACGACTATGTCTGCACGCCTCTGGACAGTCCCCTGCAAATCAGCGAAGGGTTGGAAGACCTCTATCTGTACATGAGTGCCTATCCCGAAGGTTTCTTTGAGGAAGTCTGCGTCGACGGTTACAGCCGATTGGAAATCTATCTCTGCGGCACCTTCATTCCCACCTCCGGCTACGGCATCAGCACGGCAGCGGCAATCGCATCGGTCAAGGACGATGCCATCATCATGGCGTTCAATCTGGACTACATTGATCAGATGAAGACCAATCTTGCCCATGAGCTGATGCACGTCATGGAGCATCGAATTCAGGAATATGCCTTCACCATCGACCTGCCTGTTCTGGAATACTGGGAAAGCCTGAATCCCGAGGATTTCTCCTATTATTTCTCCTACCACGACGAAAACGGAGACGAAATCTCCAACATCCGCTACACCTCCTGGGATTATACGGGACAAACGGAGGTCTGGTTTGTGGATCCCTATTCCACCTCCTATCCCATCGAGGACCGGGCAAGAATTTTCGAAAATCTGTACACCGAAACATCCTTCCTGTTCGAAAGCTCCCATATGCAGGTAAAGGCAAAATATCTGTGTGCAATCATCCGTGCCGCCTTCCCGTCGGTGGCAGAGTCGGACTCGGTCTGCTGGGAGATGTTCGGTGAAGTCTCGCTGGAGGACTACCGGAATTTGCTGGAGGACTATCAGGCATACCTGTATGAGAATGCCGTCGGGTAAGACAAAATAAAATGCACAATGGGGCAGGCTTTCCGGAAAGAAAGGTCTGCCCCTTTGATATTGTCAAAAAAATCCTATCCAAAATCGGTAAAAACCATTGATTTTTGGCTGCCGTCCTGCTATAATAAAAGCAGACATATCCCATCCATAGAAAGGAATTTATAAAAAATGAACCTGACAAACGACATTCGCAACATCGGCGTAAACGATCATGAAATTGATCTGTTTGAGGGGCAATACGTCGTTCCCAATGGCATTGCCTACAACTCCTACATGATCACCGACGAAAAGGTTGCCGTCCTGGATACTGTTGATGCCCATTTCACCCAAAAATGGCTGGAAAATCTGCGCTCCGCACTGGGCGATCGGAAGGTGGACTACCTGATCATCCATCATATGGAGCCCGACCACTCGGGCAGCATCGCCGACTTTCTGAAGGTCTTCCCTGACGTCACGGTGGTAGCAACGGCGATGGCCTTCAACATGATGAAGAACTTCATCGGCACCGACTGCAAGGATCATCGGATCGTTGCCGCAGAAGGCTCCACCCTGTGTCTGGGTCGGCATACCCTGACCTTCGTCACAGCACCGATGGTTCACTGGCCCGAGGTCATGATGAGTTATGACGCTGCCGACAAGGTTCTCTTCTCTGCCGACGGTTTTGGCAAATTCGGGGCAACCGATGCGGACCATCCGGAGGAAAACTGGGCAGACGAGGCACGCCGCTACTACTTTGGCATCGTAGGCAAGTTCGGTCCACAGGTTCAGGCGGTACTGAAAAAGGCGGCGGCACTGGACATCAGAACCATCTGTCCCCTTCACGGACCCGTTCTGACCGATGATCTGTCTTCCTATCTGGAGCTATACAACATCTGGTCCTCCTACTCGGTGGAATCCGAGGGGATCATGATTGCCTACACTTCGGTCTACGGCAACACCAAGAAGGCGGCGGAACTGCTTGCCGATAAGCTGACGGCAAAGGGATGCCCCAAGGTGGTCCTCTGCGATCTGGCAAGGACAGACTGGGCAAAAGCGGTGGAGGATGCCTTCCGTTACGGAAAGCTGGTTCTGGCAACAACCACCTACTGCGGTGACATCTTCCCCATTATGAAGGAGTTCATCCATCATCTGACCGACAGAAGTTATCAGAACCGCACCGTCGGACTGATCGAGAACGGCTCCTGGGCTCCCCTTGCTGCGAAGATCATGAAGGGTATGTTCGAAGGTTGCAAGAATCTGACCTTTGCGGAACCCGTCGTCACCGTCAAATCTGCGCTGAATGAGGCGTCCGAGGCACAGATTGAAGCTCTGGCGGATGCGCTGATGTAAAAAAGACATAACAACGGGACAGAGGCAGGTTTGCCTCTGTCCCTTTTTGTCAAAATGTCTTTATCCGGGCAGTCTGTCGGTAAAAATCAGCAGATCGGTGGCGATCCGCTCCTCTTCGGTCAGGGGCTTGAAAATCCCGTCCCGATAGAGAATATCCTTGACCATCATGCCGACGGCATTCCCGATAAAGCCGCCGACCTCCTGTGCGATTACCCGATCCCGCATCTGTTCGGGATGCTGCACTATGGGGATTCTGTCAAATTATAGGTATTCCCTCAGTTGTTATTCTCCTTCGAAAAAGGCATCCAGACCGTCGGCAATGCCGATGGCGGCGGCGGTGCGGAATTCGTCGGTCGCCATTTTCCGGTCCTCATCGGGATTGGACATGTAACCCATCTCCAGAATGGTCACGGGGACTTCTGCCCAGTTGATGCCGGTCATGGTATCGGTTTGCCAGTCGGACTGACGGGGCGTATCGGTAGCCTCGCAGAAGCTGTCGCAGATCAGCCGGGTCAGTCGGAGACTTTCTTCGTAAAGATCCCCGTTATAGGGATTGTTCTTCGTCTGGCAGATGGCAAATGCGCCCGTCTCGGCAGAATCGGTGGAGCCGTTGGCATGAATGCGGACAAAAGCATCCGCCCCGTAGGCGTTGGCGATCAGCGCACGCTCGGCATTGCTGATGTTCACCTGATTGCTTTCCCGTATCATGACCACCCCGTACCCGCGGCTGATGAGTTCGTCTCTGAGTTTCAGTGCTACGGCGAGATTCAGCTCATACTCGGGAATGCGGGTTACCACTCCTTGAGTTCCCGAGGACAGCTTTGCCTTCATCTCGGTGGAACCCGGTCCCAAAGGCTCCTTCTCGGTCATGGCATGATCCTGATGCCCTGCGTCAATGGCAATCAGCTTACCCTCGCCGGGGTAGTAGATTCCGCCGTATTGGTCCATCAACCGAATCGCCTCCTCCGGCACGTCCTCCGTCAGATCGGAGGTGCGAACGTAGCAGTTTTTGCCATCATATGACAGGACACTGACCGTGTCGCCGACAGAAATGCAAAGAACACTGGTTCCCGCCGACAGCAGGTTCATCTCCTGCTCAAGGGAACTGTCGGCATAGACCGGACATTCGACGGCGGTATATACGATCACCGAATCACCTGTCAGCGTGGGATGGATGGGAGCCGGCGGATCGGGCGTCGTCTGCGTCACCGGTGGGGTTGTGGTGGTGACAGTCGGCGGAGTTGTAGTGATCGGTGCCGTCGTGGTCACAGACTGCGGAGTTGTGGTGATCGGTGCCGTCGTGATCACGGACGGCAGGGTTGTGGTCATCGGATCGGTTGCGGTCACGGTCGAAGTTACCGATGTCGTATCCGGTGACGGGGTCAACGTGACCGAAGCAGTGGTAACCGATGGCTCGGATGTGGGAAGCGTCGCCGACTCAGATGGGGTAACAGGGAAAGCGGCGGTCTGATCGGCAGTAGAAATCCCGAAAGAAGCCAAGGTGACGGTGGTGAGGGGCGAAGGGGTTCTTTCGGAGCAACCGATCAGCAAAATCGGCAGAAACAGGGTCATACACAGAATCAGCGAAAGGTATCTCATTGATCGTATCCTCTCCGATCCCGCTCTCGGGTTTCCCGTTCGATCTCCCTCATTGCCTGACTTTTTGCCTCAGATTCCCGTTTGTCCCACAGTTTTTTGCCTCGGCAAACTCCGATTTTCATTTTCACATGACTTCCCTTGAAGTAAAGGGACAGGGGAACCAGGGTATAGCCCTTCTGTTCGGTAGCAGATGCCAGTTTCAGAATCTCCTTCTTGTGCATCAGGAGCTTTCGCACCCGCATGGGATCCTTATTGAAGATATTTCCCTTCTCATAGGGGGAAATGTGCATTCCCCGCACGAAAAGCTCGCCCTTATCCACAGAGCAGAAGGAATCCTTCAGATTCACCTGCCCCAGACGGATGGACTTGACCTCGGTACCGCTGAGAGCGATTCCCGCTTCATAGCTTTCGTCCACGAAATAATCGTGATATGCCTTCTTATTCTGAGCGATGGTGGGATCGCTTTTCTCAGTCTTCGGCATCGTCGTTTTCTCTCCCTTCAATCATGGTTGCCTGCTTATAAATCACGCTTTTCCCCACACCCCGGTCTCTGGCGACCTGCTTGATTGCCGTCATCTTATCCATTCCGACCTTCAGATAATAGTCGATATGCTCGGGAACACTCATCTCCTGCCAGAACCGTTCCTCACGGGTGGCACTTGTCCCCTCGATAATCAGCACATATTCCCCCCGGGGTGCCACACTTTGATAATGTTCCACCGCCTGGGGGATGGTGGTGCGGAGAATCTCCTCATTGAGCTTGGTCAGCTCCCGACAAAGGGCAATCTGCCGATCGCCGAACAGTTCCGCAAGCTGGGAAAGGGTCTCGCACAGCCGATGCGGTGCCTCATACAGAATCAGCGTCCGCTTCTCGTCGGCAAGCTCGGCAAGACGGGCTCTGCGCTGGGCTTTACTGCCTTCCAGAAATCCCTCGAAGGCAAACCGCCCGGTAGGCAGTCCCGACAGCGTCAATGCGGTAATCGCCGCACAGCATCCGGGAACGGAGGTCACGGGAATCCCCTCGGCGGCGCACAGCCTCACCAGATCCTCACCGGGGTCCGAGATGGCAGGCGTTCCGGCATCGGTGATCAGGGCGCAGGACTCTCCCTCCCGAAGTCTGCGGACAATGGTTTCACCCCGCTCCTTCTTATTATGCTCAAAATAGGAGATCATAGACTTTCCCACGATGCCGCAGGCGTTCATCAGTTTCAGACTGTTGCGGGTATCCTCCGCCGCAACGAAATCCACCTCCCGGAGCACCTTCACCGCCCGCAAGGACAGATCGGACAGATTTCCGATGGGGGTTGCCACGAGATAAAGGGTTCCGCCCATGATTTTGTTCTTTTCCTCCCCGGAACCGGAGAAGCACTCGGTTTGATCAGGGGTTTCGATAGGATTCATCAAATTCACCTTTTTCATAGATTGCGGTCAGTTCTCTTGTATACAGGGGCGGGTTTTGTCCCGTGTCCCGATAGAGAATCAGGGGCTTTGTATAAAACAATCCGGGTGCGCCGCCCTTTCTGCCCTCGCACAGAATCAGTCCGGGAGGGCTGTCCGGGGTCGGTTGGACGGGAGTCAGCCGTTTGGGCTCGATGCCTGCCTCCCGCATGGCGAAAAGCAAATCCACCATCCTGTCAGCACGGTAGACCAGGCAGAAGGTTCCCTTATACGAGAGAACCCTTGCTGCGGCGGCACAGAAATCGCGGATGGTCCCGAAAACCTCCCGTCTGGCAATGTTCATGGCATCCGATTGGTTCTGATAGCCGCACTCTCCCCGAAGATAGGGAGGATTGGAGAATACCAGATCGCATTCTCCCGAGATGTCAGCCGGGGTCAGGTCCCGCACATCCCGACAAAGGGGGATCAGGCGATCCTCAAGAGCGTTCAGTCGGGCATTTTTCCCGATCAGGTCGGCAAACGCCTCCTGTAGTTCCACTCCGTAGACCGTCTCCGCCTTGCCCCCGGTCAGGGCAAGCAGGGAGATGACCCCTGTTCCCGCACCCAGATCCACCGCCCTTTTCCACCTCTTTTTGGGCAGATAGGCATACAGCAAATAGGCATCGGTTCCGAAGGTCAGACCGTCGGTTCTCCGGATCAGGGTCAGTTCCTCATTGATCCGGTCGGTGCGCTCTTCTGACATGGGCAGAACTCCTTCCTGTTTCCGGATTGGTCGAAGACTCAGTCTGCTCAAAGTAAAGAGAGCAGCGAGCCGCTGTTGCATTTGAATCATAAAATATAGGCAGACGATGTCGCCTGCCTATATTTTATGTAGTGTCCTTATTCCTCAGAAGGAGCACCTACAGGACATACACCGGCGCAAGAGCCGCAGCTCAGGCACTCGTCCGCATTGATGACGTACTTTCCGTCCTTCTCGGTGATACAGCTGACAGGGCAAGCATCTGCACATGCGCCGCAACCGAGGCATTCGTCCTCATTGATCTTATAAGCCATCGAAGGATACCTCCTATTCAAATTCCTGTGCGATTTCATCGTCGGCGCAGGTTACTGTCTTATTATAGCATACCTTTTCAAAAAAATCAATCACTTTTCATCGGGATTTTCATTTTTTTTAGCGGTATTTTCGCCCTTTTTTTCCGAGGGGTTCCGTCTGCGGAAATCTCTTCTGTCCCGCTTGACCCCTGCCTCACCGTTTTCGGTTTGCTCTTTCTTGGGCGGACGTTCGAATTTGTCCACTTTCCCATTGTTCACCCGCACGTTACGGGTCTGACCCTGTGCTGCATTTCTGGTGTTCTGCGCGTTCGAAGGGTTCTGAGCGGTCTGAGCGGTCCGATCATTCTGAGAATTCCGCTCATTTGCGGTATTTTTATCTCCCCGATCACTTCTGTCATTCCGATCGTTCCGGCTTCCCCGATCATTTTTCCCGTCCTGGGACTGCTGACGATTCTGGGAACGCTTCCCCTTCTGGACATTTTTGGTTCCCGTTCCGGTTCCGGATGCGGCATTCTTGCGGGACGGTTCCTCTTCAGTGGAAGCGGCAGTTCCTGCATCAGCATCCTTGTTGGAGCGGCGATTATTCTCACGTCCACGGCGGTTCTGGTTATTCTGGCGGGACTTGGCGTTCTTCTCCTCCTTCGCCTTATCCTTATCCTTATCCTTATCTTTATCTTTATTCTTATCGTCGGTCTTATCCTCTGCTTCCTCGGTCCTGACGTCTTCCTTAACAGGGGTCAGAGGAGTAAAAGGAACGTTGGTGGGGAGTTTGGGACGTTCCACCTTCTCGCCCTTCTTGGTGATCTCGTCTGCGTCGGTCTTGAGGCGCACCAGATCCCGGTCGTAAATTTTCGGTGCGCCCTCAGGATCGGCATCCAGTCTGACCTTGACCAGACCCACCAGAGGCTTAGACTCGATGACCGTTCCCGTTCCGTCAGGAGTCACAAGCAGGGCACCCACTTTGGGGGTCCGCTTGATCTCCTCCTGATAGGTTTCATGCTCAAAACGCAGGCAGCACATGAGTCTGCCGCAGGCACCCGAAATCTTGGCACTGTTCAGGGACAATCCCTGCTCCTTTGCCATCTTGATGGACACCTGCGTGAAGTCGCTCAGGAAGCTGTGGCAGCAGTATTCCCGATAGCAGACGCCCAGTCCTCCCATGAGCTTGGTTTCGTCCCGGATACCGATCTGCCTCAGTTCAATTCGGGTACGGAAGGTTCCGGCAAGGTCCTTGACCAGTTCCCGGAAATCCACCCGATCGTCGGAGGTGAAATAGAAAAGCAGCTTGGCATTGTCGAAAGTGTACTCCACGTCGATCAGCTTCATATCCAGACCGTGCTCACCGATTTTTTTCTGACAGATGGAGAAGGCTTCCTCTTCCTTTTTGTTATTTTCCTCCAGATGCCGGTCGTCCTCTTCGGTTGCCGCCCGAAGCACCTTCTTCAGGGGCAGCACCAACTGGGTCTTGGGAATCAGCGTATTCGCCATGGACACCTTGCCGTACTCGACTCCTCTGGCAGTCTCCACGATCACATGATCGCCTTCTTTTGCCATGACTCCGTTTGCGGCAAAATGGTAGAGCTTATTGGAATCCCGGAAGGTGACTCCGATGACGTTCACTTTATCGGGAAGATCGTCGGCGGTCAGGGGTTTTTCCGATGCGGCAGTATTGGGAGTGACACCCGAAGCGTTATTCTCGTTGATCTCATTCACTATGTTGTTATCCAATGTTATATCCGTTCCTTTCCCGGCTTGATCGGTTTATTTGATTTGCCCGATCGCCGCAGACAGCGAAATTTTTGAGTTTTGCAGATTGATGTTGGAGGCAAGTCTGTCCTCCTGTTTGGCAATCTCCTCCTCCAGAAGGAGCAGACGGCTCTGGGACATCCGCCCAACCAATGCCCGCAGTCGCTCTCCGTCTCCGAAAAGCAGTTCGGGGTCGGGCAGACAGCGAAGTGCCATCAAGTCCCGGAGAGCCAAACGGGTCTGGTGATAGAAATCGGACAGTTCCTCCCTTTTGGAAGGCAGTCCCAGGCAGGCAAGAGTGATCTCTGCGGGATTTTTGGCGGCAAGGGTTTCGACGAAACCGATCACTTCGTTCCGAAGGTCCGATTTTCCCTCCGATCTGCCGGAAAGTCCCTTTTTTGCCTGTCCGATGCTTCCGCCGGCGGCAGTCACCAACTCGTCGTAGACATCCGGCTGATTGTTTTTCAGAATTTTTGCCTTTTTATCGTTTGCAGCCAGATAATCAGACAGTTCTGCCGTCGAAAAGGTCTGCATCCGAAGGGTGGGCGCACGGCTGCGGACCGTGGGCAACAGAGCGGCGGCATTTTCGCACATCAGGAAGAAGTAGACATTCCCGGGCGGCTCCTCCAGCAGTTTCAGCAGGGCATTCTGCGCCTGCACCGTCATCGCCCCTCCGTCCTCCAACAGATACGCCTTGAACTCAAGATCGTTCGGTTTGATATAGGCGGACGAGCGCATACTGCGGATTTCGTCAACGCCAAGGGTCTTCCGATCCTCTCTGCGGCGCAGCGTCATCACGTCGGGGCAGTTTCCCTCGAAAATCCGATCCGCCATCCTGTCATCTCCCGACAGAGCGGCACACACCGTCAGTGCCAGTGTGGTTTTACCGCTTCCCTCGGGTCCCTCCAACAGGTAGGCATGGGCAAGTCTGCCGGATTCAAGATCGGCACGAAGGGATTTTTTGATCAGATCATTTCCGTACAGCCCATCCCACAGGCGATCCATCCATTCCATAGGGCATCCTTTCCATTCCGCTTCCATCCATGTCAACGGCTTTGTCGGCAGATTTTACATCGGTTGTCAGGGGCAATCCGACTCATACTAAAGGCAGATGACCCGCTTATTTCTTTATTATAGCAGATAAATTCAGATTTGTAAAGGATTTTTTATGAAAAATATTGGAAAGGTTTGGAATTCTTCCCGGGTCGGCACTGCGGACAGTCTTCGCCGTCGGCTGTTTTCGGTACACATCCGTTACCTTTGTCTGATCTCCCTTCTGATGATTTTTTCCCTGCTGTGTCTGTACTTTTCCAGGGTCAGCACCGAGAAACTTCGGTTGGAGACCGAAAGCAACGATCGGCAGCTTGCCGAAATCCTCTACTCGGGCTTTACGGAGGCAGCAGACCGTCTTCGTGCCGCACAAGACAAGACCGATCCGACCGAAAGCCGATCCGATCTTTCCGTTGCCCTTTCGGCAGTCGAGCGCATGAAAGGAGCCCTTCAGATGGAGACGGCAGATCAGGGACAACGGCTGGAACGGTATCTCAATCTTTTATCGGAGGAGTGCCGGAGGATGGAGCAGATAGCAAATCCCGAAAAATGCCGTCGGCTTGCCGATCAGCTGGACCGGCTGACCGAAGACGGAATCGAACTTTTTTACAGAGAATCGGCAGGTTCACTGGAGCTAAGACTCTCCCCCTATCTCAGCGGATCTGGTACTGGATGATAAATCCCGCCAAACAGGTTGGATGTTTTGGGGATTTCCCGCTTTTCAAGCAAACCCGGAGGAAATTGAGTAAAAAATTCAATTCCGTCCAAAAAGTTCATGAAATAGTCTTGAAATTTTTCATCCTATGTGGTAAAATAAAGAAGATTGAACCCATTAAAATGAAGGTGAACCCCTTGCGACTGATCCGATTATTGACATCAGCACTGACCCTCCCCCTTCTGCTCTCGTCCTGCGCCTTTATCGGAACCCATTCGTCCGGTAAGATGTCCTCCGATACCGGAGAACTCCCTATCCTGACCTATCCGGCAGAGAAAGTAACCGAAACCCCTATCTTTTATTATTTCCCCTCTGTTCTGGATGTCAACATCAACGACATCGGCGTGGAGCCTACCGATACGGTTTATGAAATTACAGAACCCGACGGTTCCACCCTGATCCGTGTCTCCATGACCCTTCCTGACATTCATTTCGTGGAATATGGGGAAAACGAAGGTCCTGAAGAGGCAGTTGGACAGGCATTGGAAGCAACCCGTCAACTCTTTTTGGACCGGATTGACCATCTGAGTGAATGCTATCTCTCTGATTTTGCCACCGGCGTCCCCTTTTTCTGCACCCCTCAATATGCGGTTTCCTACACCATCACCGATTATTCCGAAAACCGCATCAGTCTGCTTTATACCGTCAGCGAAACCAATGCGGACGGTCTTGTCAGCCGCTCCTATGTCTGCAGCGTCATTGATCTGAAGGCGGGCTTCACTGTGGACCTGTCCACCCTGTTTACCGCCGGTATCTCGGACAAGCTGCTGACTCTGGTCAACCGTGCGCTGGCATCCGGCGGCTACTCCCTGTACCCGTCCTACGAATCCACCGCCGCCACCGAAATCCGCTCCTCCTGGCTGATTGTCCCCGAGGGAATTGCCTTTGTCTTCTCCCCCGGCACCATTGCCTCCGTCGATCAGGACAAGATCACCATTCTGCTTTCCACCGATCAGTTAAACGAGCTTCTCAGCGAATACGGAGCGGAAATGCTTCATGCCGGAACGGCTTTTGATCCCGAAAGCGACCGGGAAACCGACTGAAAAGCAGCAAAGTTTTATGCGCTGATCGTCAGAACGGCGAATATCCCGGCAGATCGGGTACCGCAAAAACTTCAGGCTGAAAATTCAAGCCGCAAAAAGGTACGGTCATAAAGATGAAAATCATTCCTCTGGCAGTCGGCGACCGTCTGCACATGAAAAAGCCCCATCCCTGCGGATCCGATACCATGGAGGTCCTGCGGATCGGATCGGACATCCGCATCCGGTGCGTAGGATGCGGCAGGGATCTGACCCTTCCGAGAATCCGACTGGAAAAAAACATCCGACAGGTTCTGCCAAAGGAAACGCCTGTCAACCATTCCCCCGATAACGAAAGAAATTGAAAGGTTTTTTGTATGGACATGAACAAACCCACCGCCAAGAACGGTCAGAAGAGACGTTTTTCCCAGCTTCTGGCGGCATCTCCCCTTCCCGGATGGAAAAGAAAGTACGGCTATCTTGCCGCCGCCTTTCTGCTTCCCCTTCTGATCTACTGGCTGATCTACATCTGCATGGGAACCTACCCCTTCGGAGAAGGTTCTGTGCTGGTTCTGGACCTCAACGGGCAGTATGTCTACTTTTTTGAAGCACTGCACAACATTCTCAGAGGCGATGCCTCCTACTTCTATTCCTGGTCAAGATCTCTGGGCGGCGAATTCATCGGAATTTATGCCTACTACCTCGCCTCCCCCCTGTCCTATCTGGTCGCCCTCTTCCCATCGGAACACCTTACGGAGGCACTGCTCGCCATTCTGCTGATCAAGTGCGGCACCTGCGGGGCGACCATGACCTTCTACCTGAAGAGACACCGCCCCAATGCCAATATCATCGGCACCATCACCATGTCCACCTGCTATGCGCTGTCCTCTTACATGATCGCCTACGCACACAACACCATGTGGATTGATGCCATGATGCTCCTGCCCCTGACTCTGTACGGTGCCGAGGAATTGATCACCAAGGGCAAATTCAAAATGTTTGTGATCTGCCTGTCCCTGACGCTGATCTCCACCTTCTACATCGGCTGGATGACCTGCATTTTCCTGCTGTTCTACTTTTTCTACTATTATTTCACCTGCAACGTCCGTTACGGCGACAACAATTACTACGGCGAGCGGTTCCATTTTCTGAAATCGCTGCTCAGAATGGGCATTGCCTCACTGACTGCCATCCTGATCTCCTGTATCATTATTATTCCCACCTATTATGCCCTGTCCTTCGGCAAAAATACCTTCTCGGATCCTTCATGGGAGCTGCTGTCCCAGTTTGATCTGATCGAATTCTTCGGTCAACTGCTGCCCGGCTCCTATGATACCGTCCGTCCCGAAGGCGTTCCCTTCGTCTATTGCGGACTGCTGTCCGTCATTCTGCTGCCCATCTACTTCATCAGCAAGCAGGTGTCGGCAAGGGAAAAGATCGGCGGCGGAATCATGCTGATGATCATGGTCTTCTGCATGAACAATTCCATCATTGACCTGATTTTCCACGGCTTCCAGCGTCCCAACTGGCTGAACTACCGTTACAGCTTTATGTTCATCTTCTTGGTGGTCGTCTTCAGCGCACGGGCTCTGGAACATCTGCATGAAATCAAATTCTCCTATTTTATCGCCGTAGGAGCGGGAATTCTCGGACTGATCCTGCTGGTACAGGCTCAGCATTACGAGTATCTGGACGATTTTCTCTGCATCTGGATCTCCATTCTCTTCCTGGGTGCCAACCTTGCCGCCATCGGCTTTGCCAAGCTCAAACGGCTGGCGGGACGGATTTGTACCGTTGGAATTGCCGCCGTCTGCTGTGTGGAACTGTTTCTGGCGGGAATCCTGACCACCATTGATCTGGACATGGACGTGGTCTACTCTAACCGCACCGGTTATGTGCAGTTCATGAACCGTCTAAGTCCCACCGTCTCCTATATTCAGGAAAACGATCCCTCCTTCTATCGGATGGAGAAAACCGTCTTCCGGACAGTCTGCGACAACATGGCACTGAACATCCGGGGACTGTCCAATTCCACCTCCACCCTGAACGCCTCCACCATCCGTTTTCTCAATCAGATGGGTTACAGTTCCACCTCCCACTGGTCCAAATATCTGGGCGGTACTCCGGTCAATGACTCCCTGCTTGGACTGAAATATATCATATACGAAAGCGACAACGACAATGTTCCCGGACTTTACGCTCAGTACTGCAACGATTCGGAAAACAACCTGTCCGCTTACCTGAACAGCTACGCACTGTCCCTTGCCTACGCCGCCTCGGATTCCATCAAGAATCTGGACATCTCCGACAGCATTGACTACGCATCCCCCTTTGTGACCATGAACGAAATCATTACGGCTCTGCTGGGTGAGGACGAGATCGTGGAGGTCTTCAAACCCGTACAATACAGTCTGACCCTGAGCGGGGTCAGCTGCACCTACCGTTCCACCGTGTCCGAAACCCTTCTGGATTCGGAGGGCAACAAGGTTCTGAATGAAAACGGTGAGGAGTTCAAGATCTATATTCCCTACTTCTTCTACGAACCCACCTCCGAGGGCGGAACCATGACCTACACTCTGAACTTCCCCGAGGACTACAAGGACGGCGCACCCCTTTATTTCTTCTTCTGCTCCAACTATCCCCGTGAAGTCAGCTGGACCTTCGACAACAACGGTGTCACCAAGAGCGGCACCTTCTTCGCCAACGAAAGCGACTGCATCCAGAGTCTGGGCAATGTCAGTTCCTCCGACTTCTGCGATCTGACCGTGAAGATCACCAACGACAGCTCCATTTTCTACCTCATGCAGGATCCCGAAATCTTCTACTATCTGGACGAAGAGGTCTTCATTGATGCCATGACCCGACTGGCTGCGGGCAATTTCCTGATTGACGCCGATTACAGCGAGTCCCATCTGACCGGAACCGTCAACGTTCCCGAAGGGGACAGCGTGCTGTTTACCTCCATTCCCTATGACGAGGGCTGGAACGTCTATGTAGACGGCGAAAAGGTGGAGATTTATAAGACGCTGAATGCGCTGATTGCGCTGGACATCACTCCCGGTCAGCATACCGTGGAGTTCCTCTACCGATCCACTGCAATGGTCTACGGTTGGATTTTGTGTGCCATCGGTGTAGTCATTTTCGTGATTCTCTGCCTGATGGATTACTTCCTGATACGCCCCGGCAGAGCGGCGAAACGGAAGGCATTCGTTGCCGTCATCGAGCGGCGGAAGGCTGAGGAAGAGGAACGATACCGATTGCTTCTGGAGCGAGCCGCCAAAT
>JBJDZN010000021.1:28577-39747 GCA_051868045.1 Eubacteriales bacterium
CGGAAGGCTGAGGAAGAGGAACGATACCGATTGCTTCTGGAGCGAGCCGCCAAATGCGGAGACGGTGAGCCTGCCAATACTGAGCCTGCCAATGGCGAGTCTGCTGATGGCGAGTCTGCCAATTCTGAGTCTGCTGATGCGGAGTCTGCCGATCCGGGTGACGGTAAATCGAACGATTCCCCGCCGGAAGAAAAGCGGGAGAAATCCTCTTCCGGACCGGACGACAAGCAGGATCCGTGAATGATAAAACAGCCCGAAAAAGACACCCAGAGCCGAACCCACGGTAACCGTGGACTCGGCTCTGTTTTTAATTGGGGGGGCATTTACGAGATACTATTTCCCCGTTGCATAAGGATTTTCAACGCCGTTTTCAACCGTTAGTTGATGCAGAAGTTTTAAAAATCAACCAACAATTGTGGACAAACAGTGTAAAATATGTTATAATGAATGATAATGAGCAGAAATGATCTGTTTCCCGGAAAGGAGATGGCAAAATGGGGAATCCGGACATTGCACAAAACATCAAACGACTGCGCAAAGAGCACAACATCAGCCAGGCGACCCTTGCCAACACGCTGGACATCAGCATTCAGGCGGTATCCAAATGGGAGTGCGGGAACTCCTCCCCCGACATTACCCTGATCCCCCTGATTGCCGACTTTTTCGGAATCACCATTGACGAGCTGTTTCGGGGACGTCCACCGATATTGAATCCTCTTCGGGGACAGGACCTGCCGGATGACGGCGTTTTTCGGGTGGTTCAGGCGGTTGGAAGGCACATTCTCCGATCGGAGCAGTACAGTGATCGGAAGACGGTTCGGCTGGAGATCGGGAAAGCCGATCCGCTGCCGGAGAGGCTGGAGTTCTGCGCCCCAACTCGAATCACCGGTGATCTTACCTGTGACAGTCTCATCGTTCACGGGGATTTGAAGATCACGGGAAAGCTGTCGGCGGCATCGGAGCAGATCGACGGGGAAAAGAAATAGGACAGAAATGGCAGTCACACGGTTCATGTGACTGCCGATTTTTTATTTTATTCTTTTCTTTTTCCGACTCAGTCTCACATCCGAGACGATCACCCCACCGAGTCCCGCAAAACCAACCAGGGATACGATCTTTCCTGCCGTCAATCCGGGGGAGGTATAGTGGATATGAATCTCATGCTCGCCCGCCGAAATCGGGAAACCGATGAAGCAGGTATCCACCTTTTCAGGCGTGATCTCCTGTCCGTCCACCGTCACGGTATATCCCCTGCCGTACAGGAAGGAGAGATTAAAGTATCCGTCCTGCGTGACCGTAATACTGCCGTAAATGTCGTCCCCCTTGGTGCGTTCACGGTCGATTTCAAAGGGATCCAGGCTATCGGACAGCCCTTCAAGGGTTGCCGGATCGACGATCCACAGTTCAGGGTCCGAGATCCGGTAGGTTCCCGCACCGAAGGTGAAATTCAGGGTGTTTCCCTCCTCCGGAGTCAGAACATATTCGAAGGAGCTGTTATGATTGAAATATTTCCAGTTTGCCTGTGTGATTACGTTGCGCACACCATTGACCCACACGCTTCGGTCGGCGGTCGTGTAACCCCTGATCCAGTTGTTAATGCTGAAGCGCAGAACCACCAGCATCCCTTCGCATTCCTCTGGCAGAGTGTAACTGTAGGTCGTCGTCCCGCCCGACTGATAGAGGAAGCCGTCGTCAGTCAGCGTCATCTGATCAAAATCGGTAAACAGATCGTCACAGGAGATTTTCTCAAAATCCGACTGAAAATCCTCCACATAGGGAGCATCCTCCACAAGGGTATAGCGAAGCAGTGCCTCCATGGTTTCGGGGAAGCTCAGGGTTTCAAACTGCTCAACGCTCATAAGGTCGGTTGTAGCATAGCCCACGGGAAGACTGTCGTCGGTTTCGTACAGGATATAGTCCCCCTTGCGGGCGATTTCCTCATAGCCGATGGGGACGGGGCTGTCCTTGTAGCTGATCCAGTAGCGATTGCCGATATACAGGTTGAAATAGAGATTTATGGGGCGGGAAACCGAAGCGTTTTCCCGCTCGGCATCGTCAATGCACATCTCATCAAAGAGAAAGGTGAAATATTCCATCCGGTGCAGGGAGGAATAGACGGTATCGCCGTACTGGGACATATGATAGACCTTGTTCATGATGTCGCTTTCGGTATTTCCGGGCAGATTTCCGGCAGTCAGGGTGGAACTGATGCTGATCGCCGTCCGATCCACTCCATCGCTGCGCTCCACTGCCATCTCCACCAGATCATACAGATCTCCTGAGTTTTCAACCCGATAGTCGCTGACGGTCGTCAGCCGATCCACCGAGCCGTAACCGAAGCAGGCGATGATCAGCACCGCAGGCAGGGGGATTGCAAGGAGATTTTTGTATTTTGCCTTTCTGAGAAAGTAAAACAGCAGAAGGACAACCGTCACCATCAGAAAATCGGGAAGATAGAATCCTCTCCAATCCTTGGTCAGGGGATAAATGACTCTCCAGACCGACAGTGCCACGAAAATGGGCAGTTCCGGAAGCAGGTGGAGCCGACCTTCAAACAGATCGGACAGGGTCCGACCGCAGATCAGCAGTCCCAACGGAAGCAGGGGAATCAGTGCCTTTCCGTCCAGATACATAAAAGCATTCATCAGATAGATGAGGGCAGGGTTGGTCACCGCCAAAGCGAAAAAGATGGCAATAAAGCGGTCCTTTCCCTTTCCTCGGACAATCTGCTGAATAATGGCAAAAATGAAGAAGGAAGTCAGCCCCATGGAATAGCATCCGAAGGTCAGATAATAGGGCTCGAACTTGGGGAGCAGATTGGTCAGCGTAATCGACTGGTTGGTACTCTCCCGACATTCGGGAATCGCCACCGCCGTGGGAATCAGAAGCGCACCCGCCATCAGAACGGCAATCAGCAGAAGAAGCAGAAACGGCAGTCCCGTTCTGAAGAAATCGGCAATGACGGGCTTGTCCTTTTGCTCCTGCCGACGCTCCAGAAAGCGATAGATTCCGTACAGCGTGATCCCCAGCAGGGACACCACGCTGTAAAGATAGCTGGACGTGATGATAAGGAAGATCAGGATCACCAGTCCCGCCTTCCTGCCCGTCTCGAACCAGACATCCACAAAATGCAGAGCGGCAATCAGGAAGGGCAGATAGATCACGAACATGATGTGGCGGTGACTGTGGAAAAGGAGGGGTCCGCAGAACGCCAGAAAGATCGTCAGATAAAGGGAAATCCGGCGATCAAAGCGTTTCCTGATCCAAAGATAGAAGAAAATGACCGTCAGATAAAAGCTGACTATCGCCGCACCCATCAGGTAATAGGTCATGTCCACAAAGGGGAGCAGATAGGAGAAAAGGACGATGGGCGAAAGCAATCCGTAATAGGACAGGCAGAAAATGTTCTCTCCTGCCCCGATATTGGGGGCAAAGGAGGGGAAAAGGTCGCCGGTGGAGTAAAACAGGTTCCGGAAATATTCGGGCAGTACCGAATGCTGGCAATCCCAGTCGGTTTCCGATCCGTACAGGTAGGTTCCCCGGGTGAAGACGATCATATAGACAAGGCAGGCAAGGCAGACCGCCGTCAGCAGGAAGGCATCCTTCCGATTGGACTTTTTTCCCGCCAACCCATCCGGTCCGGAAAAGAGAGTAGTGAAAAACTTCATAAAAACTCCGATTGCCTCATTCCTCCCGCAGACGCTCGCAGAGGGCGGGGTCGGGAGTGACGTAGGCACTGTAATTGGTATGATAGATCACAAATCCGGGCTTTGCACCGGCAGGCTTTTTGAGATTGCGGATCTGAGTATAGTCCACGGCAATATTCTTCGCCTGAGCCAGTGAGGAATGATACGCCGCAATCATCGCCGCTTCGGTGAAATCCCGCTCGGACGGCTCCTCGCCGTCGCATAGGAGAACCACATGGGAGCCGGGAGCATTCTTGACATGGAACCACCAATCGCCCTTTCCTGCGATCTTGAAGGAAATCTGCTCATTCTGTACGTTATTCTTGCCGCACAGCAGGCGGTATCCTCCGGTTGTGCGGAAGGTCAGGGGTTTGGAAGGCGTTTTCTTTGCGCCGCCAGGATTCTTTCGCATTCGGGAGCCGTAGCCGGCACCGGAAAGCTCGGTGCGGATTTCATCCAGCTCACTCTGCCCCTTTGCCCGGCTGAGACTGTCCAGCACACTGTCCAGATAGGCGATCTCCGCCTCGGATTCGGCAAGCTGGACGCTCAGAATCTCTTCGGCGTTCTTCGCCTTGTTGTACTTCTTATAATAACGCTGGGCGTTGGCAGCGGGGGACAGTCTGGGATCCAGTTCCACCCGGACCAACGGCATCGCCTCGTCGGCATAGTCGGTCAGCATGGCAAAATCCATACCCCGCTTCAGGCGATACATCTCACCGGTGATCAGGTCGCCCATGCGGCGGTATTCGTCCTTCTTCCCTGCCTCGGTCAGCTCCTCCCGCTGGGCATCCGACTTCTTCTCCAGCCGGGATTTGGCATTATGAATCAATTTCAGCAGATCGCCGGCACGCTGTCTGACCCGATCGCTCTGATCCCTTGAGGCAAAGAATTTTTCGATCAGCTCCGAAAAGCTGTTCATTCTGACACAATGATAGCCTGCGCCGTACTGGAAAATCTCGAAAAAGCAGTACTCGGTGGGATGATCATTTTCATCCACCACAAGACAAGGCTCAAAATCGCCGCTTAAAATCCGTCCCACGAGCCTTGAAAAGGCGTTCCAGAGCAGATTTTTGCCGCAGGACAGGTTTTCACCCGTAGTAAAGGCAATTTCGCGGGCGACGGTCGCCGAAATGCCCTGATAGTTTGCCGTGATGAATTTATCGGTACGGAAGGAGGGTTCGAATCCCTCCAGACGGGCAAAAAAGCCCTCCTTTGTCTCGGTCAGGGGATTTGCCTTATCCTGAGCGGGAGGCAGTTCATAGCGCATTCCCGGCAAAACCTGACGCTTTGCCGACGTGGTGAAATCCACCGGACGGATGGCACCCAGAATCCGATCCTCCCCATCGGTGAGAATCAGGTTGCTGTATTTTCCCATAATCTCGGCATACAGCCGCTTTTCGGAGAAATAGCCCATGTCGTCCTTGGATTCAATCCGAATCCGAATGACACGCTCAAATCCCATCTGCTCCACGTCGAGAATCTTTCCGCCGCTCAGATGCTTACGCAGAAGAATGCAGAACATGGGCGGGACGGAGGGATTTTCCTTGATCTCGTCGGTCAGATGGATTCTCGGATTATTGGCGGAGGCGGAGATCGTCAGCCTCAGATTGTCCCTGCCCGAATGCAGAAGCAGAAGAATTTCATCCTTCTCGGGCTGATGAACCTTTTCAATTCTCGCAAGCGTCAGACGATCCCGAAGTTCCTTGGTGATCGCCGCCACCATTCCCGCATCAAATGCCATGATTCTATCCTTTCTTGTCTTATCTTGTCTTGCTCTTGCGTGGTTCTTGCGCAGATTGCGCACCCCGTCTAAGGGGAATTCGGCTCTCAGCAGAGAGCGACAAGGGCTACCGCCCTTGTCTGCCGCATTTATGCGGCTGCCGCCATTTCAGAAGTGAAAACCCACAAGTGCGTTGACGAAAACTTTATAAAAGCCGGCAATCATCCTACATTTTGTAAGCCGCATAGGCATAAAATCTGCCAACCCGCCGAAATCCTGCCTTTTCTGCCACCTTACGGGAGGCTCTGTTGTATCGACTGACCGTATAAGCGACCCGATAACCCTGTCCTATGAGTTCCCTTGCCAGGCAGACGGCATTGGAAAGGGCGTAGCCGTTCTGGCGATAGCCCGGTGCCGTCTCTACGGTCATCTCCAGCATCTTCTGATCGGGATCATGCTCATTGACCGTAGCAATGGAGACAATCTTATCCCCCAGCAGCGTCACATAGGCGGGAAGTCCCTTGTCCATCTGCTCAATCAGCGAAAAGGATACCTGAACATCGTAGTCCCCGTCGCAAAGGCGCACCGAATCGGGACGAATCCGATCCACAGCAAGGCTATGGACGTCTGAGACTTCATAGGAAAGATACCAACGATACTTGCCTGTACATTCCCGCAAATACCCAAGCCCCTCCACATAGGGGCGGAGCCGCTCATCCAGCCAGTCGATGGACTCCTTGGTGAAGGGATTCTCCAGAAATTTGGCGTGAAACTCGGTGGCAATTTCTTCAATGCCCGCATACGCCTCGATCTCCACATCCCCGTCGGTCTCCTCCACCAAAAGCGGAACCAATGTGGGATAGCCGGACTTCAGAATTTCGCTTTCATCCTCCAGTATCAGCATACCGATCTCCTTTATTTTTGTTCCTTACGATCGCTCTTATCCGGCAAATTCTGACTTTCCCGCCTGTTTTTCACAATCTGACATACCGACTGCACGATCACCAGCACAGCCAGTACCAGCAGCGTGATTTTGGTGAAATCGTTGTTGATGAACGCCATTGCCCGGTTATAGCGATCCACGATGAAGCAGGTGATCAGAAACAGGGACAAAATGATGTTGACATGGGGAATCAGGGACAGAATCCCATTTAACGCTCTTCTGAACTTCATCCTTACTCCACCTCTCCCACGCAGATAATATCATAGATTTTGCGGGCATTATCGTCGTCCGCCCGATCCCAGTTCTGGCGAAGAATTTCTCCGTCAAAATAGCAGTAGACGCTGTCGCCGCCGTCCATATTGTACGCCTGAAGACAGCCCAGCTTCTCCATGAGAAGTCCTGCCTCGGGCAGGGTCATGCCGTCCGATTCGTCCGATCTGCCGTCAATGGTGACAAAGCAGTAGTGTCCCGGCTCGTAGTAACCGAAAATCGTGCGGGGATGGCGGGCATCCACCACATTGTTGTCGTAACTGTCATTGGAGTAACTGCCAAGAGAATTGCCCTTTCCGTCCATCAGTCCGGGACCGAAGTTCCAGATCTGATAGGGATTCTTTCCTGATATGGCAGACCAGTTATAGCTTGACGGACTGACAGATTCCACGCTTCCGTCGTAATAAAGCACGCAGAGGTCGCTCAGGATATAATCGAAGTTGGGACTTCCCAGAATCACACCGTTGCGCTCGGCAATCAGGCAGTGATTGGTATTGCCCCAGTAATCGCCGTTGACGGAAGCAATCGGCAGACCGTCGGTAAAGTCCAGTTCGCTTTCAGCCTTACTGATCAGATTCTCCAGATCATCCCTCGTGGGCGTGGCATAGGTATACAGATTTTCAATATTGCGCACATAAATGTCGAAGATGAAATACCGCTCCTCATGGGGATTTCCGCTTGCCAGTGACGCCATGACAGTGTCCACCTGCAAAACCGAAAGGAAGACATCGTGGCTCTGATAGAGTCCCACAAAGACCCCTTCCCCGTCCCCGTCATAGAAGGAATAGCCCTGCTGTCTGAGGAATGCCCGGATCTCGTCGTCCTCCTTCAGGATCAGCTTGTCCGACGACGGTGATAATCGCTCCGGAAAGGATGCGCCGAACTGTCCCGACGGGTCAGAATCTCCGGTAACCGTTGCACCGGGATCGCTGACCGGGGCGTTGGAACTACCTTGAGCGTTGGTAAAGGTCGCCACGGGAGGCGCATCGCCGATACCGCCCACAGGAGCATGACCGTTCATCTGGCTTCCCACATAGTGTACAAGCATAAAGATGCCGAAAAACGCCGCAAAAAGGAGAAAATCCAGCGCAAATGCAATCCACAGGGGAAGTTTATGTTCTTTCATCAGGGGTCAGATCCTTTCGCTGCCGGGAAAATACGGGATTTTTGAGACTTTGCCAAAATTATCGGTTCAGAGCGTAATTCAGAATGCAACGGTAAATCTTCACCGAATCCCTGACGGGATCGAAGTGGGAGGAGGGATTTCCCTCCTCGTAAACCGTTTCGATGGGGATTTCCCCGATGGGAATCCTCCGTGCTGCGGCATCCAGAAGCATATTCATCTCGTATTCGTAGCGGTTTCCCGGAATTGACAGCAGCCAAGGACAGAGGGAGGATTGAAATCCCCGGAGTCCGGTCTGGGTGTCCTCCACATGGACACCGCTGACTGCCGCAAAAACGCCACGGGTCAGGGTATTTCCAAAAAGGGAGCGGACGGGAACATTTCCCACGAATTGGCGTGCGCCGATGACGAAGCCGCCGAACTCATGGAGATAGGCGTCAATGCGGACAATGTCAGCAGGTCTGTGCTGACCGTCGGCATCCGCCGTGATGATATAGCGGCAGTCGGGGCGATTTCTTTGAATGTACTGGAATCCGCTCTTGAGAGCGGCTCCCTTGCCGTAATTGGTTTTCTTGCGAAGAACGGTGGCAAAGGGGACCACCGATCGGAAAATCCCGTGGCAAGCTTCCCCGCTTCCGTCGTCCACGATCACCAGATCATACCCCATTTCGTGAAGCTCCACCACGGTGGAGATCAGTGCCTCATCAGGCTTATAAGCAGGTATCAAAATGATGGTATCCATATCATCAAATCCTTTCTTTCCCATGCCTGTCATCGGAAGGGGCGTCTCTTCGCCTTCCGATCCTTTACATGAATTGCTGTCCGCAATCAGACAGCATATGTTTATTATACCACGAATTTCATAAAATGCAAGGTTTTTTCAAGAAGTTTTACAAATACACGGAGAAAAGGGCAGAAAAAACGGGCTTTCACAGGTGACGGACATCTGTGAAAGCCCGGGAAAATCTGATATGATAGGGGTAGTCAGGAAACGCCTGCTTGGGAAGCCTTACAGCATCAGAGCGCAGAGCAGATCGCCGAACTCGGTGGGATTCTCGACGGGAAGTCCCTCGATGATTCTCGCCTGATTGAAGAGAACCTTGGTGTAATCCTTCAGCTTATCCTTGTCGGAGAGATACAGCGATTTCAGCTTTTCGGCGATGGGATGGGTGACACTGATCTCCAGAGCCAGATCGGCGTGAATCTTGGGACCGTTCTGACCGGGCATAGCGTTGTAAACCTTCTCCATCTCCACGGTGATTTCGCCGACGCTGGCAAGGCAGACCGGATGATTCTTCAGCTTATTGGTGTAGCGAACTTCCTTGACCGAGTCACCCAGTGACTCCTTCATGAGGGCGAACATATCCTTGGCATCCTCGTTTGCCTTCTTGACCGTCTCCTTCTCCTCGTCGGTGGACAGATCAAAATCGGAGGTTCCGATGTTAGTCAGGGTCTTATCCTGATACTTATCCAGTGCCTTCAGGGCAAACTCGTCGATGTTCTCGGTCAGATACAGGATCTCGTAGTCCTTCTCCTTGACCGCCTCGGTCTGGGGAAGCATATCAATCTTGTCTACCGTCTCGCCGCAGGCGTAGTAGATGGTGTTCTGACCCTCAGGCATACGGGAAACATATTCCGCAAGGGAAACCAGCTTCTTCTCCTTGGAAGAGTAGAACAGGAGCAGGTCCTGAAGAAGGTCCTTGTGCATTCCGTAGTCGTTGTAGATACCGAACTTGATTTGTGCGCCCATTGCCTTGAAGAATTCCTCATAGGTCGCCCGATCGTCCTGCATCAGCTTCAGAAGCTCGTTCTTGATCTTCTTTTCCAGACTCTTGGCGATTGCCTTGAGTTGTCTGTCGTGCTGGAGCATCTCACGGGAGATGTTCAGCGAAATGTCCTCGCTGTCCACCAGACCGGTCACAAAGCTGAAATAATCGGGCAGCAGATCTGCGCACTTCTCCATGATCAGGACGCCGCCGGAATAAAGCTGGAGTCCCTTTTCGAAATTCTTGGAATAGTAGTCATAGGGGGCGTGCCTCGGGACGTACAGCAGAGCCGTATAGCTGACGGTTCCTTCCGCCTTGGAGCGGATCACCTTGGCGGGGTCTTCGTAATCGTAGAATTTTTCCTTGTAGAACTGTTTCAGCTCGTCCTCCGTCACCTCGCTGTCGGTCTTCTTCCAGATGGGGACCATGCTGTTGACGGTTGCCTCTTCGACCACATCCTCGTACTCGTCCTCGGTCCCCTCCTTCTTTTTGGAGGTGGTACGCTTCATGATGATGGGGTAGCGGATATAGTCGGAGTACTTACGGACGATGGACTCCAGACGGTAGGAATCCAAGAATTCGCTGTACTTTTCCTCTTCGCTGTCCTCCTTGATATGCAGGGTGATCACCGTGCCGTAGTCTTCCTTATCGCAGCACTCGATGGTATAACCCTCTGCGCCGGTAGACTCCCAACGGTATCCTTGATCGCTGCCGTATGCCTTGGAGTCCACCGTGACCTTATCGGCAACCATGAATGCCGAGTAAAAGCCGACGCCAAACTGTCCGATAACGTCGATGTCTTCCTTCTTCTCGTTTTCCTTCTTGAAGTTCAGCGAACCGCTATGAGCGATGGTACCCAGATTGGTCTCCAGACCCTCCTCGTCCATGCCGCAGCCGTTATCCGAGATGGTGATGGTGCGGGCATCCTTATCCACGTCAATGCGGATTTCGAAATCGGAACGATCCAGTCCCAAACTGGTATCGGAAAGACTGCGATAGTAGAGCTTATCAATAGCGTCGCTGGCGTTGGAAATCAGTTCCCGCAGGAAAATCTCCTTATGGGTATAGATGGAGTTTATCATCATGTCCAGAAGTTTCTGGGATTCGGCTTGAAATTGTTTCATATTTTTCCTTCTCCTTTGATTTTTAGCAGTATTTCTTTTTGATTGACATTATTTTACGCTTATATTATGAAATTAGCTAGAGAAATATATGAATAAATTGTAAACTATTAGCAGTCTGGCAAATTGAGTGCTAAATCATCCCGAAGATGGTTTCGATCAGAGGGAGCTTGATGCGAATCCGATTGCGAAAACCGTGTTCACGAACTCATCCGAACGAAACGAAAAAAACACCCAACGCAAAAAAACGTTGGGTGTCTTCCCCTGTTCTGTAAGGAAATTATCCCGTTTTTGCCCGTATTTGGACACCGCTCTCACCTCCTTGTTTTCGGTTTCAGGCGCCTTCATCTATATGTGCCGAAAGGAGAACAAAAGGTTGGATGGAGTTTGCCATTTTTTGCAAAACATTTTTTCGTCAGTATCGGACGGGTTTAATAGTAAAAAAGGAAGAAAACAAAAAAACAGACCCCGTAAACGGAGTCTGAATTTGTGTTAGCGATGAGCTATCTTTCCGGTCAGTCGCCCGACAAGTATTGTCGCC
>JBJDZN010000022.1:0-4207 GCA_051868045.1 Eubacteriales bacterium
CCATACTTATTTCCACACCTTTCCTACTGTGGAATTTACTTTGGGAATTCACGAAAAACATATCAGTTCGTTAGATTGGTCGTTACATTTTTGTAAACATTTGAAAAAGTGCTTGAATTCTTTTTGAATTGTGCTATAATAGGAAAACACCCAAAACAAGGAAAACCCGGGAAATAAGACAAGAAAAACAAGAAAGGAAGGGTCGTAAATTGACATATCACGACAAATCAACAAACGAAGTGCTGACCGATCCGGAAACCGATCCCGAAAAGGGACTGTCCACAGACAGAGCAGCCGAGCTGTTGGCAAAAAACGGTCCCAACCGTCTGACGGAAAAAAAGAAAAAGACGAATTTCGGTCGGTTTCTGGAACAGTTCAAGGACGTCATGATCCTGATTCTGATTGCGGCGGCGGTGATTTCCTTTGTAATTGCCTGCATAGAGGGGGAGCCTACCGAATTCTTTGAGCCCTGTCTCATCCTGCTGATCGTCATTTTCAACGCCATCATGGGCGTGGTGCAGGAAAGCCGTGCGGAAAAGGCACTCGATGCCCTGAAAAATCTGTCGGCACCCCATGCCAGAGTCATCAGGGACGGCGTGGAATCGGTGATAGATGCCGCAAATCTGGTTCCCGGGGACATCATCCGTCTGGAAGCCGGGGATTTCGTTCCCGCCGATGCCAGACTGATCGAAAGTGTGGGGCTCAAAAGCGAGGAATCGGCACTGACCGGCGAATCGGTTCCTTCCGAAAAGGATGCCGCCGCCGAAGTCCCCGAAGACGCCCCTTTGGGCGATCGGAAAAACAGGGTCTACTCCGGCTGTTCCATCACCTACGGAACCGCCCTTGCCGTTGTCACGGGAACGGGCATGAACACCGAGATGGGCAAGATCGCAGGACTTCTGAACGAAGCCGACGACACCCAGACCCCTCTGCAAAAGAAGCTCGCCGACCTTGGCAAATATCTGGGCATTTTGGCAATTGCCTGCTGTGCAATCATCTTTCTGGTGGGCGTGCTGAACGACATTCCCGCCCTGAACATCTTCATGACCTCGGTTTCCCTTGCCGTTTCGGCAATTCCCGAGGGACTGCCCGCCATCGTGACCATCGTACTCTCCATCGGAGTCCAGCGAATGGTGAAGAAAAACGCCATCATCCGCCGTCTGCCCGCCGTGGAGACGCTGGGTTCGGCGTCCATCATCTGCTCGGATAAAACCGGCACCCTGACCCAGAACCGTATGACGCTGGTCAAGGTCTACACCGACCGGGGAAAGATCGAGACGGTCGGCGGCAAAATGAGCGAGGATGCGCTGAAGCTGATCCGCTATGCCACCCTCTGCTGTGACGGCACCGTGACCTTCACCGACAAGGGCGAACAGCACATCGGCGACCCCACCGAAACCTCCATTGTTTATGCCGCCCACAAGGCGGGGATGCCCAAGGAGGAGCTGAACGCCCAATATCCCCGTCTTGCGGAAATCCCCTTTGATTCCGACCGCAAGCTCATGAGCGTCGTCTGCCGGATGGACGGCAGGAACGTGGTCATCGTCAAAGGTGCCTACGACATGATGGCATCCCGTTGCACCGGCGGCAACGTGGAGGCGGCAAAGCAGATCTGCGAGGACATGAGCGCATCGGCTCTGCGGGTTCTGGCAGTGGGTTACAAGGTCATCGACGAAATTCCCGAAAATCCCGTCTCCGAAAATCTGGAATCGGATCTCTGTTTCCTTGGACTGGTGGGCATGGTGGATCCTCCCCGCCCCGAAGCGAAGGATGCCGTCAAGCTCTGCCGTATGGCGGGAATCAAGCCCGTCATGATCACCGGCGATCATGTGGTCACTGCCTCGGCGATTGCCCGTGAAATCGGCATTCTGGAAGAGGGCGATCTTGCCGTCACCGGCAGTCAGCTGGATGCCATGAGCGAATCCGAGCTGGATGCCACAGTGGAGAAGATTGCGGTTTATGCCAGAGTCTCCCCCGAAAACAAGATCCGCATTGTCAGGGCATGGCAGAGAAAGGATCAGATCGTTTCCATGACCGGCGACGGCGTCAACGATGCCCCCGCCCTGAAGGCGGCGGACATCGGCTGTGCCATGGGCATTACCGGCACCGATGTCGCCAAGGGTGCCGCCGACATGACCCTGACCGACGACAACTTTGCCACCATCGTAGATGCCGTCCGGGAAGGACGGGGCATCTATGCCAACATCAAGAAGGTCGTGGGCTTCCTGCTGGGCACCAACATCGGAGAAATCCTGCTGGTCTTCATCGCCATGCTTATCTGGCACGTCTCTCCCCTTATGTCTATGCAGCTGCTCTGGGTCAATCTGGTCACCGACAGTCTGCCCGCCATTGCGCTGGGCATGGAGCCGGTGGAGAAGGACATCATGAATCGCAAACCGAAACCCAAGAAGGGGGGGCTGTTCGCCCACGGATTCGGCGTGCGAATCGTCCTTCAGGGATTCATGTTCGGTCTGCTCTCGCTGATTGCCTACAAGATCGGCTCGGTCTTCGGCGGCAGTGCGGCTGCCGGACAGACGCTGACCTTCCTGGTGCTGACTCTGTCCCAGATCGTACAGGCATACAACATGCGCTCGGAGCATTCGCTGTTCAGGATCGGATTCTTTACCAACGGCAAGCTGAACCGTGCGGCACTGGTATCGGTTGTGTTGATTGCGCTGGTTCTCTTCACCCCCCTGCGAATTCCCTTTGAACTGGTTCTCCTGCCCTGGTACTTCTATCTGATCGGAATCGGACTGTCGCTGGTCCCCCTGGTAATCATGGAACTGTCCAAAGCATTCGGGCTGATCAAACATCACGGATAAGGACGGAACATGGGCAAAATATTTCGGCTCCCCCAATATGGCGGGAGCCGTTTTCTTCTCAAAAATTCCCAAAAGGGCAGCTTTTTTCCAAAACCCCTTGCAATTTGCCTTGGATTGGTGTACAATGATGTCATCGGATCCTGTTTTCCTCAGATTTTTCTCAGAAAGGTATGATAGAATATGTACAATGCCAAAATGCACGGTCTGGGCACCACCCGCTCGGTGATCCGTGAAATCTTCGAATACGGCAACCGCCGCAAGGCGGAAATCGGAGCCGACAAGGTCTTCGACTTTTCCCTGGGCAATCCCTCGGTTCCCGCTCCCGACTGCGTCAACGACACCGTCCGGAAACTCCTTGACACCACCGATTCGGTGACCCTCCACGGCTACACCTCCGCTCCTGGCGACAGGGGCGTGCGTCAGACCATCGCCGACAATCTCAACCGCCGATTCGGAACAGCCTTCAAGGCGGACAATCTCTACATGACCGTCGGTGCCGCCGCATCCCTGACCTCCACCCTTCGGGGACTGTGTGAGGCGGGCGATCAGTTCCTCGTATCTGCCCCCTTTTTCCCCGAATATCGGGTCTTCGTGGAGGCTGTCGGCGGGGAACTGTGCGTCATTCCTCCGAAAATGCCCTCCTTTCAGCTGGATGTTGACATGTTGGAGCGTGCCATCACCCCCCACACCAAGGCGGTACTGATCAATTCCCCCAACAATCCCTCCGGCGTGGTCTACACCGAGGAGACCGTCAAAGCCCTCGCCGACGTTCTGAAAAGAAAATCGGCGGAAAAAGGGGAACCCATCTTCCTGATAACGGATGAACCCTACCGTGAGCTGGTCTACGACGATGCCACCGTGGTTCCCTATGTGACGAAATACTACCGGGACACCATCGTCTGCTACTCCTTCAGCAAATCCCTTTCCCTGCCCGGCGAGCGCATCGGATATGTACTGGTCCCCGATGAGGTCACCGACTCCGCAGGAGTCTATGCGGCAATCAGCGGTGCCGCCAGAGCCTTGGGCTATGTCTGCGCTCCCGCCCTGTTCCAGCGTGTGGTCGCCGCCTGTGCGGGACAGACCGCCGATATCGAGGTTTACCGGGTCAACCGGGATCTGTTGTACAATTCCCTGACCGCCTACGGTTTTGACTGCGTTTATCCCGACGGTGCCTTCTATCTGTTCATGAAATCGCCCGAGCCGGATGCGGGCGCCTTCTGCCAGCGTGCCAAGAAATATGAGCTTCTTCTGGTTCCCGCCGACGATTTCGGAACCCCCGGATACGTCCGTATCTCCTACTGCGTCAGCACCGACATGATCCGCCGTTCCCTGCCCGCCTTTGAGGCACTGGCAAAGGAGTACCAAAACTGAGTCGGGCTGTTTTA
>JBJDZN010000022.1:4307-9341 GCA_051868045.1 Eubacteriales bacterium
AGGCAAAATGCCGAAAGTACGGAAACAGGGATTATAAAAATGCAAGTCTATGTCAACTTGCACAAAGGTTTTCGCCCGCCATGGATCGGTTCTGCTGACAGTAAAGCCATACTGAGGTATGGATAATAAGGAACAATTTCCCGTCCGGCACCGTGAAAACATTTTCCGCCTTTCTTTACGAGAAGAAAGGCTCCTAAAGACTCGCTCAGGGGGAAGAACCATCGGTTCTTCCCCCTGAGAAGCCCCCATCTCCGTAAAGCGGCTTCGCCGCAAGACAGTCAAAAGCGGAGTCCCTTTCCCCCAATGTGGAATTTGTCCCCAGTGACGTTCCGTTCGTTGCCGAACCTTTCGGAAGAGACTTGGTCAGTCAGCTCAACACTATGAGGCTGTAAAAAGAGCAAATAACCGTACCTTACATTACAGTGCCTGACTTCTTATCGGATAAACCTCCCGATCAGCCACCCAATGAACCCTCCCGCAAGACCGATCCAGATCAGCACGATCGGCAATCCGAAGTACCATTTTTTGGACAGGACAATCGCGGATGCCTCCTTCTCAAAGCTCTTCCACAACGGGGCGGGAATCATTTTTACCGTCAGCCAGATCAGGGCGGGAAGGAGCAAAAGATCGTCCAGATAGCCCAGGATCGGGATAAAATCGGGAATCAGGTCCACCGGGGAAAGGGCATAGGCAACCGTCAGCATCGCCATTCCTTTGGCGTACCAAGGTGTCCTTTTGGATCTGAGTGCCACCAGAACTTGCGCCGTCTTCCGCTTCAGCGAGCGCATTTTATCCTTGAACTTCATGACTCCACCAGCCATCCCTGCTGCAAATTTACAGAATCCCGATTTCAAATCCCATCCGACGGCTCTCACCGGCAGCCAGACGGAGGACCCCCGGTTTGTCGGACAGGTCGGTTTCCGTGCCGTCGGGTGCGGGGAGACCGTTCCAAGGCTCCAGACAGACAAAGGGAGCCTCATCGGGTCGCCAGATTCCGAGAGTGGCAAAATCTTCAAAGAAAAGCTGAATCTTATGTCTGCCACCCTGACGCCACAGCACCGCCTCCCGAGTCACATCCTGCAAAAACAGTCCGCAAGTCCCCAATCGGTCGGGCGACAAAGTCAGGGTATGATTCCCGTCGGTCGGACAGGGAGTGCGACCTTTGCCGAGAAGTCCGGCTTCGGTGATTTCAAGGGAAATCGGCTCGCAGGGGGAGGCAAAGGTCAGTCGATAGTCCCCAAAACCGTCCAGGACAAACCCCGGATGGGCACCCAGGGAAAAGGGCAGCGGGGTCTTCCCTGCCCGAACGGTGGCAGTCACCCCGATACGATTGTCGGACAGCCGATAACAAAGTTCCAGCGTGAACTCAAAGGGATAGACGGCGAACGTCTGCTCGTCCGACTCCAGCGTAAAGGTAATGGAATCCCGGATCTGCTCCGTCACCCTCATGGGCGTATGGGGAAGAAAACCGTGGATCGGCATGGAATACTGCTTCCCCTGCCAACGGTAGCAACCGTCCCGGCATCTGCCGCAGAAGGGAAACAGAATCGGCGCACGGTCATCCCAATAAGCGGGATCCCCCGACCAGAGAAAATGCTCACCTGCCGGGTTCCCGACAGACAGCAGTTTTCCGCCCACATCGGTAAAATTCAGGCAGAGCCTGTCATTTTGCAGTCTGTATTCCATGGAAAACCTCCTTGATTTTTGAATCTGTGTTATTCTATCACACTTTTCCATGCCTGTCAAGGAGGGTCGGAAATTTTTCAGAATTCTGCATTTTTCCCGAAAAATCCCCAAAAAATCCGAAATTCATCTTGACAAACCCGCAAAGACATGGTAAAATATCTATCATCGTTTCACAAATTCAGAAAAAGAAAACAAAAAAGAAAGGATTTACCCCATGAGAAAGTTTATTAAGGAATTCCGGGATTTCATCAACAAGGGCAACGTCATTGACATGGCAGTCGCCGTCATCATCGGCGGTGCGTTCTCCCCCATTGTCAATGCACTGGTCAACAACATCATCATGCCCGTCATCGGCAAGCTGGTCGGCAACATGGATTTCACCGATCTCAAGACCGTCCTGACTCCCGCCGTACTGGATGAGGCAGGCGAGGTTGTCACCGCAGAGGTTGCCATCGGTTGGGGTGTACTGATTGGTGCCGTCATCAACTTCCTGATCATTGCCCTGTGCATCTTCGTTATGCTCAAAATCGTTCTCGCCGCAAAGAACAGCTCCGATAAGATCAAGAAGGCGGCAAAGAAGGGCAAAGGCAAGGAAGAAGCTCCCGCAGAACCCGCAGAACCCGCCGCTCCTGCCGCTCCCGTTGAGACCGATCTGGATGTACTTCGTGAGATCCGTGATCTTCTGAAAAGTCAGGAACAGAAATAATGCAGACAAGCTCCGACCCTGCGTCGGATGCGCCGTAATTTGACAGAATCCCCTTGATGCAGGAACCCGAAGACTTCTTCGGGTGTCCGCTTCAAGGGGATTTTCCGATGAAATGACATTGACTTTTTTCTTTTTCCGATTCTTTCTGTTTTTCTTCCTTATTTTCCCCCATTCGGCAGGGTCGGCTCCCTGTCGGATCGGTTTTTATTTCAGCCTATCCCTTTGATTTACCAGAATATCCACGATTCGAGCGGCACTTTGCCCGTCCCCGTAGGGATTTTTGGCAGGGGCGGGCGGCAGACTTTCCGGATTTTCCAGAATTTCGGCAAGTTTTCGCCTGATCGTCTCAGGCTTCCGACCGATCAGCATCAAGGGTCCGGCATCTACCCCTTCCGAACGCTCAGTAACCTCCCGCAGAACCAGCGTAGGGATTCCCAGCGTCACTGCCTCCTCCTGAATGCCCCCCGAATCGGTCAGAATCAGGTCGGTATCCGCCAACATCCGATGAAATTCCCACACCTCCATAGGCGGAAAACAGCGGATTTTGCCGCCTTCAGGCAGGGCTGCCCGCTGAATCCCGGCAATCTGCGGGTTGGGATGAAGCATCAGACGGGCGATGCAGTGGGGATAATCCCGCAGAACGGTCTCTACCGCCGAAATCATTCCGGGAATTTCTTCTCTGCTCTCCCGTCGGTGCAGGGTGATCAGCAGATTCCGGATTTTCTGCCTGCGGGGACGGCTTCGGAAATCATCGCCCAGCGTCAGCCGCAGGGCATCCACCACGGTGTTCCCGGTCACGAAGATCCGGTCGGGGGGCAGACCTTCGGCAAGCAGATTTTCCCTTGCCGACTCCGTTGGGGCAAAATGCAGAGCGGCAATGGGAGCGACAGATCGGCGGAAGAATTCCTCGGGAAACGGGGCTGAAAGTCGGTGGGAGCGCAGTCCCGCCTCCACATGACAAACCGGGATTCCGTCCAGAAACGCCGCCACGGCTCCGGCATAGGCGGTGGCGGTATCTCCGTGGACAATCAGAACTGAGGGACCTTCTTCGGACAGCAGTCGGTGAATACCGGCAAGCAGATTTGCCGTCCGCAGGGGCAGTTCTGTCGAGGGATCCCCGGTCAGGCGACGGTCGGTCGAGCATCCGAATCGGGCAAGGGTGTCTTCCACCGATTCCCCGTGCTGACCGCTGTTCAGCACGGTCAAGGGGAGCTTTCGATTTCCGATCTCCAGAATCAGGGGAGCAAGTTTGATGGCGTCCGCCCGGGTTCCCACCAGAACGGCAGGACGGAACGAAAACGGCACTGTCGGATTCACATAAAATCCCTCCTTCGGCACATTTTACCGAAGGAGGGAGGAATTTATGACCGTATTTTCCGAAATCGGAGTTTATTTGGAATTCTGCTGTTTCTGCTTTTCGATGGCATCCCGGATCTCCTGATCGCTCATGATCTTTCCGGAACCGCATCCATGGGAGCATCCCATCGAACAGGATCCGCAATTTCCGCCGCAGATTCCCTTTCCGTTCTTCTTATCCTTGATCAGGCTGCGAACTGCCAATACCACAAGGATGACCACGATCAGAAGGACGATGATCGTTCCGATGGACTGCTGTAAAAATGCAAGCATTCCGATTTCACTCCTTTTTCTGTCTGTTTGCCATTTGATTCCTTACATCTTATGCCAAATCTTATGTCTTGTGCTTTTTGGAGGTACGGACCTTAACATCCAGGGAATTGGATTCCTTGTAGGGACGAACCAGAAGGTAAATCAGGGCTGCCACCAGAAGAACGGCTGCGATTACGCCCACAATGTTCATATTGCCTGTGAAGATCGAGCCGATCTGGAAGACGATCAGGGCGATCACATAAGCAAAGACACACTGATAAGCGATGGCGAACCAGGTCCACTTTGCCGAGTTCATTTCACGGCGAATGGCTCCGATTGCGGCAAAGCAGGGTGCGCACAGCAGGTTGAAGATCAGGAAGCAGTAGCCTGCAAGAGCGTTCATGTTGGTGCTTGCGAAATCCAGCACGCCGAACACACCTGCAACCTCTTCCTTGGCAACCAGACCCATGACGGTCGCAACGGTTGCGGTGATGCTGCCGAAGCCCAGAGGCTTGAAGATCCAGCAGATGGCACTGCCGATGATGCCGAGGATGGAAGACTCCATCTCCATCTCTACGTCAAAGAGGAACTTGCCGTCCACAACGCCGAAGCAGGAGCCTGCCCAAATGACGATGGAGGACAGAAGGATGATGGTTCCCGCCTTCTTGATGAAGGACCAGCCTCTCTCCCACATGGAGCGGAGAATATTGCCGACGGTGGGCAGATGGTATGCGGGAAGCTCCATAACGAAGGGAGCAGGGTCGCCGGCAAACATCTTGGTCTTTTTCAGGATAATACCCGAGATAACGATGGCGGCAATGCCCAGGAAATATGCCGAGGGGGCTACCCACCAGCCGCTCTTGCTGCCGCCGAAGACGGCCGCCGTTACCAGTGCAATAATGGGTAGTTTCGCTCCGCAGGGGATAAAGGTCGTGGTCATAATGGTCATCTTGCGGTCACGGTCGTTCTCAATGGTACGGGATGCCATGATACCCGGTACGCCGCAGCCGGTTCCAACCAGCATGGGGATGAAG
>JBJDZN010000023.1:0-9113 GCA_051868045.1 Eubacteriales bacterium
GGAATTTTTATTTCAGAAATCAACGATTTTGATTCAAATTTATTGAATCAGAAAATAATTCAGCAGAGGTGGCGTCCTTATCTGTCCGTCCGGCAACAAAAAATCGCCCGAAAACGGGCGATGAGGGAAGACAGGAATGATCTTTTGCGTACAAAATTCATTTTTCGATGACAGACGTCCCGAAGACGATTCTGAAATCGGATCATCTGCATATCGAATCCCGATGGTGTTGTACCACCATAGAAAGCCAAGAGACTTATCATTGAGCAAAGGTACGCATAGGGATTCATGAATATCAGGAGCGGTTGGATACATTGAACTCCTCAACCGTTATTTCCCGGCTGAAAAATAATATTGCCAAAGCTTTGCAAGAGAATGCTTTCTCATTTCGATATTCCTTAAATCATAGCCGTCATACCTAAACGCTGACCATTCTTTTGCTTTTTCCGTAAATCCTGAGAACTCCAGACTTTTATAACCGTGATAATACATATATTCATTTTCTGATATGGAAACGCAGTCCGAAAGCTCATCATCGCACAGTCTGGCAACAAAATATCCGCCTGGCTCTCCGCCTCTCCAAAAGCCCAACACGTAATAAGCGGATGTTGCCTCATCATATTCAATGGTATTTAAATTCGTTTTATGATCATTCAAAAACAATCTTTTTTCAAGCAAAAAGTCTTTTGTGGAATAGATAGAAAGTGCAGTCTCGTAGCTTTCAATATGCCTTTCGATATTATAGAGTTTTTCACCGTCCGGAGAAAAGCAAAAGTTGTCATCCTGTGAACAATCTACTTGGGAAAAACGGAATTTTTTAATGAGTTTTAATTCCTTAAGGGAATAGACCGCCATTCTTCCCGCCGTTGATTTTACCACAAAAATGTCACCCTTAGGAGAAATTAAAGAAGTATAGCCATAAGGCAAATCTTTGAACCTGGCAAGCTGGTTTCCGTTGTGATCGTATACATATACGGTTTGTCCCGTGCAGCCAATGCTGTATTGGTCATTGCTGATAAAGCTCCAGAAGCTCGGCATAATACCACCTCCAATCAAGTCAAACATCCTTCAGCAGTTTTGGGTGTTTTCCGTTTTGGTCTATGAATTTAAATCCACTAATCGCGCCATCAAGTACCGTCAAGATTTTCGTTTTGGTGCAAGTATTGATAACGGATTTGAAAAAAAGAGTAGTCATAACGGATCAAGTTATGGCTACTCAAACTGGTGCCGGTGGCGGGGGTCGAACCCGCATGGTATTGCTACCACTGGATTTTGAGTCCAGCGCGTCTGCCAATTCCACCACACCGGCATGTCTAGGCTATTATAGCACACTCTTTTTTAAAAATCAAGTCCTTTTTGAAAAAAATTATGACGGAAAAACGGGATTTCACCGCCCGCCCTCGGAATGCGGCAATCGGGTCAGCCGCCCCGACCTTCAGACCGGTTATCAAGGGGCTTCCCGATGCCTGACAGAAAGGCTTCCGCCTGACTCTCTCCGATCACGGTGATGCCGTTTTGCTCCAGAAGTTCGGCGCAAACCCCGTTTCCGGAGACGAGTCTGCCCGTAAAACTGCCGTCGTAGATTTGACCGTGACCGCAGGAGGGACTTCTCTCCTTGAGAATCGCATACCGACAGCCGTATCTCTTCGCCAGTTCCAGGGCATACGCCGCACCCTTCCGATAGGCATCCGTCACATCCTGCCCCAGAACGTTCACTACCCGATCGCCCCGCCGCTCGGACGGGGGACGGGGCGTGGACAGTCCTCCTTCCGATTCGGGGCAGACGGGAATCAGGTGAATGTCCTCCCGGCAGAAATCCGGATCGGGCTGCCGTTTGCTTTGTCCGTCATACCGGCACGCCATGCCCAGAAGGCAGGCACTGATCAGAATATTCATCTCTTTCCTGCCTCCCGTCCATGAAAGATACCCGAAGTTCAGCCTTAGGTCTGCACTTGGTTTTGAAAATCAATTTTTCGCTAACTGCTCACGCCGTTCTGCCTGCGCTTTTTCAAACTCGATGAAATCCTCGTAGCTGCCCTTATAGTCGGTCATGCCGTCGGGACGGATCTCAATGATACGGTTTGCCACCGTATTGACGATCTCGTAGTCATGGGAGCAGAACAGGATATTCCCCTTGAAATCGGACAGTCCGTTGTTGACCGCCGTAATGGACTCCAGATCCAGATGGTCGGTGGGCTGATCCACCACCAGCATATTGGAGCCGAAGAGCATCATACGGGAGAACATACAGCGAACCTTCTCGCCGCCCGACAGCACGTTCACCGGCTTATAGACGCTCTCACCGGAAAAGAGCATCCGTCCGAGGAAGCCCCGCAGATAGGCTTCGGTCTGATCCTTGGAATAGGGACGCATCCAGTCGATGATCGACTCGGTATGCCCGTTGAAATAGGCTGAATTATCATGGGGAAAGTAGGATTTCGTAATGGAAACGCCCCATTTGAAGCTGCCGGAGGTCGGCTCCAGCTCCTCCATCAGCACCCGGAACAGGTAGGTGATTGCCTGTTCGTTGCCCACAAAGGCGATCTTTTCGTCCTTACCCACCATGAAGTTGACCTTATCGAAGTAGCGGACCCCGTCCTTCTCATAAGACAGATCGGTGACGGTGAGAATATCCTTTCCGGGCAGGCGATCCATATCGAAGCCGATATAGGGGTAACGGCGGGTGGAAGCGGGAATCTCCTCCACGGTCAGCTTATCCAGCAGCTTTCTTCTGGCAGTTGCCTGTCTGGACTTGGATTTATTGGCGGAGAAACGGGAGATGAACTCCTGAAGTTCCTTGATTTTCTCCTCGTTTTTCTTATTCTGCTGTTTCATCATACGCTGAACCAGCTGGCTGGACTCGTACCAGAACTCATAGTTGCCCACATACATCTTGATGCCGCCGTAGTCAATATCCACGATATTGGTGCAGACATCGTTGAGGAAGTGGCGGTCGTGGGAGATCACCAACACGGTGCCGAAGTAGTCGGCAAGGAAATCCTCCAGCCATGCCACTGCCGACAGATCCAGACCGTTGGTAGGCTCGTCCAGCAGGATAATGTCGGGACTGCCGAACAGTGCCTGCGCCAGCAGAATCTTGACCTTTTCCGGCTCGCTGAGGCTGCTCATTTCGCTGTACAGAAGGTCCACGGACAGTCCCAGACCCTGAATCAGCTTGGAAACCTCGGATTCCGCCTCCCAGCCGTTCATCTCGGCGAACTCCGCCTCAAGTTCGGATGCCCGAACGCCGTCCTCCTCGGAGAAATCCTCCTTGGCGTAAAGCTCGTCCTTCTCCTTCATGACGCTATAAAGATGGGGATTGCCCATAATAACGGTGTCCAGCACGCTATAAGCATCATAGGCGAAGTGGTCCTGCTTGAGGACCGACAGGCGGGTATTCGGAGGAATTTCCACCGATCCGGTGGTGGGGTCCAGTTCGCCGGTCAAGAGGCGGAAAAAGGTGGATTTTCCGGCACCGTTGGCACCGATAATGCCATAGCAGTTGCCGGGGGTGAATTTCAGGTCCACGTTCTTGAAGAGCTGCTGCCCGCCGAAGTGGAAGCTCAGATTGGTTACGGTTATCATTTTTTCATCTTTCCTAACTGTATTTCGTGATTCGGGCTATTTTAGCATATTCTATGGAAAAAAGCAAGGGTTTTTCAGAAAATTGTACAGGAAAATTGAGCATTGACAGAGCGGCTGAGATTGGTCCGCCCCGCCTCAAAACTGCCTGCTTATGCAAAAAACATACGGATGTGCAGGCAGAGTACCGCACACCCGTATGGATTTTCATTTCTTCAGACGGCAAAGAACAGCTCTGCTTTTCCGCTTTTCTTTCTACTGCTCCAGCACCCACAGTGCCGAGGTCAGCAGGGTGTCCTTGCATCTTGCCCAGATGTTCTCAAATTCCCGATAGGTAAGCGGGCAGTCGGTTGCGCCGAATTCGATGGTCAAGGCGGGAATCCCCAGTTTGGAAATGGCGTAATCCTTGAGCCCTGCCGTGCTGGTACCGGATTGACTTCCCAGCGTGTAGCCCGAATCCATACACAACAGCTTCGCCAGCTCCAGGCACTGATTGTTGACCGCCGAATAATTTCCGTAGCTCCAGTAAATCACCGATCCCGAGCAGTGATAGCAAAGCACCAGATCAAAATCCATGGATCGCAGAAACTCTGCCAATGCCTTGGATTCTGCCGCACATTCGGGAGCGGTTCCCTTATAGCCCATGTAACCGGGGGAACCGGGGGCGGACGATCCTCCGTACTTTTCCCAATCGGCATCAAAATTGGCGTTCAGGTCGATTCCGTTGGCATTCGCCTTCCAGACAGACGCATACCACGACGATGTATATTTGCTCTTGAATGCGGCGGGGATTATGCCGGTCTGGGAAATGGTCACACCGTCGGGATTGGACATGGGGATGATGTAAAAGCAGACCTCGGTCAAAATATCTTCCACCGTTTTCCCGTCCGGTCCGGCGGCAAGATCGGGATTTCTCAGCATATACTCGATTTGCGCCACGGCAAGGGTTGCCGTCATATGCTCCCTGGCATGGATTGCCGCCGAAACGTAAATTTTATGCTCTGCATCGGGATTTCCGAGAATCGCCAGCGTCAGGTCCCTGCCCTCCTCGCTCTTTCCGATGCCGGACAGGGTCAGAAGCTCCGGAAACTCCTCTGCAAGTGCCTCAAGATCGGCATTCATCTGCTCATAACTGTACTTTTCAACCGGTTTTACGGTGGAAAGATCGTTTGTGTACCGGTTTTCATCGGTCTGACGGAGATAGCACGCCGATATATAGCCCGTCATGCCGCCATAGGACACAAAGGCGAACTTTTCATAGAAGAAGCAGACCGTCACCCTGGTGCCGTTGGGAATTTTGGTGATGATGTCATACGAAGTGGAAGGACCTGTCCGCATATTGACGGTGCTGTCACAGTAGGTGATCCACTGCTCACAGTCCACAATGCCGCTTTCGTCAAGGGTCTTTGCGGTAATCAACGAATAGGCAGTGGAATCGGTATACCGATACCACTTGGTAAGATAGGGATTGAAGCCGTATTTCTTCATCAGGCTGTCCAGCAGACTGGCGTATTTTGCCGCCTCGGCTGAGACATCGCTGAAGTTCCGGTCGCTCTTTGCCCCATCCTCGTCAAAATCCGAAGGCAGTGCCACCAAAGTTCCGTCTGCTTTGACGATGGCAAGGGAAAGGGTGCCTCCGTTGTTGAAGGGGATGGCTCCCTTGACCGGATTGGTTCCGTTATTCGGGAGGATGATCGACAGATCCAGCTGCGCATCCAGGGGGCGGAAGGCATCCCAGATCATCAGAGACAGTCCCTCTGCCCTGAGTTCCTCCTGAACCTTCTTCAGTTTAACCACCGTTCCGTAGCGCAGGTAGGCATCTTGATAGGAATAGATCGCCCGTCCCGCCAGATTGTCGGTACCTGCATAGCGGAGATTCACATACAGATCGGGAATGTAATCCTGCACTCTGACCAGTTCGGTTGAGGCGTGTTCGTCGGTATCGGGCGGTTCCACCGTCGGCGGATCTGTGATGACGGGTGCCGTGGTAATGGGCGTGGAAGCCGTGGTTTCCGTCGCAGGTTCCGGAGTGGTCACCGCAGGTGTTGTCGGCGTCGCTTCGGTTCCCGTCATGGGCGACGTGCCCTCTTCAAAACCGAATGACGGGGTTGTTCCTGCCGAGCCTTGCGAATCGGAATCATCCGGATTTGTTTCGGTCGAACCGCCGGAAGTGGGAACGGTATCGGCAGGGTCGGTTATAGGGATGGTATCCGCCGGGTCAACGGTCTGGGTCTGTCCGATGGTTTGGGTAAAACTGTCGGTCGTCTGCCCCGTCTCCCCTTTGCAGGAGGAAAGGGTCATCACCAGCAAAAGGGGAATAAGAACAGCCAGCACCGACTTGTGATGTTGATTCATGTATTTCGTACCTCGTGATTGAAGATGATTCGTGAAACCGTCAAATTTTCTGCCGATCACACCGAATAAAACGGATCTTTTCCGAATGCTGTGACGGGTTGTCGTCAAGTTTACAAATTATTCACGATCCGTAAAAACTCCGGGAACGGGTCACACCAGTTCCGAGTCTGCTTTGGCAAGCATTTCGGGGATGTCGAACCCCTGAGGACATTTGATCATGCACTTGCGGCAGGAAACGCAGCGATCTGCGCCGTGTCCCTCCCCTTTGATTTTGTGAATGTAATGACCGTTTCCGGACACGTCGTCACGGTATTTGAAGGACTCGTTCCAGGTGGCGAAAATGCCGGGAATATCCACGTCTCTGGGACAGGGCATACAGTAGCGGCAGCCGGTGCAGCCAACCTTGGTGCGGCGTTGGTACTCCTCTCTGGCTCTGCGGACGATGTCCAGTTCCTCCTCGGTCATGATGCCGATGCCGGTGCGGTCGAAGGTTTCGAGATTCTGGCGGGTCTGCTCCAGATTGGTAACACCCGAGAGAACGGTGGCAACCTGGGGGAAGTTGCACAGCCAGCGAAATCCCCATTCGGCAGGGGTGCGCTTCTCGGGATAGGAGTCAAAAATCGCCTTGACCGTGTCGGGAACGTTTGCCAGCTTGCCGCCCAGCAGTCCCTCCATGATAACCACGGGAATGTTCTTGGAGCCTGCCAGCTCCAGTCCCCGAAGTCCCGCCTGATTGTTGATGTCCATATAATTGAACTGAATCTGGCACATATCCCAGTCGTAGGCGTTCAGAATCTCCTCAAAGGCGTCATATCCATCGTGGAAGGAGAAGCAGGCATATCTGATCTTGCCCTCTGCCTTCATCTTATCCAGAAAATCGGTGACCCCAAGTCCCTTCATCCGCCGCCACTGATCCCGGCTGAGACAGTGAACCAGATAGAAGTCGATGTGATCGGTTCCCAGTGCCTCCAGTTCGGTCTCGAAGATGCGGGGCATATCGTCGTAGGTCTTGATCTGCCAGATGGGCATTTTGGTAGCCACGGAGACCCTCTCCCGCCAGCCGCCGGCGAGGGCTTTGCCCAGCACCCGCTCCGCCTGACCGTTGGAGTAGACATAGGCGGTGTCGATGTAGTTGACGCCGCCTTCGATGGCGGTATGGATGATCTCGTTGACAAGTTCCTGATCCACCACATCCTGCCCGTCCTCGTTTTTCTTCATGGGGAAGCGCATACAGCCGATACCGAATGCCGAACGCTCGATTCCCAGTTTTCCGAATTTTCTGTATTGCATAATTTCCACCGTCCTGTTTTTTCTTCCATTATAACCGATTTTGTTCCGTCTGTCAATGAGGGTTTTGTCGATTAAAAAAATTTTTTATAAAAATTCACACATCGGGAGCATGGAGCAAAGAAATCCGCCGCAAAAGCAGAAAATCTTGCTTTTGCGGCGGAAATGGCGTCGGTGTTTAAGGGGTTTATCCTTCTTTCATCAATTCCTCATAGACATCGCCGTAGCCGAACAGGTAGTAGGTCTCGGCATACCCGATGAAGGGCGGGCGGTTGGTCTTTGCTATGGCGTCTCCGTTGGCTACATTTGCCATGTCCAGCTCCCATGTCAGGGGGAGGAGAACAAAATGCGGCTCCTCCACGCTTCCGTAATACGGATACACACAGCTTTCATGCAAAAAGACTCCGATAAAGGCAATGTATTTTCCTCCCGTTGTCGTGATCGGGATTTGACTGTCCGTATATAGCCATACGGGTTTGTTGTCCTTGACATAATTGGAACTATAATATGCGGTCACTTCATCCGGGAAGTCAAACAGCTCCGCCTCATGACCATGCCCCGAATCAACCCGTTTCTGCTCATATATACAGTCAACTGCAACGCGAATATCAAACGGGGAATAAATCTCCAACGGCGTAACCAAGGCATAGGCATAGTAGCAGAAGCATTCTTCTGCAAATTCCTTTGTAAAATCATAGCTGCTTTCGACTGTTTTTTCCATTTCGTAAATGGAATTCACCTTTTCAAAACTCTCTATCGGCTCCACGGGTACCACATCAGGGTGGGTTTCCGCAATCTCGGGGCGGGTGTACAGGACGGGATAGGTTGTGGTCGGCGTGGGTTCGGTGGTCAGTTCGGAAGTCCGTTCGGATGATGTCACGGGTGCATCCGTCTCGCCGACCGAAGCCGTTCCCGACGAGCCGCCGGGCTGAACCGGCGTCGCCGCATCGTCACAGGAAACCAGTAGCAAACAGGCAAGCAGGGGCAGGAGCAGGAGTAACAGTGTTGTTTTTTTCATGGTTTATCCTTCTTTCATCAATTCCTCATAGACATCGCCGTAGACAATCAAGTATCAGGTCTCTGCAAAGGGAAAGAAGCCGGCTCATCACTCGAAGGGAATCGGTCCCGATCATAACTGATGATGCCATGGGTCTTATCCTCCAGACGGAACACCACGCTGTCTTCGTCGGTGTACACCGCATCCATCGTATCCTCGCCAATAAAAGGATCATAGGATTTCAGCATCGAATAACAAATATATCTGTTTCCGTCGATTTCAAATTCGGTTTTTAAAGCGATAACTTCATTTCCAATTTTTGAAATATCAGAAAAATTATTTGTATTGGAGAAAAAGATGTCGGCGGTTGTTCTGTATTGAATAACAGCGAACATAGCTTCTTCTCGCTCTTGAACGCTGGCATAATAGGGAACTTCTCTGTCAACATCGAAACACCAGAGGACAAGCTCCTGATTGATGACGGTCGCACCCTCTGCCTCTATCAGATCATCCGCATATAGCAGACGCTCGGACGCAAACAACTGATCGCAGACATCCGTCAAACTTGCATTGTCCATGGACTGAAGCTCCGAAATATCAACTTGGACCGATTTTTCGGTTTCTGTGGGTGTCCCCTGCACTGCTTCGTCGCAGGATACCAGCATCAGGCAGGCAAGCAGGAACAGGAGCAGGATTTTTTTCATGGGTCGTCATCCTTTCTTTGCAGATTCGGCATTATCCTTCTGAAATTTCCAGCAGATTCGTACGGGATGTGTCGCCGTATTAGACCATTAACATTTTTCAAAGTATATGCTATAGGCTTCCTTCGGAGTTCCACATTTTCCTTTCTGATTGCACCGGATAATCATAAGCGTTTTCATATATTTATTCG
>JBJDZN010000024.1:0-9084 GCA_051868045.1 Eubacteriales bacterium
TACTTCCGTATCAACGCACGGAACACGGGACAATTCGAGCGCACCCTCATCGTCTGCGAAGACAATGCCTATGTCTCCTATTTGGAAGGATGCACGGCCCCGATGCGCGACGAGAACCAATTGCACGCCGCTATCGTGGAGATTGTGGTGAAGAACAATGCAGAAGTAAAATACAGCACCGTGCAAAACTGGTATCCGGGTGATGCCAACGGACAAGGCGGCGTGCTGAATCTTGTGACCAAACGCGGGCACCTGCGCGGAGCCAACAGTAAATTGTCGTGGACGCAGGTGGAGACGGGGTCGGCCATCACCTGGAAATACCCCAGCTGCGTGTTGAGCGGCGACCATTCGCAGGCCGAGTTCTACAGTGTGGCCGTGACGAACAATTTTCAACAGGCGGACACCGGCACCAAGATGATTCACTTGGGCAAGAATACACGAAGTACGATTATCAGTAAAGGCATCTCGGCCGGGAAGAGCCAAAATTCCTACCGAGGGTTGGTGCGCGTCTCGGCAACAGCCGACAACGCCCGGAACTACAGTTCGTGCGATTCGCTGCTTCTCGGCAGCCGATGTGGCGCACATACCTTCCCCTATATGGATGTTCATAACGATACCGCCATCGTGGAGCATGAAGCCACAACCTCTAAAATATCCGAAGAGCAGTTGTTCTATTGCAATCAACGAGGCATACCCACCGAGGAGGCCGTGGGGCTCATCGTGAACGGCTATGCTAAGGATGTGCTCAACAAGTTGCCTATGGAATTTGCCGTCGAGGCGCAGAAGTTATTAAACGTCTCCTTGGAAGGGACGGTGGGCTAATCAACAAAACACAACAATGCTATGCTAATCATCAAAGACTTACATGCCAGCATCAATGGCAAAGAAATACTAAAAGGAATCGACCTGACCATCAACCCCGGAGAGATACATGCCCTGATGGGGCAGAACGGAGCCGGGAAAAGTACGTTAAGCAATGTCCTGGTGGGGCACCCGGCTTATGAGGTCACCCAGGGAAGCATTACCTTTAACGGCAAAGACCTCCTTACCCTCAAACCCGAGGAGCGGGCACACGAAGGTTTGTTCCTCTCCTTCCAACAACCGGTGGAGATACCGGGGGTGTCGATGGTCAACTTCATGCGGGCAGCCCTAAACGCCAAACGCAAATATCAAGGTTTGGAGCCTATCGGCGCCGCCGACTTCTTGAAATTGATGCGTGAAAAGCGCAAGATTGTGGAGTTGGACAACAAGTTAGCCAACCGTTCCGTCAATGAAGGATTTAGCGGAGGCGAGAAAAAGCGCAATGAAATCTTCCAAATGGCCATGCTGGAACCGCAACTCAGTATCTTGGACGAGACCGACTCCGGGTTGGATGTCGACGCACTGCGCATCGTGGCCGAGGGTTTCAACAAGCTGCGTACCCCGCAGACCAGTGCATTAGTCATTACACACTATCAACGCTTGCTCGACTACCTCCGCCCCGACATCGTGCATGTGTTATTGAACGGACGCATCGTGAAGACAGGTGGTCCCGAGCTGGCGTTGGAAATCGAACAACGGGGATTCGACTGGATTAAGTCCGAAACGGAAGCATAAGAAGGAGGACGACATGAAGAGCGAACAGCAATATCTGGATTTGTTCACCCACTTCGAGAAAGCCATTGAACGGCCCAGTGCCGCGGTGATGAATGCGCCGCGCCGCCAGGCATTCGAGGACTTCCGCCGATTGGGATTCCCGAGTCGAAAAGAAGAGCGGTACAAATACACGGATGTGGACGAGGCCTTTGCCCCTGATTTCGGGCTGAACCTGAATCGGCTGGACATCCCCGTCAACCCATATGAAGCCTTTACCTGCGATGTCCCCAACCTCAGCACCTCCCTCTATTTTGTTATCAACGACGCATTCTACAGCCGGATGTTGCCACCCGTGACGCTCCCCGACGGAGTGGTGGTATGCTCGTTGACGGATGCCGCCCGGCGCTTCCCCGAACGGGTGAGCGCCCACTACGGTCGATTGGCCCGTACGGAGGAGGATGGCTTGACAGCTCTCAACACGATGCTGGCTCAGGACGGTCTTTTCGTCTATGTCCCACGCAACGTAATCGTGGAACGTACGCTACAGGTGGTCAACATCCTGCGGTCCGATGTCGATATGATGACCAACCGCCGGGTGCTCATCGTGCTGGAAGAAGGGGCACAGGCACGCATCCTCTTCTGCGACCATACGGCCGACGACCGCTGTTTCCTGACCAATCAGGTGGTGGAGGTGTTCGTGGGAGAGAATGCGCATTTGGAACTTTACGAGTTGGAAGAGACGAACAACAAAAACCGTCGCTTCAGCCATCTGTTTGTGGAACAGGCCGCCCACAGCACCACCACGCTGAACACCACCACGCTGACATGCGGACTGACCCGCAACCGCACCGACGTTTCCCTTGCAGGCGAAGGAGCGGAAACTCATTTATATGGCTGCGTGATTGCAGACGGCGACCAACATGTAGACAACAACACGCTCATCGACCATCGTGTGCCCTACTGCACCAGCAACGAGCTATATAAGTATGTCCTCGACCAACGAGCCGTAGGAGCTTTTGCCGGACGAATACGGGTTCAGCCCGACGCCCAGCACACCCTTTCGACGGAGAACAACGCCAACTTGTGCGCCACGCGGACGGCTCGCATGTACAGCCAACCCATGTTGGAAATTTATGCCGACGATGTGAAATGCAGTCACGGTTCCACCGTGGGACAACTCAACGAGCAAGCGCTGTTCTACATGCAGCAGCGCGGCATCAGTCTTGACGAGGCTCGTATGCTGTTGAAGTTCGCCTTTGTGGGACAGGTCATCGACAGCATCGCGCTCGATGCCCTGCGCGACCGTCTTCACTATTTGGTGGAGAAGCGTTTCCGAGGCGAGCTGCACAAATGCGAAGGATGCAAACTACGAAAATAAATCATGATGTACGACATACAACAGATACGGTCGGATTTCCCCATCCTCAGCCGGCAAGTCTACGGCAAGCCCTTGGTATATCTCGACAACGGTGCCACCACCCAAAAGCCTAAAGTCGTCGTGGACGCCTTGACGGAAGAATACTACTCCGTGAATGCCAACGTGCACCGCGGCGTCCATTTCCTATCCCAACAAGCCACGGAGTTGCACGAGTCCAGCCGCGAGACGGTGCGCCACTTCATCGGAGCCCGCAGTAGTTCCGAAATCATCTTCACGCGCGGCACCACGGAGAGCATCAATCTGGTGGCTGCCTGCTTCGGCGAAGCATTCATGCACGAGGGCGACGAGGTTATTGTCACCGAGATGGAGCATCACTCAAACATCGTCCCCTGGCAACTGTTACAGGCCAGAAAGGGGATACGAATCCGAGTGGTTCCCATCACCGACACGGGCGAGTTGCGCCTTGATGCCTTTGAACAACTCTTCAACGAACGCACACGTATAGTGAGTGTGACGCACGTGAGCAATGTCTTAGGCACGATAAACCCGATACGGGAAATGATACGTACGGCGCATGCCCATGATGTTCCTGTTTTGGTGGATGGGGCACAGAGCACTCCGCATTTCGCCATCGACGTGCAGGCACTCGACTGCGACTTCTTTGCATTCAGCGGACATAAGACATACGGCCCCACGGGCATCGGCGTGTTATACGGCAAGGAAGAATGGCTCGACCGCCTGCCTCCTTACATGGGAGGCGGTGAGATGATAAAGAACGTGAGCTTCGAGCATACCACGTTCAACGAGCTACCGTTCAAGTTTGAGGCGGGCACACCGGACTACGTCGCCTCGACCGGGCTGGCACGAGCTTTGGATTACCTGACAGCATTGGGCATGGACAACATCGCCACCCACGAGCAGGAGCTCACCCGCTACGCCACAGAGCGCCTTTCGTCCATCGAGGGGATGCGTTTAATCGGACAGGCAGCACACAAAGATGCGGTGGTATCGTTCTTAGTGGGAGACATTCATCCTCTCGACATGGGCACGCTTCTCGACCGGCTCGGTATCGCAGTCCGCACGGGGCATCATTGCGCCGAGCCTCTGATGCACCGCTTAGGCATCGAGGGCATGGGCGGCTATATGATCAAAATGCTCAAGGAACTGTTCTACGCCAACACCAAAACCAAACTCGGCGCACTATTGGTCAAAAAACAGCTTGGCGGAATGAAGAAGAAAATGGATGCCCGCACCTATGGCGGTGCGCCCATTCTCGGAATCTCCAAACCGGTTATCAAGGCGCACGGCAATTCGGACGCCATTGCCATCCGCAACGCCATCCGACAGGCAATCCGCTTTGTTGAGTACGGTGTCAATGATGAGATTATAAACAGACTTTCGGAACTCTCGGCAACTGCCGAAGAGCCGGGCAGTACAGAAAAAGGATTGTGATTTTAATGAACAGGGACAGCAAGCTTCTGGAAAAGAAAATCGGATATACCTTCAAAAACAAAAAATACCTGACCCTTGCCCTGACCCACTCTTCCTATTCCAATGAGGAATCCCCCAAAGGTGCCGCATTGAGATGCAACGAAAGGCTGGAGTTTCTGGGAGACAGCGTTCTCTCACTGATCGTCAGCACCTATCTCTTCGAAAACTTCCCCGGACTGCACGAAGGTGAACTGTCCAAAATCCGTGCGTCCACCGTTTGCGAGAAGGCACTCGCCGAGTTTGCCTCCGAGCTGGAGCTTGGGATGTACCTCCGAATGGGACACGGGGAGGATAACAGCGAGAGCAGAAACCGTCCGTCCATTACATCGGATGCCTTTGAAGCCTTGATTGCCGCCATTTATCTGGACAGTTCCTATGAAGAGGCAAAAACCTTCGTGCTTCCCTTTGCAATCAAGAAAATCAACACCATAGAGACCTCCCACCGGGTCAACGATTATAAATCTGAACTGAAACAAATCGTCGAGCGGGAATCGGGCGCACTGCTTGAATACCTTCTTTTATCCGAAACCGGACCCGCCCACGACCGCACCTTCCAGATTGAAGCAAGGCTCAATAACAACATCATCGGTGTGGGTATCGGCAAAAGCAAGCGGGAGGCAGAACAGAATGCCGCCAGAGAGGCTTTGACTCTCTTTGGCGAAAAGTCGTAACCATGGCGAAACGTCATCTGACCGTTCCCATCTTCGTCCCCCATTTGGGATGCCCCCACGACTGTGTTTTCTGCAATCAGAGAAAGATCACCGGGCAGTCCGATTTCAGCCTTTCCGAAGTGGAGGCGACGATTGAGCGAAATCTCGCTTATGCCGGACCGGACACTGAGGCGGAAATCGCCTTTTTCGGCGGCTCCTTCACCGGAATTGACCGCACGCTGATGACAGAACTTCTGTCCATCGCCCATCGCTATCTACAATCGGGCAGAATCACCGGGATCCGATGCTCCACCAGACCCGACTACATAAGTGACGAAATTCTCGAAATTTTGCACGCATACGGACTGGGCACCATCGAAATCGGGGTACAAAGTCTCTCCGACCCGGTCCTTTATGCTTCTGCAAGGGGACACTCTGCCGCCTGCACCCTTGGAGCAATGGACAAAATCACAAAGGCAGGCTTCGATCTGGTGGGGCAGATGATGCTGGGACTTCCCGGCTCTACCCCGGAGGATGAGATAAGGTGTGCAGAAGGAATCTGCCGACACGGGGCTGTCGGTGCCAGAATTTATCCAACGGCGGTATTTGAGGGCACTGCTCTGCACACCATGATGCTTCGCGGAGAATACCAACCTCTGACGGTCACGGAAACCGTGCAAAGAGGAGCCTCTGTCATGGATGTGTTCGTAAACGCAGGGGTCAGACTGCTCCGTGTGGGACTCTGTGAAACCGAATCGCTCCACGGTGACGGCGGAATCGTTGCCGGAGGCTATCATCCCGCCATCGGGGAACTGTGTGCCTCCGAGCTGTACTACAGGCGAATCGAGAACGCTCTTGCCTCTCTTCCCGACATTCGGAACAGGGATCTGCGGATCATGATTCCCGTCGGTGCCCTGTCCAAAGCCATCGGGCAAAAAAGAGGAAACAAAGATAAAATTATGCAAAAATACGCCCCAAAGTCTCTGCATTTTGCAGAAACAGAGGGATTTTCTGAATATCAGGTCAGAGTTGAAATGCTCTGATACAAGCAGTTTATTTGACAGAAAGGCAATCTCAACCATGCGACTCAAATCATTGGAGATTCACGGCTTCAAGTCTTTTCCCGACCGCACGAAAATCCGTTTTTCCGAGGGTATGACCGTCATTGTCGGACCCAACGGAAGCGGTAAATCGAATATATCCGATGCCATCCGATGGGTACTGGGTGAACTGTCCACAAAAAGCATCCGTGGCAACAAGATGGAGGATGTCATCTTCGGCGGAACCAACGGCAGATCGCCTATGTCCTTTGCCGAGGTTTCCCTGACCATTGAAAACAGTGGGGAGAACCGCATTGACAGCGATTTTGACGAAATCACCATCACAAGACGTTACTATCGCTCGGGAGACAGCGAATATCTGATCAACAACAAGCCTTCCCGTCTCAGGGACATCACCGAAATGTTCATGAACACGGGTATCGGCAAAACCGGATATTCCATTGTGGGTCAGGGTCGGGTATCTGAGATCATCTCCCAGAAGAGCGAGGAGCGGCGGATTATTTTTGAGGAAGCCGCCGGAATCTCCAAATACCGGTACAAAAAGCAGGATGCCGAGCGTAGACTCGCCGAAACCGATGAAAATCTGGTTCGTATTACCGATATCGTAAACGAACTGTCCGGTCGCATTGGTCCTCTGGAGAAGGATGCCGCAAAGGCACGGATTTATCTGGATCTGTACGAAAAGAAAAAGGCATTGGACATTTCCCTTGCCGTCTATGACATTGAAAAAATCAATGCCGGAATGCAGATGGTCGAGCATGACTATCTGGTGGCAAAGCAAGAGTTGGAGCTTGCCGACGATGCGCTGGCATCTTACGATACCCGTTTGGAAACGTTATCCGGGCTCCAGCTGGAAAACCGTACCGCTCATGAACAGGCATCCGCAAAATCGGATGAGCTGACCAAAAGTCTCCACACTTTGGAAAGTGGGCTGATGGTTGCAAAAAACGATTTATCCCATTATGAACAGCAATTTCAGACCCTGACAGCCTCACTTGAGATGAGGCGAAAGGACAAGGATCGGCAAACATCCGAGCTGGAGAATGCCCATCGACGGTTTGAAGAGGTGAGCGGTCAGCAGACAAAGCTGGAAGAAGACTATGAGGCATTATCCGCCTCCCTTGAGGATGCCCGCACCCATTACCAGACTGCCGAGCAGGCACTGGAGCGTCTGGAGGCACAGAAGGCAGAAATCCTTCGTCAGCATACGGAGGCAAGAATCTCCCTGTCTGCCCTGGACGAGTCCAAACATACTATGGAAGCCAGAAAGGCAGAGCTTTCGGAAAATCTGTCCGCATTGGACAAACGGATTGCTCAGACAAAACAGAACATCGACACATCCCAAAAAACGCTTGACGAATACGCCGCCAAACAGAAGGTTCTCAGCGATCAGCGTGACCGTCTGGTATCCAAAAATGAGGAGAGAATGCGCTCGTTGGCAGAAATGGAGAACCGTTACCAATCCCTCCTTGCCAACATATCCTCAAAGGAACAGCGAGCTTTAACCCTGAAACGGATGGAGGAGCATTTTGAAGGCTACTCCAGAAGTGTCAAATTCGTGGCGGATGCCGCACAGGCAGGTCGGATCACGGGAATATGCGGTCCTGTTTCCCAACTGATCTCGGTTGACCGCAAATACAGCATTGCCATCGAGACAGCATTAGGTGCCAATCTTCAAAATATCGTGGTCGAAAACGAAGCTGCGGCAAAGGCGGCTATTGCTTTGCTCAAGCGTGAGAACCAGGGACGTTCCACCTTCTATCCCATCACCTCCATGCGCCCCGCAAATCTGAATCTTCCCGCAACGGTTCGTAGCGGAAAAGGCTATGTCGGCATTGCCGCTGATCTTATCAGCTTTGATCGGAAATATTACCCCGTACTTTCCTCCCTTCTCGGCAGAACCCTGGTTTTCGACAATCTGGACAATGCTGCCATCGTAGCGAAAGCCGGCGGTTACACCTATCGGATCGTCACGCTGGACGGTCAGATCATCAATGCCGGCGGTTCGTTTACGGGTGGTTCAGTCAAGCGGGACAGCGGCATCCTGACCCGAAGCGTGGAGATTGAAGAAATCCTTGCCGCAAAGGCTGAGGATGAAAAAGCCGCCGCAGACTTAAAACGCAAGATTGAAGCGAGCGCATCCGTTTCCGACGGCGATCGGGAGGAAATGGATCGGATCGGGGAAGAATATTTGCTGATCTCCGCCCTCTGCAAGGCAGAGCAGACCGGTCTTTCCATGCAGAACAACCGTCTTGCCGAGCAGGTCGAGGAACGTGAGGGAATTCTTCTTTCCATTAAGGGTCTGGAGGCAAAAGAAAGCGAAAAAGCAAATCAGCGTGCCAGACTGACCGACAACTGCAAAATATACGATGAGACAGCATCTGCCATTCAGGCAGAAATGCAGCGTGCGCTGGAGGAGAAAAATACCGCCGATCGGGAACTGAATCGCCTGATTTCCGAAAAAAACGATGCAATTGTCTCCATTTCCGTTCAAAAGAAGGAAGTGGAGGTGCAAAAGAATCGGTGCGAATCCCTTTCTGCCGAGCTGAACAGCATCCGGGAGCAAATCGGGCAGTATGAAAGTCAGCTTGAGCAGAACAGGACGGCAATCAAGCGGCTATCGGCACAGATTGCTTCCGATGAGGGGACACTGGCAGAACTGACGAAAGAAATCGGTGATACCAAGGGGCAGGAACAGGAGCTGACCGAGAAATCGCTGGAAATTGAAAAGGAAATCAACGATCTGCGGCAAAAATCCAAGAGCGAAACCCATCAAAGAGAACGGATCTTCACCCGATATACCTCCCTGTCCTCTAAAATGGAGTCGGCATCTGCGGAGAAAACCAAGCTGACCGACAAAATCTGGGAGGAATACGAGCTTTCCTATGCCGATGCCAGGAATACTGCCTTCGAACCGGTGACCGAGGAG
>JBJDZN010000025.1:0-2319 GCA_051868045.1 Eubacteriales bacterium
TCCCATACTTATTTCCACACCTTTCCTACTGTGGAATTTACTTTGGGAATTCACGCAAGTTTTGGTCTTAGCGAACGGATTGTTCATTTTTGGGGTCTTTTTTGACGTGAATCAATGCCATGATCGCCCCCGCAAGGGTGCCAAGCGTGTTGTGAATCACATCGTCGGTTTCAGCCTGTCCCAGTGCAAAACGGTATTGGAGAAATTCGATGCCCACGCTGATCAAAGCGAATACCAGAACCGTCAAAAGGATCCGTCTTTTTCCGCTCCACTTTTCGGGCAGCCCATCGCAGGCAAACAATCCGGCAGGGTAAAAAAGTACCGCATTCATGAGATTGCTTCGGACAAGCTCGGAATTTCCTCCGGTGAAGACGGTATAATAGGAGAAAAAGGGGATCAACTGCGGATCAGTAGGATCGGCACTCGGAGAGCGGTCAGTCAAAGTTGCGGTGCCGATCACCGCAAGGCAGATCACAAGGAGAACCTCGACAACCGGTTTCCAAAAGTGTTTTTGACCGAACAACCGACGCAGTTCCAGATATAAAGCACTGAACAAAACGGTCAGCAGAAGAACATCTATGATGGGAAGACAGTAAAACCAAAGGAATATTTTTTGAAGCATGGCAGACCTACGATCTTGAAAGAATATCCGCAATACGTCTACAGGCGAAGCCGTCGCCGTAGGGATTGCAGGCGTTGCTCATTTTGGCATATTCATCGGGGTCATCCAAAAGCTGTTTGAAATTTTGGTAAATCACTTCTTCGTCGGTTCCCACAAGCTTCAAGGTGCCGGCGGCGATACCCTCAGGCCGCTCGGTAGTATCCCGCATAACGAGAACCGGTTTACCCAGAGAAGGTGCTTCCTCCTGAATTCCCCCGGAATCGGTCAGAATCAGGAAACTGCGAGCCATAAAATTGTGAAAATCCAACACATCCAGCGGCTCTATAATGTGAATCCGATTATCGCCGCCTAAAATCTCATCGGCAGTCTCACGGACAACAGGATTCATGTGAATGGGATAAATGGCTTTCACATCGGGATGCTCATCCATACAGCGGCGGATAGCCCGGAACATATTCTTCATAGGCTCGCCCAGATTCTCCCGGCGGTGAGCCGTAATCAAAATCAGGCGGCTACCCGTTGCCCAATCCAACTCAGGGTGAGCGTAGTCCTCCCGAACGGTGGTCTTCAACGCATCAATGGCGGTATTGCCGGTAACATAGATGGTCTCCGGCTTTTTGCCTTCCTTCAGCAAATTTTGCTTGGAAAGTTCCGTAGGTGCAAAATTGTACTGGCTGATGATACTGACGGTCTGCCGATTGAACTCCTCGGGATAGGGGGAATAAATGTTGTAAGTCCGAAGACCGGCTTCCACATGGCCAACCGGAATCTGCAGATAGAAGCAAGCCAGTGCAGTAACAAAGGTAGTGGAAGTGTCGCCATGAACCAGCACGACATCGGGCTTGACCTCGTCCAGAACGGATTTGATCCGATTCAGAATGTTCGTGGTGATGTCAAACAGCGTCTGCTTGTCCTTCATAATGGACAGGTCGTAGTCCGGCACCACATGGAATGCCTCCAGCACCTGATCGAGCATCTGCCGATGCTGACCGGTGACGCAGACAACGGTTTCAAGATTATCTCTGGTCTTCAGTTCGTTGACCAGCGGACACATTTTGATTGCCTCGGGACGAGTCCCGAAGACGAGCATGATCTTGGTCATGAGAAATACCTCATTTGATTCTACGCTTAATATAATGGTAACAACGCTTTATAAACCTAGTTGCCGGATTCGTTTTTTTGTTATCCTTTTGGATCAGCTTTTGCAAATCAGCAGGATTGAAATCGTACACCGCTCCAGCTCGAAGTTTTTTTATATTGGTTTTCAAGGCTTGTTTAAAGAGCAAAAACTCCTTTTCTCTCGGCATACCATTGTTCAGATCGAGTACTTTCCCAATTTGTTTTGCTTTTAGATCTCCAAAATACAGATTATCCAATCGACAATCTATTGCCTGTGCCCTTTGTATATCATAAATATCAACGCTTCGAATCTCAAGTTGTTCTTTCGCAGTTGCCCAAGCACTTTGACCGATTTGGGTTCGGATGATAACAGAATTGCTCCCTAGTTTTGATTCGTCCTTCCCGGTGTAGTTATCACCCAAAGAAATATCAGCACAGGCATTCAGCTTATCTACACAATAAAGACAGCGCTCCGGCATAAAATAAGCCTTTGCTTTCGTGCGGTCTGCCAGAGGACGATAAAACGGCTTGCCGTCTTTCGGAAAAAACTTCATGTCACCGGGCCAGCCGCCACTTTC
>JBJDZN010000026.1:0-38181 GCA_051868045.1 Eubacteriales bacterium
TCGTGCTGGGAACCTTTGGTCTCCTGATCAGAAACATCAACTATAATCTGGAGAGTCTGACTCTGCTCAATGAAGTGGCGGCATTCGTGGACTCCGACTGTACCGATGAAGAGATCGAGACGGTTCGGAGTGAGATTCTGAAACTGTCCGACAAGGGGCTGGTCAACGACGTGGAGTACATTTCCAAACAGCAGGCACTGGAGTCCGAGATTCAGAAATTCCAGGACTATCCCGGACTGTTCGAGAACCTGCGGGAGGGGGACAACCCATATCGGGCATCCTTCCTCATCACCTATCCCGATGAGTCGGTGCTGACCGATCTGGAGTACGGTCTGAACAATATCACCATCCAACGGGACGGTGTTACCGTGTCCCCCATTGATAAGGTAACCTCCCATGCTGAGGTTGCCGCCATGATGCAGAATCTGAAGCAGGGCGTGACACAGGTATTCCTCGGATTCATGCTGATTCTTTTCGTTGTTTCCCTCTTTATTATTATTAACACCATACGGCTTGCCGTGTTCGCCAGACGCAAGGAGATTTCCATCATGCGTTATGTGGGCGCAACCAACGCTTTCATTACCGCCCCCTTCGTGGTCGAGGGTATCTTTATGGGACTGATTGCCGGAGTCGGAGCCTTTTTCGCTCAGTGGCTGGTGTACGACAGGGTCTGCTCTTTTGTGGAAAATCATTACCGCTCCTTCTCGGTGGTTCCCTTCGGAGAGTGCGCCCCTCTGATGATTCTGGTCTTCCTCTGTGTCGGACTGTTTGCAGGTGTTGCGGGAAGTCTGATTTCCCTGTCCAAGTATTTAAAGGAAAAATAATCCCTATATAGGAAATCCATAAGGCAATCCCATAAAGGATAATAATTTCCTTTGTGTTTGTGTTCAATGTGTTTAAAAGGAATGAAGAAATTCATGGAAATAAACGAAACCAATGAAAAAATCCCATCAAGGCATACAAGATGGCTGATCCTGTTCGGATCGCTGGTCTGTTGTCTGTCGATCATCCTTTTTCCCCTTCTGACCATCGGAGCCATGACCGACAGTGGACTTGGCGGGACAACGGGCAATCTGCTCATGAGTTCCAACAGCAATTCCACCGATCAGGTGGCATCGAAAATCAGCGAGCTGTATCAGAAGATGGCGGAGCTGGAGGAGCAGAAGAACAGTCTGAACAGTAAGATCGAAACGGCAAAGTCCAATCTGTCCACGACCCTTGAGGCAAAGACACTGCTGGACGAACAGGTAGCCGCAACCGAGGCTCAGATCGCCGCCCTGAATGAGATTCTTGCCGAATACGACCTGATGATTGCCGAAAAGCAGGAGCAGATTGACCGGCATACGGCAGCCTATCAGCAAAAATACGCCATTTTTCTGGAGCGGCTGCGCCAGTCTTATGAAGAGGGAACACCCAGCGTGCTGGAAATCTTCTTCTATTCGGACAGCTTTATTGATATGCTGACCTCCATCGAGCGGATGAACGATATTTTGGCGTACGATCAGGAGCTGATGGATGAGCTGGAAAAGGAAACCGCCGAACTCAAGGTTGAGCAGTCCCAACTGATTACCATCCAGAATGAGAAGAAGACGGCGGAAAATGAGCTGGTTGAGAAAAAAGCGACGCTGGATCAGCAGATCGCCGACAGTCTGGCATACATACAGACGCTGGAGCAGGATTGCGAGTCGCTGACTGCACTGCTTGCTCAGGTGGAAGCCGATGAGCAGGAGACCAACCGTGCCATTGAGGAAGCCTTCGAGCAGTTCAATAAGCTGACGGGCAGCGAGATCACAAACGATCCCGCTTTGACAATGGCATATAAAGTTGAAAATGTGCTGCCTTCTATCCGGGAGGCAATGGAAAACGGTACCTTGCAGAAGGGCGGGGAATACTATGAGGGTGCGCCCGAATATATTCTTCCTGTGTCGTTGCCGGCATTGGATGCGGGCATGATTTCCTCCCGATTCGGCTGGCGTACCTATACGGACAATGACGGAAATGTCATTCACAGCGATCACAAGGGTGTGGATTTTGCAGTTGCCTATAACTCACCCATCTATGCCGCCAAATCGGGGACCGTTCTGTCGGTGGGTACCAGTTCGGGATACGGCAAAATGGTGGTGATCGTCCACGATAACGGAACCCAGACCCGATATGCCCATTGCACCAGCATTTCGGTGCAGGTCGGCGAATACGTATTGCAGGGAGAAGAGATTGCGAGAGTCGGCTCCACCGGCAATGCTACCGGAAACTGCTGTCATTTCGAAATCAGATTCCGTGAAAACGACGTGTGGACGCCCTATGATCCTCTGAAATATCTTGATGCAGAGGATTGAAGGGTTTGAAAAAAGGGGATTTTTCATGAAACTCAGTAAATTCAGCCGGATTTTGCTGTCTGCGGTGACCGTTTTTGCGGCTTGCGCCATTACGTTCATGACGACCTATACCGTCATGAACGTAAACGGTAAGCGGGAGGTTGCAAAGGCAGTGGAATCCTGCCAGGCGGCACTGAAAAACGCTCCCGATCTGCTGTCAGGTGACGAAACCCTTGCCTATATGCAGGCGGTTGTGGACAGCTACTACTACGGCACACCGGGCGAGTGGACGGCAGAAGATGGTCTGGATCAGGTTTATCGGAGCTATATTGCCTCTCTCGGAGACGATTATGCCGCCTACTACGCTCCCGATGAATATGCCGCTTACATTGCGGAAGCGGCAGGAAACAAGGTCGGAATCGGCATACAGGTGCGTTATGACACCGAGGCGATGAATTTGCAGGTTCTTATGACCGTACCCGGTTCTCCTGCCGAGGCGGCAGGAATATGTGCCGAGGATCGGATTCTGGCAGTCAACGGAAAACGGACCGCCGACGTGGGCTTTGATGAAGTGGTTGCGGAGATCACCGGAGAGATCGGGACACAGGTGGTGCTGACCGTCCTTCGGGGGGATGAAGAACTTGAGATCACGGTCACCCGGGATCAGTTCACCAATGTATCGGTCTATTCTTCGGTCTGCTCGGACGGGAAAACCGGTCTGATCCGGATCCTGAATTTTGACGGCGCAACGCCCAACCAGTTCAAAGACGCTGTGGACGGTCTTCTCTCGCAGGGCGTGACGGCACTGGTTTTTGATGTGCGGAATAACGGCGGCGGATCGCTGGACAGCGTGCTGTCGGTGCTGTCCTATCTGATTGAAAAAGATCAGGTGCTGATCCACATTCTCGATAAAGACGGCGGGGACGAGACTCGGGTCTCGTCTGATGAACATACGGTTGATCTGCCCATGGCGGTGCTGACCAATGAATACACCGCATCTGCGGCAGAACTGTTTACCGCCTGCCTGAGGGAGTTGAAGGGTGCCACCCTTGTGGGTGAAACGACCTTCGGAAAGGGCTGTATGCAGTCTTTCTTCAACCTGCCCAACGGCGGCGGCATGAAGCTGACCTTCCGGATGTACAATCCCCCCTCCAATGTCAGCTATCACGGCATCGGCATTCTGCCCGACATGGAAATTGCCCTCGATGAGCTTAACATTCCGATTCTGCTTTTGACAGAGGAGCAGGATACCCAACTGGCGGCGGCAATCGCAGCTTGTCAGAATTCCTGAGAATTGGTAAGGAACCGGCAAAATCAAGGGAATAATAACATAAGAAAAGAATATCTTTATCTATATTTATTTATCATCTGTTAAGGAGAGAAAAGAAAATGGCACAAATTACCGTAACCAAGGAAGGTCTTGAAAAACTCAATCAGGAACTGGATTACCTGAAGAACGTGAAGCGAATTGAGGTCAAGGAAGCCCTGCGCATTGCCCGTGGCTTTGGTGACCTTTCCGAGAACAGCGAGTATGACGAAGCAAAGGACGAACAGGCAAAGGTCGAGTCCCGTATCAGCGAGCTTGAGGAAATGCTCAAGACCGCCATTGTGATTTCCGAGGATCAGATCCGTACCGACGTTGCCAACGTAGGCACCTGCGTCCGCATCTATAATGAAAAGTGGGAAGAAGAGGTTGAGTATACCCTCGTCGGTTCCACCGAGGCATCCCCCCTGCAAAATAAGATTTCGGATCAGTCTCCCATCGGAAAGGCACTGATCGGACATAAGGCAGGCGAGACCGTTGTTGCCGAGACGCCCGCAGGACCGGCAAATATCCGCATTCTGAGCATTGCGAGAAGTCAGGACTGATTTTTCGAGAATCCTGACCCGGAAAGGAATAACAGAAAATGGCAGAGAATCAAAATACGAACGAACAGCAAAGCGCAGGCTCCGAACTGGCGGTACGCCGTGAGAAGCTGGCGGCACTGAAAAGCTCCGGAAAAGACCCCTTTACCCTGACGAAATATCCCGTGGATGCCTACAGTGCAGATATTAAGGCGAACTTTACCGATCCCGCAGAGGGTGAGGAACCCAGGTATGTCTCGGTTGCAGGACGAATGATGAGCCGCCGGATCATGGGCAAGGCATCTTTCGCCCATATCCGGGATAAGCAGGGCGAGATTCAGATTTACGTCACCCGTGACGCACTGGGTGAGGATCAGTACAATCTGGGCTTCAAGAAGTGGGATGTGGGCGACATTCTGGGTGTCAAGGGCTATCTGTTCCGCACCAAAACCGGCGAGATCTCTATCCATGTCACCGAACTGACCCTGCTGGCAAAGTCGCTGCTTCCCCTGCCCGAGAAGTTCCACGGACTGACCGATGTGGATCAGAGATACCGTCAGAGATATGTTGACCTGATCGTTAATCCCGAGGTCAAGGAGACCTTCGTCAAAAGAAGCCGGATTCTCTCCGAAATCCGTGCCTATCTGGACGGCAAAGGATTTCTCGAGGTTGAGACCCCCATTCTGACCCCCTTTGAGATTGGCGCATCCGCACGTCCCTTCTTTACCCACCATAATACCCTGGACATGGACATGGTGTTGAGAATCGAGACCGAGCTTTATCTGAAGAGACTGATCGTTGGCGGCATGGACAGAGTCTATGAGGTGGGCAGAATTTTCCGGAATGAGGGAATGGATACCAAGCACAATCCCGAATTTACCACCATTGAGCTGTATCAGGCATTCACCGATTATAAGGGCATGATGGATCTTGTCACGGAAATGTATCCCATGCTTGCCGAGAAAATTTGCGGTTCCAAGGTCATCACCTACCAGGGAACGAAGATTGATCTCGGTCATTGGGAGAAGCTGACCATGGTAGAGGCAGTGAAGAAATATTCGGGCGTAGACTACTACGAATGGAAGACTGACGAGGATGCCAGAGCATCGGCTAAGGAAAAGGGCGTTGAGGTCCCCGCAGATGCCACCAAGGGAACCGTTCTTGCCGAGTTCTTCGACGCATTCGTGGAGGAAAAGCTGATTCAACCCACCATTATCTACGATTATCCCGTGGAAAACAGTCCTCTGGCAAAGAGAAAGCCCGAGGATCCCGCCTTTACCGAGCGGTTTGAATACTTCATCTGTGCCACCGAGTACGGCAATGCCTTCTCGGAACTGAATGATCCCATTGATCAAAGGGAACGTTTTGAGGCTCAGGTTGCGGCAAAGAGAAGGGAAGACCCCAACACTACCGCACAGGTGGACTACGATTATATCACCGCATTGGAGTACGGTCTGGCACCTACCGGAGGACTGGGATTCGGCGTTGACCGCCTGATCATGCTCCTGACCGACAGTGCCTCCATCCGGGACGTTCTGCTGTTCCCGACCATGAAGCCTTTGGACTGACAGAACTTCGAAAAAACCGTAAAATCAAGGGTTTTCGGCGTTTTAAGAGTATGGAAACTACGCCTTAATACGCCAATCATACGCCAATCTCACGTTTTTTTGTGAGGATGAAAGAGATCATATACCAATTACAGAAATTCAGAGGTTGTAAAAAACCTCTCAGATCAAAACCTTCGGTTTCACGGTGGTTTGAACAGCCCCTATAAGGAAAGAAAACCGGAAGTTTGACACTCTGTTACAATCTCAGGCAGCCGCTCATGTTCGGCTGTCTGTTTTTGATCGACTTATCTTGTTACCCGTAAAACGGGTTAAGGTCATCGTTATACCGTTTCTTGGTGAGTTTGTCGATTCGATTTGCAGTATACCTGTCCGGCAGATCATAAGAAAAACGCTGGTAGAGCAACTGAATCATAGGTTTTCCTTGCAATTTGTGAACAATTTTCGAATTTTTATAAAAGGATGACTGTTTGCGTCAGGAGACCCTTGAAAAAAAATCAAATTTGTGATATACTACTTCTGCAATATTAATGTCTTTCCGAGCTGTACGCCAATACTACGCCAAGTTACCTGTGTTTGCAAATCAATGGGTGTAAGACCCCAAAGCTTCGAATTTCCCGATTTGACGCTTTTCTGCCAAGTGTTCCCCAAAACTCCGATAAGACCCCGAAAGGATGATTTTTCGTGAAAGAAAAACTGGAAAACTTCTGGTACCATTATAAATGGACGACCATCATTGCGGCATTTTTTGCGGTGCTTCTGGTGGTGGGAATTGTGCAGATGATCAATCGGGAAGACTATGATACACAGATACTGTACGCCGGTCCATCGGTCACTCTGACCCAGTCGGGGGCAGAGGAGGCCATCAACCGTGCCTTCTGTCAACTGCTGACATCCGATCGGAACAAGGACGGAAAGATCAATCTTCTTTTCCGTTCCTATGCCGTCATTTCGGACGAGCAGTTGGCGGAAAAACAGGCAGAGGCAGCTGCGGAGGGCGATCATGTCTACTACGATACCTCCCTGCGGCAGAATGCCCTCAGTGAAATCGGTACGCTGCTGGCGACCGGTGAGGTTTCCATCTGCTTGATGGATCCCTATGTATACGGAATCTATCAGCAACAGGAAGCCTTCGTCCCTCTGGAAGAGGTGCTGGGATATACCCCGGATTTTGCCCTGGATGACTACTCGGTTTACCTCAAGGATACCGAGTTCGGCAGTTATTATACGGCATTTACCGCTCTTCCCGATGATACCATACTGTGCATCCGTAAAAAAGCCTATGAAACAGGTCTCACTTCGTCTAAAAAACTGATAGAGGCTTACGAATACAATTGCGAACTGTTTCGGGCGATTTTCGCCTTTCAGTCTCCCGATTGACCGGGGGATGCCAAAAGAGCAGACAGGGTTTCATCGGAAAGTTCCCGTGATAACCCGGTCTCCTGCTTTGACAGAAACAGGAGACCGCTTGTCGGATCGGACTCTGTTTCGATCCATTGCTCATCGGACAGCCTAAGAAACAGAAGCAGAATCAAAAAAGCTGCCGAAAGCAGACAGATTCCCAGACGGTAGGTCCGTTCTGCCTGTCCCTGCCTGTCAAACCGATTTCCCATAGGGATCCCTTCTTTCAAAGTCCGAATGCCGGAATCCGGCAGACTCCGGCATTCGGTGCTGACATCAGTCTATTCGGCAGCGACTGACCCTATGAATCGGAACATAGGGAAAAAAAGCGGGTCAGGCTGTCGGCAATCAGATCGGCAAGCCCTCTTACCCGCCTGTCGCAGTCGGTGAGAGTGGCATAGAACTGCCGATCCCGTAGAAGTTCGATCAACCGACGATTTGCCTCCATCTCTGCCGACTCCAGCGCATCCAGTACCAGCGTCCTGCTGTCCACCACGGTGGGAACACCGATGGCGATCACGGGGATTTTCATGGTGGAGCGGCTGATTTCGCTCCGGTGGCAGCCCACCCCCGAACCGGGAACAATGCCGCAGTCGGTGATCTGGACGGTACAGGCAAGCCGATCGGTGGATTTTGCCGCCAGCGCATCAATGACCAGAAGAAGATCAGGACGGTCCACCCGGACCCAGCTTTCGATCAGTTCACCGCAGTCGATGCCTGTCTGACCGATGACCCCCGGAGACAACCCCGATATTTTGATGGGATAGTCCGGGATCTGCCTTGTAATGGGAAGACGGTCCACGCTCAGCGGTCCCAGCGAATCGGGAGTCACGTCACGGTTGCCCAGTCCAACGGCAAGGGCAGACCGGATGGGATGTTGCCCGGTCATCCTGTGGATTTCCCGGGCAATCCGTTCGGCGAGCTTTTCGGGAATTTCCTCCGTAAAAAGGTCGTCCTGCCTGAAACTGACGGTGGTGTAGTGCCCTATGGGCAGTCCCAGCCGCACGGAGTCCCGCTTGTCCTTTATGTGCAGACGGTTGACCTCGGCAAATCCTTCCGATTGCCGGTTCCCGACCTCTTCCCGTATGGGATCGTCTGCGGGAATGCCTTCTTCGGCAAGGTCGGTCCGTATGGGAATGGTCCTTATCTGAGACTTGTCCGTAATATCGCTCCTTTCATGCTGTGATAGGGTCAGTATACCCAAAGATTTGCGTTTTTACATTCTTCTTATCCTTCGGAATTATGCCGAAGGGTGAAAAATATGGGCTCACATTGTTGTGCAAAATGACCAAAAAGGAAAAAATATTTTTGTGCAAGGACACAAAAATTGAAATTCTCAAAATTTTGCGCCCGAAACCATTGATTAAACCAAAAAAAGGTGCTATAATAATTCATAAAGATTGCTACCTATATCTTAAGAGGTATGGAGGAGGAAAATACTTTGAAAAAAATAATTTCATTCTTTCTTTGCACACTTATGATCGTGTGTACTTTGGGCGGTTGTATGAATAAAGACGACCCCGGCGCCGAATTGAATCTTTACATGCTGAAACCTACCAATTTTGATCCGTCGGTTGCTTACTCCGATCAGGCTGCAGCACAGTTTCTTCCTTTGATTTATCAGGGACTTTTCAATATTGACAGTAACGGCAAACTGGTAAAGGCTATGTGCGACAGTTATACCGTGAAGGATAATATCATCGAGTTCAAACTGAAGGAAACCTGCTGGTCCGACGGTACTCAGGTTTCCGCCAACGACTTCGTATATGCCTGGAAGAGAATACTCGGATCCGAGTTCAAGTCCGAGGCGGCTTCGTTGCTGTTCTACATAAAGAATGCGGTAGAGGTCAAGAACGGCGATGCTTCCATTGATAACCTGTGTCTGTATGCAGCCGGCGATCAGATCATTCAGGTGGAACTGATTGATGCCGCATATGTGGATGCCTTCCTGTACAACTGCGCAAGCGTTGCACTTTATCCCGTCCGTGAGGACGCTGTCCGTAAGATCTCCCTGTACGAATCCTATTATGAGGACAAGGTTGACAGTAAGGGCAATCCCGTTCTTGCCGCCAATGATGTTCTTACCGACTATTCCTGGTCGACCCTGAGTACCATTCTGGTTTCCTGCGGACCCTTCTATGTAAAGAGTACCAACCTCTATCCGGATGACGGCTATCCCTCCATCATTCTGGAGAGAAACAAGTATTATTACCGTGACACCAGCGAAACCGGAGACGACGCACTGATGAAATATGTCACTCCCTATCGTCTCAATGTTCAGTTCATTGATGCTGAAGATGCTTATGCAGCATTACAGTCGGGCACTCCGATGGAACTCAACGGACTGCCGCTTCTGTATGATGCAAATCTTCCCCTCAGCGCAAGATCGACGAACGACAATGTGACCGATCTGCTTTCAACCTATACGTATTTCTTCAATATCACCAATCCTCTCTTTGAGAGCGCAGAGGTTCGCCGCACCCTGTCTGCCGTTCTGGACAGAAACGAAATTGTCAGTCTGATCACATACGGCAAGCCGGCAACGGGTCTGATATCCGATGGCGTCTACTATACCACCCGTAAGACGAGCTTCCGGTCGGAGGCAGGAAATGTGCTGGGTAGCACCATGTCGGTCAGCGATGCAAAAGCAGCGATTTCTGCTGCAGGGGCAACGACCGGTGCCATTACCCTGACCATTCGGGACAATGAAGCCGAGGAGAAGGTTGCTGAGTATGTGGCAGCCAAGTGGGGCGAACTGGGGTATACCGTAACCGTTGAGAAACTGAGTAACCGCAGTTCCAGCTACTACGAGGTTGTCGGCGTAAAGGACAATGAATATGACGTTCAGGCACTTTACGAGAAACTGACCCGTGATCTCTTCCTTGAGAAGTATTTTTCCGGTGAGTTTGATGTCATCGGTATCCAGTACAGCATGCTGTCTGTGGATCCTTTTGCATCTCTCGCTGCATTCGCATCCAAGTATTCCGGAAACGCATACGATTTCAGTGAGTCTGCCGATGTCTTTGATCCGGTTATTCACAGCACCGGTTACAACAGTGCAGAGTATGAGGAACTGATCACTCAGTGCCTTAATACGACGGATGCTACTGAACGTGCCAATCTTCTGATTCAGGCTGAAAAGCTGCTCATGACCGATATGCCTGTAATACCGCTGTACTTTATGCAGACCGGATATCAGGCAAGCGATCTGCTGAAGGGATATGAGCTCCGCTACGATGGCTATATGGACTTCACCAATGCAACCAATAAGAACTACAAATATGAAGTAGAGGCAGCCATTCTTCCCACAAAGATCTGGGATTGATGCCGTAAGTCAGAGAACGGACGTAGCTGTTGCAGTCTATTCTGTAACGCACTGATGCTTCCCGGGCGTGTCGCATGAACCGTGCGACACGCCCTATTTGCCTCTGCTTGATCATTCATCGGGTTCGCCCAAGTGAAATCCCTGACAGTCATAAACATCAGGCGTGGGAACCCCATGCTGATCCGATCCTGCAAAATGCCGGCGCAGGCTGTTCCTGCACGGAATTTCCCTGTTTTATCGAAATAATCTGAAACGCCTTACGGGGCATTGGAGACTGAGATGGTAACTAGGCTGATTGATCATAATGAAATAAAAATATTTATCCTTTACATAATAAACAGCTTGAATAAACCCATGAAATATGAGGACATTAATGATGTAATCGTTCAGGACGGAATCGTGGCTCCCATTGATTTTGCCGACTGCTTTGCCGATCTTCTGGATGCCGGTAACATCAAGGAGTTCCGTGACGGGGATGACCGTTACTATGAGCTGTCCGGTCAGGGAAGGATTGTTGTTGAGAGTCTGCAAAATGACATTCCCAAGTCTGTCCGTTCTCAAGGGCTGAAGTCTGCCTTCCGCATGATGGACTTCAAGGAGCGGGGATCGAAGATTTCGGCGACCTACCGTCTGCGGGACGACGGAAAGTACGATCTCTGCTGTCGGATTATTGATAGCAAGCAGCTTTCTCTGGAGATCAAAATTGTGGTTGAAAGCTCCAAGCAGCTTGAGTTGATGATGCACAATTTCGATGACCGTCCCGAGATCATGTACCGTGGGGTGATTGCTCTTCTGTGTGGTGATATGGAGTATCTCCTGAACGATTGATTTTATCTTCGATTGTGCAATTTGAACGGAATTATCTCTATTATGCACAAAAATGTCGGATTTTTTTTGTTAATATTTGTTTGGATTTCGGCTTGTTTGCCGTTTGTGAAGAAAAAATGATAAAATTGTGAATTTCCTATTGACAAATAACAAGAAAGTGCTATAATATAGGTAAGATTCAGGGCTAATAAAGATTGGATTTGTGAATTTTGACAAATTTCGACCTAGCGAAGAATTTCTGGAGGGACATATTTGCAAAAACCGAAAAATCAGGAGGGTATTCCTGATGTGACCGACCTGCTTTGTCGGATCCGGGGGAATGACCCTACTGCTTTTGATACGCTCTGTGAGGTTTACCGTCCGCTTTTGACCGCCATGGTTACCTCAGCCCATGAGCGTTACCGCAGTTATGGCTCGGAAAGGGAAGATCTTAGTCAGGAAGCCTCCCTTGCTCTCTATAAGGCGGCAGTCAGCTATCGGATGGACCAAGAGGATGTCACCTTCGGACTGTATGCCAAGATCTGTGTCCGCAATCGGATGATTTCCTGCGGCAGAATGCTGATCCGACACACAAAGGCAAGTCAGGCATCCCGAAACATGACGCACAGCGACAGTGAACGGGTTCCGAATCGGGGCAGACATCTGCCGGAGGAGTATCTGGAAAAGCTGTCCGCATACGAGCAGGTTATCTATCGTTATTATGCCGAAGGGCGCAGTTACAGAGAAATTGCAGGGCTTGTGAATCGACCGGAGAAATCCGTTGAAAATGCTATCTATCGGATCCGCACAAAAATCAGGCGGTCAGATGGACATATGCCTGAGTAGCTTAAGAAAAGCACCGGAAACGGGAGATGGCGGACGAACCCGCCCGAAGGTAAATATTATTTCTTTTTTATCAAAGCGAGGTAAAACAAATGTACCAGGACATCACATTGAAGTGCAAAGATTGCGGAGCCGAATTCGTTTTCACCGCAGGCGAACAGGAGTTTTATGCTGAGAAAGGTTTCCAGAACCAGCCTCAGAGATGTAAGGCATGCCGTGATGCGAAGAAGAACGCAACCAGACCTGCAAGAGAGATGTTTGTGACGACTTGTGCCAGATGCGGCAAGGAAGCAAAAGTTCCCTTCCAGCCCTCCAATGACAGAGCCGTTTACTGCAGCGAATGCTTTGCAGCGATGAAGGCTCAGCAGTAATGCTTTGCCTTGGCAGAAGCTGAACTGTATTTTAAAGCTTGGCTGTATGGTATGATTGAATCTTATCAATAGTAACCGTCGGGGACACATCCTAAGATGTGTCCCTTCTGTTTTTTGCCCGAAAAAATCGGGAGAATTTTCGAAAAAGGCTATACAAATTCAAAAATGTATGGTATAATAACATTAAAATCAGCCATTTGCGGCTGCTCATATAAAAATCATCATAAAATCAGCCTATAACGGTTAACGAAATTCAGAATCAGACAGACGGAGCATAAAAAGCCATGAAGAATCAGTACAATCATAGAAAACCCTCTGATCGGATGAAAACGGATCAAACCTTATCGACGGAAAGTGCAGTGGACGAGTCTGAGTCGGGCATTCTGTACGGCAGAAACGCCGCTATGGAAGCCCTGAAAAGCGGGAAGACCATCGACAAGCTGTTCGTTCATGCCGGCGATCGGGAGGGCTCTATTACCGTGATCATCGCCAAGGCGAAGGCGGCGGGAATTCCGGTCATCGAGGTGACGAAGGAAAAACTGGACAGCCTGTCGGGCGGCGGAAATCATCAGGGTGTGGTTGCCATGACGGCAGGCGTGGACTATGTGGATCCGGATGCCTTGTTTGCGATCGCTGAGGAAAAGGGAGAACCGCCCTTTTTCGTTATCGCTGACGGAGTGGAGGACCCCCACAATCTGGGGGCGATCATCCGATGCGCCGAGGGTGCGGGAGCCCACGGTCTGATTCTGTCCAAGCGGCATTGCTGCCCGATTACGCCCACGGTGGTCAAGGCATCCGCCGGTGCCATCGAGCATGTTGCCATTGCCAAGGTGGCGAATATTGTTTCCACCATTGAAGATCTGAAGAAACGTGGGGTCTGGATTTACGGCGCAGAGGCGGACGGCAGTTCGCTGTATGAAACCGATCTGTCGGGAGCTGCCGCTTTTGTGGTCGGCAGTGAAGGAAAGGGAATCTCCCGACTGGTTCGGGAAAAGTGCGACTTCGTTCTGTCCATTCCCATGTACGGCAGGGTGAACTCCTTCAACGTCTCCTGTGCAACCGCCGTATTTCTCTGCAAAGCGGCAGAAGATCGGCATAAGAAGAATAAAACTTCCCTGTAAGGGATAACCACCGGCTGACTATTCGGTAGGCAGTGGGGAAGGCAAAGAACAAGGGATAGGCAGAAAGGCATGGAAGAGAAATGAGTAACCGAGAGGAACAACAAAAACCCAGTGCAGGGGATCTGCTCCGTCGGCTCCGCTCCGATATGGGACAGTCGGGGGAGACGGGTGCCGATTCCGGACAGCCTGTCGGAGAACAGGAGCCAAAGGGAATACCGGATATTCAGAAGGAAGAACCGGTTACGCGCAAAAATGCGGATCAGCCGGCATCGAAGGGAAATACCTTCTCTCTGGAGGAATTCTACGGCTTCAAGCCGTTGGTGACGGGTACCCGATCCAATCCGGGACCCAGAGAGGAAAAGCCTGCCGCCAAGCGTCCCACCCGTAAGGTTCCCAAGCAGGAGGAGAAAAAATCCCGGAAGAGGGATGATGAGTTTGACCTTATGTCCATTTTCGGGATGGAGGAGCGGGAAGACGCATCGGAAGCGGAGGTCGAGCCGGAGTTTGAGGAAGAGGAAGATTTCTACGACGAGGACACCCTGTCCTTCCGGACCCGAAGAAAATACACCGAATATACCGATTTCAGCCAGAATAAGGGCATTTTTGCGGACTATCGGAAGAAATTTTTCAAAACGCTTGCCGATCTGCTGCTTTGCATTGTCCTGATGCTTCTGGTCTTTGGTCTGGAATACAGCAGTCTGCTTCCATTTGACCTGCCCTCATTCTTTTCCATATCGATTTACCCCACAGTCGGAGTCCTGCTGGAGATTCAGATTCTGGTGCTGGGACTGGCACTGAAATACCGTGACTTTTTCCGTGGCGGGCTGGAGTTGATTACGGCACGGGCAACGCCTGAAAGTGCCTTGTTCCTGTCCGCATTTCTGACGGCACTGCTGTATCTGATTCAGATTTGGACCCATCAGACGGAGGTTCGGTTTTTCGGACTTCCCGCCATGCTGTCGATTCTTTTGTATACCGTATACAGCCTGCTGATGCTGCTTGCCGAACTTCGCAGCTTCCGTGTGGTTGCCTCTAAATCGGAGAAAAGCGTTCTCTATCGGATGACCAAGGATGAGGCGAAAATGGAAATTGCCGAAATGAGCCGCTATCTTCCTTTTGGAAATAAGTATCTTTCGGTGACCAGAACGGAAAAGGTTAGCGGATTTTATAAGAACACCTATGCTTCCTCCCGGGTTAAGCGATGGTCCGGTGTTTTGGTGCTGTTGACCCTGATTGTCGCCGCCGGATTCGGACTGTTCGGATTTTTCCGTTCGGGCAGTGTATTTGAGGGAATTCTCACCGGGTATGTGACCCTGCTTCTCTGCCTGCCTATGTCGATCTACTTCTATTATAGCTATCCTATGTATCATCTTTCGCTTACAGCAGGAGAAGAGGACAGTGCAGTCATCGGCACTGCCGCTTTGGAAGACCATATGCCGCCTGCCAACATCACCCTGAGCGATGCCGACATCTTTCCCAAGCGGGGCGTTCATCTGGATCGGATCAAGTTGTACGGAACCATGCCCTACGATAAGGTTCTCCGCTTTGCCGCCGCCGTGCTTTGTCCTGCCGGCGGATCCCTGAGCAAGGTGCTGGAGAGCATCATGGAGTCGGACACCATCGACGATATGGAGTATCTTTCAGTGTCGGATGACGGCATCGAGGCGGCGGTAGAAGGCAAGCACGTTCTCATGGGAACCTACCACTACATCGTCCGCAATCACCTGATGATGCCCGCAGACGGTGATACCCCCGACCGTGATTGCGTGAATATGTACATGGCGGTCAACAATGAGGTCACTGCCAAGCTGGAACTGACCTACCGTCCGTCTCCCACTTTCGCCAGAACTTTGAACGGTCTTTTCGATTCGGGTATGACGGTGGTCATCAAGACCTTTGACCCCAATATTGATCTGTCGATGCTGTGTAATGTCCTGAATATCGACGAGAAAATGCCCATTAAGGTCATTCACACCCAAGACCCGCTGGAGCCTTATGAGGTGAAGGAAACGGTGGAAAGTTCTATCGTTACGCTGGGCGGCATCCACAATCTCATGGGAACCCTGAATGCCTGCTCCAGAACCCGTCATGTCATGGGAATCTGCATGGCACTGTCGGTGATCTCAATCCTGACGGCGGGGATTGTCATGGGCGTGGTGTTGACCATGACCTCCATCACAAAGATTCCTGCTCATTATCTGGCACTGTATCAGCTGTTCTGGCTGATTCCCGGGCTGATTATTACCAAGGTATTTTCATAATGAGAAGCCAACAGAAAGGATTCCAATACATGAATCAAAATCAAATGGAAGAAAGTCAAGTTCAACTTCTGAAAGAAAAAATCCTGAAAAGCGTAGAAAAGCCCGGACGGTATATCGGCGGCGAGTTCGGCGAAACTCTGAAGGATAAGTCGAAAATTAAAGCACGGTTTGCTTTCTGCTTTCCCGATTCTTACGAAATCGGAATGTCCAACCTGGGGATCCGGATTCTGTACGGATCGCTGAACCGTTTCGATGACATCTGGTGCGAGCGGACCTACTGTCCTTGGGTTGATATGGAGGAAAAACTGCGGGAATATCAGCTTCCCCTGTGGGCGCACGAATCCGGCGATCCCCTGAAGGATTTCGATTTTGTGGGCTTTACCCTTCAGTATGAGCTTTGCTACACCAACGTGCTGACCGTGCTGGACCTTGCCGGGATTCCCCTTCTGGCAAAGGATCGGACCGACTCCGATCCCATCATCATCGGCGGCGGTCCCTGCACTTATAACGCTGAACCCCTTTGCGATTTCTTTGACCTGTTCTCTATCGGAGAAGGAGAGGACGCTCTGCCTGAAATCTGTCGGCTATATATAAATATGAAGGAAAACGGCAGTTATACCCGATCCGCCTTCCTGCATGAGGCGGCAAAGCTGCCCGGTTTCTATGTTCCCTCTCTGTACGAGGTTCGCTACAAGGAGGACGGACGCATTGAATCCTATACTCCCGTTTATGACGATATTCCCACACGAATCCGCAAGCGGATCATGCAGGATATGAACACCGCATATTACCCGGATAAGGTGGTCATGCCCTATATCGAGACCGTGCAGGACAGGATCATGCTGGAGGTGTACCGTGGCTGTATCCGTGGATGCCGCTTCTGTCAGGCAGGCATGACCTACCGTCCTGTCCGTGAAAAATCGGTGGAGACCCTGAATGCTCAGGCGGAGGCACTGTACAAAAATACCGGCTACGATGAGATTTCACTGTCCTCCCTGTCCATCTCCGACTACACCTGCATTGATGAACTGACTACCCGACTGCTGGAGTGGACAGACGATGCAAAGGTCAACCTGTCTCTGCCGTCCCTGCGAGTCAACAGCTTCACTCCTGAACTGATGGAGAAGATTTCATCGGTCCGTGCCTCCGGCATTACCTTTGCCCCCGAGGCAGGAACTCAGAGACTGCGGGACGTCATCAATAAGTGCCTGACCGAGGAGGATCTGCTCCGTGCCTGCAACGTTGCCTTCGACTACGGCAAGAATACCGTCAAGCTCTATTTCATGAACGGACTTCCCACCGAAACCGATGAGGACATCTGCGGCATCGCCGATCTCGCCAAACGGGTGGTGGATGCCTACTACGATAATCCCCATTCCAAACGTTCCAAGCCCCCTACGGTTACCATCTCGGTTGCCTGCTTCATTCCCAAGCCCGATACTCCCTTCCAATGGGAGCCTCAGTGCGGCATGGAGGAGCTGAAGCGCAAACAGCAGGTGCTGTTTGATCGGGTGGCGAAGTATAAGCACGTCACCTATCGCTGGCACGATGCCAAGGTCAGCCGCATTGAGGGCGTTTTCGCCAGAGGCGACCGGAGACTGGGCAAAGCATTGCTCCTTGCCCATGAGCGTGGCATGAAGTTTGACGGCTGGGACGAGTTCTTCGACTACGATAAATGGCTGCAGGTCTTTGCCGACTGTGGAATTGATCCCGCCTTCTACGCCAACCGCACCTATGATACCGATGAGGTGCTGGCATGGGACATTATCGACTGCGGCGTGACCAAATCCTTCCTGCTGCGGGAGAGAAACCGTGCCTATGAGGGCAAGACCACTCCCAACTGCCGTGAACAGTGCAGCGGCTGCGGAGCCAACAGACTGGGAGGTGAGCTTTCATGCTGTCCGAAGGCGCAGTAAGAATCCGTTTTCGCAAAACGGGTAAAATCAAATACATTTCCCATCTGGATCTTTGTCGGACGCTGAAAACGGCGTTCATCCGGGCAGGGATTCCCATCTGGTACTCCGAAGGCTTCAATCCCCGACCCAAAATGGTGTTTGCCCTGACCGTATCGGTGGGCAGTGAGAGCCGATATGAGATTCTGGACATCCGCATTACCCGTCCCATGGAGGAAAGGGAGTTCAAAGAAAGACTGTCATCGGCTCTGACCTCCGACATCACCATCGACAGCGTCTACGTTCCCCATACCAAGCTGACCGACGTGGCATTTTCCTCCTATGATGTGACGCTGGAGCGGGAGATGTCGGCGGATTTTCTGGAATCGGTTCTCTCCGGTCCCATGATCGTTCAAAAACACAGCAAGAAGGGCGACCTGGAAACCGACATCCGCCCCATGATCCGGGAGATCACTCCCGACGGGAAGGTTCTGCATATGATTCTCGGAGCCTCGCAGGGAAACACCCTGAATCCCGACTATGTTATGAAGGCGATCAACATGGCATCCGACAATCGGTTTGAGGATTACTCCGTCATGCGGACGGGTATCCTGAATGCCGATCTGACCCTGTTTCGCTGAAATCAGCCGAAATTTTCACCCGAAAATCGCGATATTTCCGATTTTCGGGTGTGTTTTTCGGATTGAATTGCCTGTATTTGGGCAATACTTACGAAAGTCCTCTCTGCGGGTTGGAAGAATCCACGAAAATTGTGAATAAACTGTAAATATTGCAAAAATGTTCCCGAAACTTCAAAAAAAATGGCGAACCCCCCTTGATTTTTTTTTCGGGTTGTGATATAATCGTATCTGCTTGATGCGTAGATGGCAAAAGTTGCTGTAAAACAGATCCGAAAACCCAAAACTGCGGATCTGACAGGTAATTTTGCCGGAGTATGTCCGACAATCGGGCGAGGCAGAGCCGACAGACGTACGGCGTATGTTGTTTTGGAAACTGAATCCGAACAGAGCGGTAGAGAGTTGCACCGCAGTTCGGTTTTCTGATGAAGAGACAGGAAACGCACGGAACGGTGTTAATGGTTCTGAGCCTCCGGTATACAATTTAAAGGAGGAAAAAGCAAATGGCTACTAGTGAAAAGGTGAGAATCAGACTGAAGAGCTACGATCACACCCTGATCGATCAGGCTGCAGAGAAGATCGTGGAAGCTGCTAAGCGCAACGGCGCAGTTGTTTCCGGACCCATCCCGCTGCCTACCGAGCGTGAGATCGTGACCATTCTCCGTGCTGTACACAAGTATAAGGACAGCAGAGAACAGTTCGAGATGAGAACCCACAAGAGACTGATCGACATCATTAAGCCTTCTCAGAAGGTTGTTGAAGCCCTTCAGACCCTCGAACTTCCCGCCGGCGTTGAGTTCGAAATCAAGCTTTAATCGGAAGATTAAACGACAGACAACGGCGAAAGTTTTGTGTCAAGTTGGCAGACCTAAAACGCCAACCAATAACGAAAACTTGGAGGAAAAAATCAATGGAAAAAGGTATTATCGGTAAGAAAATCGGGATGACCCAGTACTTTGATGACAAGGGCAATGTCACTCCCGTAACCGTAATCGAAGCAGGTCCCTGCGCAGTTACGCAGATCAAGACCACCGAAACCGATGGCTATGATGCCGTTCAGCTCGGTTTCGAAACAGAAAAGGCAAAGAATGTTACCAAGCCTCAGGCAGGTCTCTCCAAAAAGACCGGCGTTGAAGTCAAGAAGCATCTCAAGGAATTCCGTCTTGATGATATTTCCGGCTATAAAGTAGGCGATACCGTCACTGCTGACATTTTTGCAGCGGGTGAAAAGGTCGACGTTACCGGAATCACCAAGGGACGCGGATACACCGGCGCAGTTAAGCGTTGGAACAGCAAGACCCTGAGAATGTCTCACGGTACCGGTCCTATCCACCGCCAGCCCGGTTCTATGGGTGCAAACTCGACCCCTTCGAGAATCTATAAGAACAAGCATATGGCAGGTCAGTACGGAAACGAGCAGGTTACCGTTCTGAATCTTGAGGTAATCAAGATCGACGCTGAGAAGAACATTCTTGCGGTAAAGGGCGCAATCCCCGGAGCCCGCGGCGGTATCGTATTTGTTCGCAATACCGTAAAGTCTAAGTAAGGAGGAAGAAACGATGCCGAATTTGAAGGTTGTTGATATGGCAGGCAAAGAGGTCGGAGCGGTTGAGCTTTCCGACAGCGTATTTGCAGTAGAGCCCAACACGGCTGTTCTGCACGCTTACGTCAGAGCCTACCTTATGAATCAGAGACAGGGCACACAGTCCACTCTCACCCGTACCGAGGTTTCCGGCGGCGGTAAGAAGCCCTGGAAACAGAAGGGAACCGGCAGAGCAAGACAGGGTTCTACCCGTGCTCCTCAGTGGACCCACGGCGGAGTCGCACTGGGACCCAAGCCCAGATCCTACAGAATTTCCATGAACAAGAAGGTCAAGAGAATCGCTATGGTTTCCGCTCTCTCTGCAAAGGTTGCAGCAGGCGAGCTGATCGTGGTTGACAAGATCGAGACCGCTGAGTTCAAGACCAAGACGATGGTTGCTATGCTTTCCGCAATCGGTGCAGCAAAGAAGACCCTGGTTGTCCTTCCTGAGGTTGATATGAAGGTGATCAGATCCCTTTCCAACATCGAAGGTGTGAAGTCCGCTCAGGCATCCAACGTCAACGTGTACGACATCCTGAACTGCGACAGCCTTGTTGTAGTTGAGAGTGCCGCAAAGCAGATTGAGGAGGTTTATGCGTAATGAAGAATGCATACGATATCATCCTTGCTCCTGTCATTACCGAAGCAAGCATGGACGGTGTTTCCAATAAGAAGTATACATTCCGTGTTGCTTCCGATGCTACGAAGGCCGACATCAAGCACGCAGTTGAGACTGCGTTCAAGGTAACGGTCAAGAGCGTAAATACCATCACCATGAAGAAGAAGCCCAAGGCCGTCGGAAGATACGTCGGATACACCGGCGAGTGGAAGAAAGCGGTAGTTACCTTGACTGCTGACTCCAAGACCATCGAGTTCTTCGACGGTATGATGTAAGAAGGAGGAGACAGACAATGGCAGTTAAGGTTTACAAGCCTACAACACCCGGCAGAAGACAGATGTCTGTTCCGTCTTTTGACGAGGTTACCAAGCATGAGCCTGAGAAGTCTCTGCTGGTTGTAAAGAAGAAGCATGCCGGCAGAAACAGCTACGGCAGAATCACGGTTCGCCATCAGGGCGGCGGAAACAAGGTTAAGTACAGAGTTATCGACTTCAAGCGTCGCAAGCTGGATATGCCTGCTACGGTTGTGGGAATTGAGTACGACCCCAACAGAACCGCTTATATTGCACTGATTGAGTATGAGGACAAGACCAGATCCTATATCATCGCTCCCGCAGGACTGACTGCCGGAGATGTGATCATGACCGGCGAGCGTGCCGACATTAAACCCGGCAATACGCTTCCGATCTCCGCTATTCCCGTGGGTATCCTGATCAACAACATCGAGATCTACCCCGGTAAGGGCGCACAGCTGGTCCGCAGTGCCGGTGCCGCAGCACAGCTGATGGCAAAGGAAAACGGCATGGCTCAGGTAAGACTTCCTTCCGGCGAGGTTCGCTATATCCGTCTGGATTGCAAGGCTACGATCGGTCAGATCGGCAACATCGAGCATGACACCATTTCCGTCGGTAAGGCAGGTAAGACCCGTCATAAGGGCATCCGTCCTACCGTTCGCGGTTCCGTCATGAACCCTGTTGATCACCCCCACGGCGGTGGTGAGGGCAGAGCCCCTGTCGGTCGTCCGGGACCTGTTACCCCCTGGGGTAAGCCCGCTCTCGGTTATAAGACCCGTAATAAGAAGGCTCGCACCGAGAAGTTCATCGTAAAGCACAGAAACGGTAAGTAAGAAGGAGGCACACATAAATGAGCAGAAGCCTGAAAAAAGCACCCTTCGTTGAAGCAAAGCTCTACACCAGAGTCGTTGCAATGAACGAAGCCGGAGAGAAAAAGGTTATCAAAACATGGTCGAGAGCTTCCACCATTTATCCCGATTTTGTTGGACACACCATCGCAGTCTACGACGGCAGAAAGCACGTTCCGGTTTATATTGTGGAGGACATGGTCGGCCACAAGCTGGGCGAGTTTGCTCCTACCAGAACCTTTAAGGGTCACGCAGGCTCCAAGACATCCAACAACGGCAAGTAAGCTGAAAAATATTGTTTCGCCAAATAAGCGAAGGGAGGCAAAAGTCTTAACATGGAAGCTAAAGCACATCTGAAATATGCAAGAATTTCCCCCCGCAAGGTTTGCATCGTGCTTGACCTGATCAGAGGCAAGCAGGTAGACGAAGCGATGGGCATTCTTAAGAATACGCGCAAGGCTGCATCCGAGTATCTGATAAAGCTGCTTGCAAGTGCAACCGCTAATGCGCAGAATTATGCGGATACGCATGATGTTGTCGATTTCGACAAGAGCAATCTGTATGTATCCGAATGCTTTGTTTGCCCCGGACCTACCCTTAAGAGAGGTCAGGCAAGAGCAAGAGGTGGCTACGATCAGATTCTGAAGAGAACCAGCCACATGACCATCGTCGTCAAGACGAAGGACTAATTTCACAGAAGGAGGTTATGAAAAGTGGGTCAGAAGGTTAATCCTCATGGACTCCGTGTCGGAGTCATTAAGAACTGGGATTCCAGATGGTTTGAGAAGGACGAAACATTCGGCGATACGCTGGTTTCGGACTACAATCTGAGAACAACCCTTAAGAAACAGCTTCAGGACGCCGGCGTTCCGAAGATCGAGATCGAGCGCGACAGCGAGAAGGTCAGAGTCTTCATTCACTGCGCAAAGCCCGGTATGGTTATCGGTCGCGGCGGCGAATCCATTGATAAACTGAAGGCACAGATCGAGAAGATGGTAAAGAAGCCTGCTATCGTCAACGTTGTTGAGATCAAGCAGCCCGATCTGAATGCACAGCTGGTTGCAGAGAACATCGCAGCTCAGCTTGAGCGTCGTGTTTCCTTCCGTCGTGCCATGAAGCTCTGCATCGGCAGAACCATGCGTCTCGGCGCAAAGGGAATCAAGGTTATGCTGTCCGGTCGTCTTGCCGGTGCCGATATCGCAAGAACTGAGCAGTATCACGAAGGAACTATCCCGCTGCAGACCCTGAGAGCCGACATCGACTACGGCTTCTGGGAAGCAAATACCACTTACGGTAAAATCGGCGTAAAGGTTTGGATTTTCAAGGGTGAGGTTCTTCCCGATGTGAAGAAGAAGTTCACCGTAATGCCTACCGTAGAGGCTCCCGCAAAGAACGACCGCCGTCAGGGTGATCGCCGTCAGGGCGACCGCAGACAGGGTGATCGCCGTCAGGGAGATCGCAGACAGGGTGGCAATCGTCAGGGCGGTAACAATAACTTCCGTCAGGGCGGCAACCGTCCCTACAACGGAAATAACGGTGGCAACAGAACACCCAGAGAAGGGGGTAACAAGTAATGTTAATGCCGAAGAGAGTAAAATACAGACGTGTTCAGCGTGGACGTCTGAAGGGTAAGGCTACTCGCGGCAATACCCTCAGCAACGGATCCTTCGGTCTCGTCGCTGCTGAGCCTGCATGGATCACCAGCAACCAGATTGAGGCAGCCCGTATTGCCATGACCCGTTACACCAAGCGTGGCGGTAAGGTCTGGATCAAGATTTTCCCCGATAAGCCCATCACCGAGAAGCCTGCTGAGACCCGAATGGGTTCCGGTAAGGGATCTCCTGAGTACTGGGTAGCAGTTGTAAAGCCCGGAAGAGTTATGTTCGAGATGGACGGCGTTCCGGTAGAGACCGCAAAGGAAGCAATGCGTCTCGCTGCTCACAAGCTGCCTATCAAGTGCAAGTTTATTGCAAAACAAACAACCGAGGAGGCATAAGCAGTGAAAACCAGCGAAATCAGAGAAATGACTGTCGAAGAGCTGACCAATAAGCTCTCCGAACTGAAAGAAGAACTGTTCAATCTGCGCTTCCAGCACGCCGTAAATCAGCTTGACAACCCCCACAGAATTGCGGATGTCAAGAAGGATATCGCCCGTGTTATGACTATTCTTCATGAGAAGAACGCATAAGTTAGGGAAGGAGATTCGATCATGAGTGAACAAATCGAGCGCAACCTCCGCAAGACCCGTGTCGGCAAGGTTGTCAGCAATAAAATGGATAAGACCATCGTCGTTGCCATCGAGGATAACGTAAAGCATCCCAAGTACGGCAAGATCATCAAGAGAACCCTGAAGGTCTATGCTCAGGATGACAACAATTCCTGCGACATCGGCGACAAGGTACTGGTTATGGAAACCAGACCTCTCTCCAAACTGAAGAGATGGCGTCTTGTCGAAATCATCGAGAAGGTTAAGTAATCTAGTAGATACAACGAAGATTGTATTGAAATCAGGAGGAAGAAACAGTGATACAACAGCAAACTCGTATGACGGTTGCCGATAATACCGGCGCCAAAGAGATTATGTGTATTCGCGTTCTTGGCGGTTCCGGCAGAAGATATGCAAATATCGGTGATACCGTTGTTGCCTGCGTAAAGAAGGCAACTCCCGGTGGAACGGTTAAGAAGGGCGAAGTTGTAAAAGCAGTTGTTGTAAGATCCGTACACGGCGTAAAGCGTGCCGACGGTTCCTACATCAAGTTCGACGAGAACGCAGCAGTTATTATCAAGGCTGATAAGACCCCTGTGGGAACTCGTATTTTTGGACCTGTAGCAAGAGAGCTTCGTGAGAAGGATTATCTGAAGATCCTTTCTCTGGCTCCCGAAGTACTGTAAGGAGGAATATCAATGGCTAAAATGCACGTTAAAAATGGCGACACAGTCGTTGTTCTGTCCGGTAAGTACGAAAACAAGTATGTAAAGCCCGGTGAGGTCAAGACCGCAAAGATTACGGCAGTTTCCCCCGAAGAGGGAAAGGTCATCGTTGAGGGCGTTCATCAGGTAAAGAAGCACGTCAAGGCAAAGAAGCAGGGCGATACCTCTGCCATTGTAACCGTAGATGCTCCTATCTACGCTTGCAAGGTTCAGCTCTACTGCCCCGACTGCAAGAAGGGCGTTCGTTCGAAGATTTCGGTAATCGACGATAAGAAGGTCCGTGTCTGCGTAAAGTGCGGACATAAGTTTGACTAAGGAGGAGCAAGAACATGGCTACTTTAAGAGATTTGTATAAGAATGAAGTTGCTCCCGCTCTGATGAAGAAGTTCGGTTATAAGAGCGTTATGCAGATTCCGAAGTTCGATAAGATCGTTGTCAACGTAGGTGCCGGCGACGCCAAGGAGAATGCAAAGGTTATCGAGACCGTTGTCTCCGAGCTGACCGCTATTACCGGTCAGAAGGCCGTTCCTACCTACGCACATAAGTCCGTTGCAAACTTCAAGCTGCGTGAAGGCATGAAGATCGGCGCAAAGGTTACCCTTCGCGGCGAGATCATGTATGAGTTCATGGACCGTCTCTTCAATCTGGCACTCCCCCGTGTCCGTGACTTCAAGGGTATCAATCCCAACGGCTTCGACGGCAGAGGCAACTACAGCCTGGGTCTGAAGGAGCAGTTGATTTTCCCCGAGATCGAGTACGATAAGATCGACAAGATCCGTGGTATGGACATCGCATTCGTAACCACCGCCAAGACTGATGAGGAAGCAAAGGAACTGCTGACTCTCATGGGCGCACCGTTCGCAAAGCAGTAATCGGAGGAAAACAAGATGGCAAAAAAGTCTATGATCAATAAGCAGCAGAAGCCCCAGAAGTTCTCCACCCGTGAATACAACAGATGCAAGATCTGCGGACGCCCTCACGCATATATGCGTAAGTACGGCATCTGCCGTATCTGCTTCCGTGAACTTGCCTACAAGGGCGAGATCCCCGGTGTGAAGAAGTCTTCCTGGTAATCTGATACTGCCGGAAACCATTCAATTTTGATCTCCAAACAATCGGTAGGAAACCGTGTGCCGGATGAGTTGTACGGCAGAAAGGTTTAACCGCCGATATGCAGCCCCAAAGGGGCAGCAAGAGATATTTAACTTGCATAAGGAGGAAAAAAATATGCAAATTTCAGACGTAATTGCGGATATGCTCACCAGAATCCGCAACGCAAACAACGCAAGACATGAGACCGTTGACATTCCTGCGTCCAACATGAAGAAGGCCATTGCCGACATTCTTCTGACCGAGGGCTACATCAAGGGCTATCAGGTTATCGAGGACGGCAAGCAGGGCATCATCCGGATCACCCTGAAGTATATCGGCAAGCAGAAGGTTATTCAGGGACTTCGCCGTGTATCCAAGCCCGGTCTGCGTATCTACGCCGGCTGCGAGGATATGCCCAAGGTAATGAACGGTCTGGGCATCGCAATCGTATCCACCTCCAAGGGTGTCATGACCGACAAGAAGGCTCGCGAGGCTAAGGTCGGCGGCGAAATCCTTGCATTCGTGTGGTAAGGAAGGGAGAGTATAGAGATGTCAAGAATCGGAAGAAAAGCTATACACGTCCCTGCGGGAGTCGAGGTTACTTTGGCTGCTGACAATGTCGTTACCGTAAAGGGACCCAAGGGAACGCTTACCCAGCAGTTCCATCCCAATATGACCATCGAGAAGAACGGCGCAGAGCTGACCGTTTCCCGTCCCGATGATGAAAAGATCAATAAGTCGCTCCACGGTCTGACCCGTTCGCTGCTGAACAACATGGTCATCGGTGTTACCGAAGGCTACAGCAAGCGTCTTGAGATCAACGGTGTGGGCTACAGAGCCGCAAAGAACGGAAAAACCCTCCAGCTGTCCCTTGGCTATTCCCACGGTGTAACGGTTGAGGAAAGCGACGGAATCACCTTCGAGGTGCCCGACTCCTCCACCATCATCGTAAAGGGCATCGACAAGCAGAAGGTCGGTGAGGTTGCCGCTATCGTCAGAAGGAAGAGACCTCCGGAACCCTACAAGGGCAAGGGAATCAAGTATGCTGACGAGCATATCCGTCGCAAGGCGGGCAAGACCGGTAAGTCCGGTAAGTAATGAAAGGAGTACACGAAGATGGTATCAAGAAAAGACTCCAACATTCAGCGTAAGAAGAGACACGCAAGAGTCAGAGCAAAGATTTCCGGCACTACGGAGCGTCCTCGCCTGTGTGTGTATCGCTCTAACGCCAATATCTCTGCCCAGATTATCGACGACACCAAGGGTGTAACCCTAGTTGCCGCATCCTCCTACGAGAAGGATTTCGGCATCGGAAGCAACAAGGAAGCCGCTAAGAAGGTTGGCACTCTGATTGCAGAGCGCGCAATCGCAGCCGGCATTTCCGAGGTTGTTTTTGACCGTGGCGGTTACCTCTATCACGGAAGAGTTCTTGAACTTGCTGAAGGCGCAAGAGCTGCCGGACTTAAGTTCTAATCATTCAGGAGGAGAAACATGGCAAAGAATATAGACGCAGCAACGCTTGACCTTCAGGAAAAGCTTGTTCGCACAAAGCGAGTTTCCAAGACCGTTAAGGGCGGCCGTATCGCATCCTTCGCAACCATCATGGTAGTAGGTGACGGAAACGGTCATGTAGGCTACGGTCTGGGTAAGGCTTCCGAGGTTCCCGAGGCAATCCGCAAGGGAATTGAGGATGCAAAGAAGAATATCATTACCGTATCTCTCAAGGGCGACACCATTCCCCATGAGGTTGTCGCAGAGTACGGCGCAGGCAAGGTTATGCTGAAGCCGGCTCCCGAAGGTACAGGTATCATCGCAGGCGGTACGGTTCGTGCCGTACTGGAGATGGCAGGCATCAAGAACATCCGTGCTAAGTGCCTCCGTTCCAGCAATCCCACCAATGTGGTAAAGGCAACCTTTGCAGCACTTGCACAGCTTCGCACTGCCGAAGAAGTGGCTGCAATGCGCGGTATCTCGGTTGACGAGATCACGAAATAAGGAGGAGTTGCAAGATGGAAAACGTTAAGATTACGCTTGTCAAGAGCCTGATCGCAGCACTCCCTGCACAGAAGAAGACGGCAAAGGCACTGGGACTCACCAAGATCGGCGACTCCAAGATCCTTGCCAACACCCCTGCAACCCAGGGTCAGATTAAGGTGGTTTCACACCTGGTTTCGGTTGAAACCGTACAGTAAGCCCTGTCCAAAGGCATTTTATTACTAACAAGGAGGAATAAGTATGAAGCTCCATGAACTTTCTCCTGCTGCCGGTTCTGCCGTAAAGCCCTATCGTAAGGGAAGAGGAATCGGGTCAGGAAACGGTAAAACTGCCGGAAAGGGTCATAAAGGTCAGAATGCACGCTCCGGCGGCGGTGTCCGTCCCGGCTTCGAGGGCGGTCAGATCCCGCTTTACAGAAGACTTCCGAAGAGAGGCTTCTGCAACGACCGGTTTGCGACTGTGTACAGCATTATCAATGTTGACGCCCTGAATGCGTTCGAAGATGGCGCAGTAGTTGATCTCCAGATCCTGCTGGATGCCGGTATCATCCGTAAGGCTAACGACGGTCTCAAGGTTCTCGGCCGTGGCGAAATCACCAAGAAAGTAACCGTAAAGGCATCGGTATTCTCTGCAAGTGCGAAAGAGAAGATCGAAGCTGCCGGTGGAACTGTCGAGGTGGTCTGAGTGAAGCAAGCAATCACCAAAATCAGGGATATCTGGGGTGCGGTTGAGATCCGCAAGAAGATTCTTTTCACTGCCTTTATCCTTTTGATTTACCAGTTCGGTTCGGCAATTCCGGTTCCGTTCGTCAGCTCCTCCATGCAGGAGACATTCAATGCTCTGTACGGCGGCTCCATTCTGGAATATCTGAACCTGCTCTCCGGCTCTGCTCTGTCTCAGGCAACACTTCTCGCCCTCGGTATCTCCCCTTACATCACTGCCTCCATCGTGATTCAGCTTCTGACAGTTGCAATCCCGAAATGGCAGCGTATGTCCAAGGAAGAGGACGGTAAAAAGAAACTCACCCAGTATACCCGAATCGGTACGATGATTCTGGCTGTCGTTACCGGATTCGCATACTACAATATTATCAAAAACAGCGGAATGCTCAATGTTTACGCAACCACAGAGGGTCACGTTGTCTTCTGTGCCATCGTCATTATCGCCTGCTTCTGCGCAGGTACCTCGCTTGTCATGTGGCTTGGCGAGAAGATCAATGATCACGGCATCGGAAACGGCATCTCTATGATCCTGTTTGCCAACATCATTGCAGGATTTTTCCGCAATATCAGCAGCATCTGGAACCTCTTCACCGATTGGGGCTGGGGAACCGCTATCGCAGTTATCGGCGTGGTCGTCATTCTTGCGGTTATCGTGTTCATCATCTTTGTCACCAACAGTGAAAGAAGAATCCCCGTACAGTACTCCAAGAGAGTTGTCGGCAGAAAGATGTATGGCGGTCAGAATACCAATCTGCCCCTGAAGTTGAACATGAACGGCGTTATGCCTGTCATCTTCTCCTCGTCCATCGTCTCTCTTCCCGCAACCATCGGCGCACTTTGCGGCATCTCCACAAGCACAAGCGGCTTCTGGGGTGGATTCATGACGGTATTTGAAGCAACTTCGCCTCTGTACATCGTTCTGTATCTGGTGCTGATTGTAGCCTTCGGTTACTTCTATACCATGATCACCTTTGATCCCATTGAGGTGTCCAACAATCTGAAGCGTAACGGCGGTACCATTCTGGGTATTCGTCCCGGCGCACCTACTGCAGAGTATATCAAGAAGATCCTCAACCGTATCACCCTGATCGGTTCACTCTTCCTGATCATCGTGGCAGGACTGCCTCTGATCATCAATGCCATTGCAAACGTACTGCCTGATTCCTGGGGACTTTCCAATATTTCCGGACTGGCATTCGGCGGAACCTCTCTGCTCATCGTCATCGGTGTAGCACTGGAGACCTACCGTGACATTGAAGCTCAGATGTCCATGCGCCACTACAAAGGCTTTTTGCAGTAAGATAGCTTGAACCGAAAGAGGAGTCTATTATGAAGATTATGTTTTTAGGCGCACCCGGTGCGGGTAAGGGAACTCAGGCAGAGAATGCAGCGAAGGTCTATCAGATCCCCGCTATTTCTACCGGAGCGATCATCCGCGAGGCAATTAAAAACGGTACCCCTATGGGTGTCATGGCAAAATCCTATACCGAGTCCGGCGCATTGGTGCCCGACGAGGTAGTTATCGGCATTGTCAAGGAGCGTCTGGCTCAGGACGACTGTAAGAACGGATTCATCCTGGATGGATTCCCCCGTACTGTCGCCCAGGCAGAGGCACTGGATGCCATGGGCATTGAGTTGGATGTGGTTGTCTCCATCGAGGTTGCCGACGAGGCAATTGTGGAGAGAATGAGCGGACGCCGTGTTTGCGATAAGTGCGGTGCCAGCTACCATGTCAAGTATAAGCCCTCCAAGGACGGAAAGACCTGCGACAACGACGGGACTCCCCTCACCCTGCGTAAGGATGACAGCCCCGAGGTTGTTCTGGACCGTCTGAAGACTTATCATGTCCAGACAGAACCCCTCAAGGACTTTTACCAGTCCAAGGGTAAGCTCAAGATCGTTGTCGGTCAGGAAGAGGTTTCGGATACCACGAAGCTCACTCTTGCCGCAATTGACAGCGTGAAGTAATTTCCGGTAAATCAGATGATTTCACTCAAAAGCGAAAAGCAGATTGAATCAATGAAAAGAGCAGGCCGTATCACAGGCGAGGCATTAATGGTCGCCCGTGATGCGATCCGCCCGGGGATAACCACCAAGCATCTGGATGACCTGATTAAGCACTACTATGACAAATGCGGTGTCAAGGCAGGTTTTCTCGGATACGGCGGATTTCCCGGTGCCGCCTGCATCAGTGTCAACAATCAGATCATTCACGGAATCCCGTCCCAGAAGGTGGTCCTTCAGGAGGGAGACATCGTGAAGGTGGATACGGGTGCCTACTGTGACGGCTATTATGGAGACGCAGCCCGCACTTTCCCGGTGGGAAAGATCAGCGAGGAGGCGGAGAAACTCATCCGTGTGACGGAGGAGTGCTTCTGGAAAGGCGTCGAGCAGATCAAGGAAGGCAATCGGCTGGGCGATCTGGGTCATGCGATCCAGTTGCATGCGGAGTCGAACGGCTTTTCGGTGGTCCGGAAGTATGTGGGACATGGCGTCGGGCATGATATGCACGAAGCTCCCGATGTTCCCAACTACGGAACGCCGGGCAGGGGACAGAGACTGATCCCCGGCATGGTGATTGCCATCGAGCCCATGATCAATGCAGGTACTGCATCCATAAAGGAGTTGCCGGACGGCTGGACCGTCGTTACAGAGGACGGCGCACTGTCGGCACATTACGAGAATACGGTTGCAATTACGCCGGACGGCGTACTGCTGCTGACGAAAATTGATTGAAATTGAGGAGGGATTCTTCTGTCTAAAAGCGATGTTGTAGAGTTTGAGGGAGTCGTAGTAGAGGCAATGCCCAATGCGAACTTTAAGGTAAGGTTGTCCAACGGTCATGAGATTACGGCTCATCTTTCCGGAAAGCTCCGCATGAACTACATCTGGATTCTCCCCGGTGATAAGGTTACCGTTGAGGTGTCTGTGTATGATCTTACCAAGGGTCGTATCACTTGGCGTTCGAAATAAGAAAGGAATGGTGTATAATGAAGGTAAAACCGTCCGTAAAGAAAATTTGCGATAAATGCAAGATCATTAAGCGCAAGGGCAATGTAATGGTCATTTGCGAAAATCCCAAGCATAAGCAGAGACAGGGTTAATTGAACTTATAAAGAATTGAGGTGAAAAGAAATGGCTCGTATAGCAGGTGTAGATATCCCGAATAATAAGCGTGTCGAGATTGCTCTTACCTATATTTACGGTATCGGCAGAAAGAGCGCAAACGATATTCTCGCTGCAACCGGTATTGATCCCGATACCCGTGCAAAAGATCTGACCGATGCGGACATCGCAAAGCTCCGTGACGAGATCGAAGAGAACTACAAGGTCGAGGGTGACCTTCGCCGTGATGTCGGACTGGACATCAAGAGAATGGTCGAGATCAACTGTTACAGAGGCATCCGCCACAGAAAGGGACTGCCCGTAAGAGGACAGAGAACCAAGACCAATGCGAGAACCCGTAAAGGTCCCGCTAAGACTATTGCGAATAAGAAGAAGTAAAGGAGTGAGAACAGCAGATGGCAGCAAATAATGCAAAGAAAACCGTTGTCAGAAAGCGGAAAGAGCGTAAGAACATCGAAAAAGGTGCAGCGCATATTCGTTCCACCTATAACAACACCATTGTCACGATTACCGATATGAACGGCAATGCCGTATCTTGGGCGTCCGCCGGAGAGCTGGGCTTCAAGGGCTCCAGAAAGTCTACCCCGTTCGCAGCACAGTCTGCAGCAGAGACTGCAGCAAAGATTGCCGTTGAGCATGGAATGAAGACCGTAGAGGTATTCGTAAAGGGACCCGGATCGGGACGTGAATCCGCAATCCGTGCGCTCCAGGCAACCGGTCTGGAAGTTACCCTGATCAAGGACGTAACTCCCATTCCTCACAATGGTTGCAGACCGCCTAAGAGAAGACGTGTCTGATGAATTCGAAAAGGAGGAAATAAACAATGGCAAGATATATTGGACCTTCGTGCAAGCTTTGCCGTCGTGAGGGCAAGAAGCTCTTTCTGAAGGGCGACAGATGCGTATCCGGCAAGTGTGCAATTGATCGCAGACCCACCGCTCCCGGTCAGCACGGTGCATCCACCAAGAAGCTGAAGGAATACGGACTGCAGCTCCGTGAGAAGCAGACTGCAAGAAGATATTACGGCGTGCTGGAGAAGCAGTTCCACGCATACTTTGAGATGGCTGATAACATGGAAGGCGTTACCGGTGAAAACCTTCTGAGCATTCTTGAGACCCGTTTTGACAACGTGGTTTACAGAATGGGTATCGCTCCCAGCAGAAATGAAGCTCGTCAGATGGTACTGCATGCACATTTCAGACTCAATGGCAAGAAGGCAAACATTCCTTCTATCCTTCTTAAGGTCGGCGATGTCATCTCCGTAAGAGAGGAGAGCAAGTCTTCGCCCAGAATGAAGCAGCTTCTTGAAGCAATGGAAACGACCACTGCTCCCAAGTGGCTTGAAGTTGACAAGACCAACGCTACTGCAAAGGTTGTCGCTCTTCCTAAGCGTGAAGATATCGACTTCGACTTCAACGAGCAGCTTATCGTCGAATTGTATTCTAAGTAATACAAACCTCCGCAATGCTCAGGTTTAGAAATAAACCGTCTGGAACAAAGCATCTATAATAATAGGAGGGTATTATTGTGATAGAAATGATTGAAAAGCCCAACATCACCACCGAGCTGTTAAGCGACGACGGGACTCACGGTAAGTTTATCGTAGAGCCTCTCGAGCGCGGCTACGGCACCACGCTGGGAAATTCGCTGCGCAGAGTACTGCTCAGTTCTCTTCCCGGAGTGGCTGTTGTCAGCATCAAGATTGATGGTGTACTGCATGAGATTTCTACAGTTCCCGGCGTAAAGGAAGATGTCACAGAGATCGTCCTGAACGTCAAGGGTATCGTTGCAAAGCTCTATTCAGAGGAAGCTAAGACTGTGTTTATTGATATGACGGGACCCTGCGAAGTGGTTGCCGGCGATATCAAGCAGGACGCAGACATTGAGATTCTGAATCCTGAGCGTCATATTGCAACACTCAGCGACAATGCCAGATTTTATATGGAACTTACATTCGATCACGGCAGAGGGTATGTTTCCCAGGATCGGAATAAGCAGCTTGCAATCGAGGCTGCAAACGATCATTCTCATCCCTTCGTTGCGACCGATAAGACCAAGCAGGCAACTGCACCGGTGATCGGAACGATATTCACCGATTCGATCTACACCCCTGTCAACAATGTCAGCTATACCGTCGAGAAGACCCGTGTGGGCTCCATTACCGACTACGATAAGCTGACCATGGAAGTCAGAACCAACGGTGTGATTTCTGCCAAAGAGGCACTGTCCCTCGGAGCCAAATTCCTCAGCGAGCATCTCACTCTCTTCACTGACCTCTCAGAGGACACGAGAGATACTCAGATCATGGTCGCAAGCAAAGAGACCGAGAAAGAAAAAGTCCTGGAGATGACCATTGAAGAACTTGACATGTCTGTCCGTAGCTTCAACTGTCTGAAGCGTGCAGGCATCAATACTGTAGAGGATCTTATCAACAAGACCGAGGAAGATATGATCAAGGTCAGAAACCTCGGAAAGAAGTCACTGGAAGAAGTGATTGCAAAACTGCATTCCCTTGGACTGGACCTCAAGCATGAGGAAGAGTAAGGGAAAACGATAAAAGAAGGAGGTACTTTACAATGCCCGGAACAAGAAAACTTGGCAGACCTACCGCACATAGAAATCTGATGCTCCGTGGAATGGTGACCCTGCTCCTGGAAAAGGGACAGATCGAGACCACCGTCACGAGAGCGAAGGAAGTGCGTGCTCTTGCCGAAAAGATGATTACGCTCGGTAAGACCAATACGCTTGCCGCTCGCCGTGCAGCTCTTGCCTTCATTACGAAGGAGAGCGTCGTAAAGAAGCTGTTTGACCAGATTGCACCTGCATACGCAAACAGAAACGGCGGTTATACCGCAATTTATAAGATCGGACCCCGTCGTGGTGATGGAGCAGAGATGGCAATCATCAAGCTCATCGGAATCGACGCACCCGCAGCTACTGATGCTGAGGATAAGAAGTCCAAGAAGGCAAAGAAGAAGGAAGCAGAGGCTGAATAATTCGTTGCCGATACAAAACTCCCGGACCCAACATGGGTTCGGGAGTTTTGGCGTAACGGGGGCATAACTGGCGATCACAGCAGCCGCTCCCATCGGAAACTGTGGATCATACGGATCTCTTCCAGTGCCTGAATCAATTGGGCACGGGCGGTTTTGGTGTCCACCGATTCCGGATCATCCTGACGGGCGGTAAGGTAGGTTTCGTAGGAGTTGTTGGCACTTCGGATCAAATCGTTTCCGGTGAAAACCGCCGCAATTCGGGAAAAATCCCCCCAATGACGGCTGATTTCACTGTCCGAACCTGTTTGCTCCTCCCGGCAAAGGATTTCGGTCAGTTCGCTGCACTCATGGGACAGATAGAGGTCGCACCCGATACTGCCGGCAAAGAGCAGCAGAATCAGGACGGAAGCTACAATAATTTGTTTCACGGCATTTTCTCCCCGCTATTTTGGCTTTTGCGAATCAGTTCGACTTTTCCGAGATCGTCAATGGTAAACAGGTAGACCTCGTCCAGCCGAATTTTCTCTTTTTTCAACATTCTCTGAACCTCGTCCGAGCTGATTTTGAGTTTTTTCAGCGTGTTTTCCTTAACCTTGCCGTCGGCAACCAGAATGTGCATAATTCCGGGCTCTCGGGGGTGAATTTTTGGCGTCACGTCTTCGCAGGTGGGCGGTTGTTTTTTCGCATATAAGAAGATGGAAATGGCACCCGACGCCTCAAGGATGGCGTAGGAAACGTCGGAAGGACTGAACACCCCGTTGGTTCGCAGAATGGCATAGAACTCCTCCGGCGTGATCCGGTTTTTCTGAAGCTCCTTTTGGCAGATCACGCCGTTCTCAATCAGAACACTGGGGGTTCCCTCAATCAGTTTGCGCAGTTTCGGCAGGCGGAAAAAAAGGGAAGGGAGCAAAATCTCCAGCAGAACAATGAAGGCGGCGGGAATCAGTGCATAGGCAATGGGGAGATTCGGATCGGCAATGGGAATTGCGGCAACCTCGGACAAAAGCAGGGTGCTGATCAGCTCGGAAACCTGCAGTTCTCCAAGCTGACGCTTTCCCATCAGCCGCATGGTCAGCATGAGAAACAAATAAATCAGAAATGTTCGAAACAGAAGAATGAGCATTGCGATTTTCCCCCTTTGATGGATAGTTTGGCAAATGGGCGGAATTTCATTCATCCTTGTGAAAATCAGCTTTCCGCTTGCAAAAATATTGATTGTATGATAGAATAGTCGTCTGAAAAGCAGTCGCATCCAGAACTTCAACTCCGGACATTCGGTGAGCGACTGCTTCGAAAATCCGTCTCGACGGCAACTCCGTCGTTTTGCAGAGCAAAACCGCCGGATCATCCGTGGGTGGAGATGAAACAATGAAAAAAGATCGGAGGCACCGTATGAAGTTGAAAATAGCGATATGTGATGACGATTTGGCGGATAGTGATTATGTGGCGGGATTGGTTAAGAACTGGGCAGAAAATGTTTATCAGCCACCGTCTGGCGTCTACCCGCTTCTGCGACAAGATTCTGGTCTTTGATGAAGGTCGGATCATCCAGTGGGGAACCCATGACGAGCTGGTTGCCGACGAGGGCGGAAGGTACTGTCAGCTTTGGAATGCTCAGGCGCAGTATTATACCGAGAAAAAGTGATGAAATATCGGGAATTTGGGTTCCCGATATTTTCTTTCCAATAATCAACTAAACATCGGTGAAAGCAGCCGCTTTTTTTGTCGAAAAACTTCGCCGAAAAGACTTGACAAACGTCAAAAAAAGGTGTATAATGAGCAAGTCGCTTCGGAGAGCGGCTATTTCGAACGAAGAATTGAAAAAAACTTCAGAAAAATTCGAAAAAGCCCTTGACAAACCAAACGAAGTGTGCTATAATAATCAAGCTGTCCGCGAGGGACGGCATCGGTCCTTGAAAATTGAACAACAAGAGAAAGTACAAAGCTAATTTGAACGAAATTAGAAGAACTACAAACTCGTACAATTCCTTTATACAAAGAGAAGGACACTCTAAAAAAACCGCAGAAGCAAAAGCTCTGAAGAAAAGGTAACAAGTCGGTTCGTAAGTGGAGCGGCTTATTATACAACACTTTAGAGAGTTTGATCCTGGCTCAGGATGAACGCTGGCGGCGTGCATAACACATTCAAGTCGAACGGAGTGTAGAAATACACTTAGTGGCGGACGGGTGAGTAACGCGTGAGCAACCTGCCTGCAAGAGGGGAACAACAGCCGGAAACAGCTGCTAATACCGCATAAGACATGACTGTCGCATGGCAGAGATGTCAAAGAAGCAATTCGCTTGCAGATGGGCTCGCGTCCGATTAGTTAGATGGTGAGGTAACGGCTCACCATGACAGCGATCGGTAGCCGGACTGAGAGGTTGAACGGCCACATTGGAACTGAGATACGGTCCAGACTCCTACGGGAGGCAGCAGTGGGGAATATTGGGCAATGGGCGAAAGCCTGACCCAGCGACGCCGCGTGAAGGAAGAAGGTCTTCGGATTGTAAACTTCTTTTATTGGGGACGAATAGATGACGGTACCCAATGAATAAGCCACGGCTAACTACGTGCCAGCAGCCGCGGTAATACGTAGGTGGCGAGCGTTATCCGGAATTACTGGGTGTAAAGGGTGTGTAGGCGGGAATGCAAGTCAGATGTGAAAACTATGGGCTCAACTCATAGCCTGCATTTGAAACTGTGTTTCTTGAGAGTCGGAGAGGTAAACGGAATTCCCAGTGTAGCGGTGAAATGCGTAGATATTGGGAGGAACACCAGTGGCGAAGGCGGTTTACTGGACGACAACTGACGCTGAGACACGAAAGCGTGGGGAGCAAACAGGATTAGATACCCTGGTAGTCCACGCCGTAAACGATGAACACTAGGTGTAGGGGAGCAATCCTCTGTGCCGCAGTTAACACAATAAGTGTTCCACCTGGGGAGTACGGCCGCAAGGTTGAAACTCAAAGGAATTGACGGGAGCCCGCACAAGCAGTGGAGTATGTGGTTTAATTCGACGCAACGCGAAGAACCTTACCAGGACTTGACATCCCTTGACTACCTCGTAATGGAGGGTCTCAATCCTTCGGGATTGACAAGGAGACAGGTGGTGCATGGTTGTCGTCAGCTCGTGTCGTGAGATGTTGGGTTAAGTCCCGCAACGAGCGCAACCCTTATGTTCAGTTGCTACGGAAGAGCACTCTGGACAGACTGCCGTTGACAAAACGGAGGAAGGTGGGGACGACGTCAAATCATCATGCCCCTTACGTTCTGGGCTACACACGTACTACAATGGCGCAAACAAAGGGGAGCGAAGCCGCGAGGCGGAGCAAATCTCAAAAAAGGCGTCCCAGTTCGGACTGCAGGCTGCAACTCGCCTGCACGAAGTTGGAATTGCTAGTAATCGTAGGTCAGCATACTACGGTGAATACGTTCCCGGGCTTTGTACACACCGCCCGTCAAACCATGGGAGTTGGGGACACCCGAAGCCGGTGAGCTAACCGCAAGGAGGCAGCCGTCGAAGGTGGATTCAATGACTGGGGTTAAGTCGTAACAAGGTAGCCGTATCGGAAGGTGCGGCTGGATCACCTCC
>JBJDZN010000027.1:0-2308 GCA_051868045.1 Eubacteriales bacterium
TTATTTTTTGGCTGCCAAGAAATAACCGAACCCGTTTGAATCATCAAACGGGTTCGGTTTGCAGTTGTATCGTCGGATTTTAAGCCTTGCCGACCGAGCCGAACAGCTCCATCTTTTCCTTGACGGTAGCTTTGATTGCCTCAAAGCCGGGAGCCAGGAGCTTTCTGGGGTCAAAGCCCTTGCCGGAAAGATCCTTGCCTGCCTCGATGTAGCTGCGGGTTGCGGCTGCGAAGGAAAGCTGGCACTCGGTATTGACATTGATCTTGGAAACGCCCAGAGAAATGGCCTTCTTGATCATATCGGCAGGGATGCCGGTACCGCCGTGAAGAACCAGGGGCATTGCGCCGACCTTCTCGGAAACGGCAGCCAGAGTCTCAAAGGACAGACCGGGCCAGTTAGCGGGGTACTTGCCGTGGATGTTGCCGATGCCGGCAGCCAGCATGGTGACACCCAGATCGGCGATCATCTTGCACTCGTTGGGATCTGCGCACTCGCCCATACCGACAACGCCGTCCTCTTCGCCGCCGATGGAACCGACCTCTGCCTCAATGGAGAGACCCAGGGCATTGGCAACGTGAACCAGCTCGGTGGTCTTTGCAACATTCTCCTCGATGGGGTAGTGAGAACCGTCAAACATGATAGAGGTAAAGCCTGCCTTTACACACTTGTAGCAGCCTTCGTAGGTGCCGTGGTCCAGATGAAGCGCAACGGGAACGGTGATGCCGAGGCTCTTGTCCATTGCTTTTACCATAGCGGCAACGGTGTCAAAGCCTGCCATGTACTTGCCTGCGCCCTCGGAGACACCAAGGATAACGGGGCTGTTTAATTCCTGTGCAGTCAGCAGAACAGCCTTTGTCCACTCGAGGTTGTTGATGTTGAACTGACCGACAGCATAATGACCTTCTTTTGCTTTGGTAAGCATTTCTTTTGCGTTTACTAACATTTCTTCATTGCTCCTTTATTTGCATCAGTATTTCCATTATACACCATATTTTCAGAAAAATAAATAGGTTTTTCAAAAAAAATTGAAAAATTTTCAAAAAGTTTATATGAAATAAATTCGGTTCCGATCCATACGGAAAACAGCCCGTTCTTTTGTTCGTTTACAAATTGTTTACAGTCAATAAAAGAACTTTGTCAAGACAGATCATTGATTTCCGGCGTCATCTGTGTTAAAATAATAAAAATTAAGGGAAAGACCATACGGAAGAAAATCAGAAAAGGAAAAAACAATATGAATTTTGCGGTTATCGGAACCTTTTGGCTGACTGAGAACATGATCGAGGCGATTCGCCTGACCGAAGGTGCTTCTTATTTTGCCCAGTACTCCCGAACGATGGATCGTGCCAAGGAGTTTGCAACAAAATCAGGCGGCAGGATCCGTCTGTTCGACGATCTGGATGCACTGGCTTCCGATCCTGACATCGATGCCGTCTATATTGCCTCTCCTAACTATGCCCACTATGAGCAGGCAAAGAGGATGCTGGAGGCAGGGAAGAGTGTTCTTTGTGAAAAGCCTGTCTGCTACCGTCTTTCGGAGTATGAGGAGCTTTGCGCTCTGGCAGATCGGAAGGGAGCGGTCTTCATGGAGGCGATCATGAACATTCATCTTCCTTGGGCTGACGATCTTTTTCGGGAAGTGAAAAGCCACGGTCAGGTGATCTCGGCAAGATTGGATTTCAGTCAGCGATCCTCCAAGCTGGACCGGGTCAAAAAAGGGCAGTCCTTCTCAACCTTTGAAAAATCAACCGGCGGCGGTGCGCTGATGGATCTTGGTGTGTACGCCGTCTATCTTGCCGTTTATCTCTTCGGTATGCCCAAAGAAATCCGTTCTGACGCACGATTCTTCCCAACGGGTGTGGACATACAGGATGTGATTTTGTTTGTCTACGACGACTTTACGGCGGTTCTCACCTTTACCAAATTGGCTGAGAGCAGGATTCACAGTGAAATTCTCTGCGAAAACGGCTCTGTTACCCTACAAAATCTGTCCCGTCTTCAGAATGTGTATACCTATCCGGCAGACGGAACCGTGCGTTGCCTGCACGGAGAGACCACCTTCCCACAGGGAATGTGTCATGAACTTTCGGATTTTCTGTCCTATTATCAGGATCAGGGAAGTCAGGGATACAGTCATTCCCGGGAACTTGCAAAGAAAGTGCTGCGGTGCATGGAAGAGATTCGCAGGCAGATCGGATATAATCTGTAAAACGAAGATCTGACGCAGATTCACCCACTCCTTTTGGAAGGGTGAATCTGCGTCAGATTTTTACGGATAAACAAATCGGGATGGTACGAAACCATCCCG
>JBJDZN010000028.1:0-8821 GCA_051868045.1 Eubacteriales bacterium
GCAAAAAATGATTAATTTCCGAAATAAACCTAGACTAACAAATATTACTCATTTAAAACTATTGACAATTTGTCATTTGTCATGTATAATGTTTCAGCCGACAGGAAATGATGATCAACAAAAGAGCGAGGGTCTTTGGGTTGATTTTCAGAGACTGGATGAGGCTTGAAACATCGGTACTTACGGGAGAATATCGAAAATAACCGTATCGTGCTCTTTGCGGAGTGTCGGTGTATAAATTTTATTTGGGAGGAATCCAAAATGAGAAAAGTCAGAATTCTTTCGCTTCTCATGGCAATGCTTCTCGTCGTTTTGACGGCTGCTTCGTGTACCAAAAAGGATCCCGGCACGAATGCGGCAGTGAACTATCAGCCCATCGACGATGCTGATGTCGTTACACACTCCGACTATACTTCTGTCTATGATATGATCGGAAGCAAGGTCACCATTGACATGGTGACAGAGGATCCGGAAACCGGTCTTGCAACCGTAACCGTGGACGGAAAGACTTACGAGTGCGGTATGGACTTCTTGTCCATGGCAATGGTATACAATACCCAGGTTCCCGAGGGAAGCACCAAGTATCAGACCTCTGAAGACGTCTACAATGAATGGTGGAGGCTGTACATTCAGAGATGGAACTACCTGGTTCCGGAGGTTCCGCTTTACTCCAACCAGTACTTCGATCTGTATAATGCAAAGATCGAGAACTTCGTAACCACGCCTTACTGGGGACCCATAGATGCCATCGTTGCAGCTAGCGTTAAGAAGGGCGAGTCCAACTCGGTTATTTTGGGAAGCGTTACCGAACTTTCCGGAGCATTCCGTAATTCCGGCTGGGGCAAGTCTTCCCCGGCATCCTCCGACCTGGATATCCAGAGCCTGACTTCCGGTCATGCTACCGTTCAGTCCGATTCTGCCGGTGCTTATAAGTGGAATATGATGGCTCTGGAAAGCGAGCCTACCTCTGTCATCAACGAGGACGGTACCCTGACCTATACCATCAGGATCAAGAGTGGGCTGAAGTTCAGCGACGGTTCTGACATTACCGCAAAGAACTATATTGCAGGGATCCTTTCCAACAGTACTCCTGTTGCGGTTGAGGCAGGCGGATCCGGAAACGCCGGTCTGCAGTTAGTCGGCTTTGATGCTTTCAGCGCATATGACGGAACCGGCGATAAGGTCTATTTCGAGGGTATCAAACTCCTTGACGATTATACCTTTTCCGTAACCTTTACCGCAGACTACGCCGACTACTACTATACCATGATTTATGCGTCTTATTCTCCCGATCCTCTGGCGCTTTACCTTGGCGACGGCGAGATCATAGTCGATGAGGAAACCAAGTCCTGCGGACTTTCCGACAGTTTCTATGCAACCGAGGAGGTTGACGGTAAGACTTCTTATAAGGTTGCCGCTCAGATCGTTGCGAATCTGAAATGGAATTCCGGTCTTCCTTACTCCGGTCCTTACACGGTAGCAAACTATGACAATTCTTCCAAGATTGCGACCCTGAAGATCAACCCCAACTATGCCGGCGACGATGCCAGAGGAAAGCCATCTATCGAAACCATCTCCTATGTCAAGGTCGTATCCGAAACTCAGATGGATATGTTCAAGAACGGTGAGATTGACGTTATTGCCGGCATTACCGGTGCTGAAGATACGGTAGCTGCGCTGCAGGTTGTCAGCGAAGGCAACGGCAAGTATGCTGAAACACACTACGACAGAGCAGGGTACGGTAAGCTGGGCTTCCGTGCCGACTTCGGACCTTCCTCATTCGTAGAGGTTCGTCAGGCAATTATGTACACCATCAACCGTCCTTCCTTTGCTCAGACCTTCACCGGCGGCTACGGCTCGGTTGTTCACGGTCCTTACTATGAGGGCTTCTCCGCATTTCAGGCTGTCAAGGATACCATCAATTTAAATCAGTATACCTACAGTACCACAAATGCGATCCGTGTTCTTCAGGAAGGCGGATGGATCTACAATGCACAGGGTCAGCCCTTTGACGCATCCAGGGACGCCGTTCGTTATAAGAAGCTGTCCGGCTATGAGTTGACTGTTGACAATCTGCACTTTGCATCCACCGACGGCAAGTATCAGACCGTGAAGATTGACGGCGCATACTATATGCCTCTTGTCATCAACTGGTTCGGCACTCAGCCCAATACGGTAACCGACCTGCTTCTGACCTCCTGGCAACAGAATCCTGCGTCCACTACCGAAATCGGTATGTATATCACCTATACTTCCGTAGATTTCATTACCGGTCTTTACGGCGAATATTCCCGTGACCCTGATAACGGATACAGCGGCACTCCCAGACTGAATGCCATTAACTTCGCAACAGGCTTCACCTCCGCTGCATACTCCTATGACTTCAACTGGTCCATCAATCCCAATTACTATGAGTACTACTCCATCTGCTATGTTATGGACGAGGCGGATTTCTGGGAGAATTACCAGTAATTGATTGTCTGTTCAGCAGAAAGACCTGACAAAACAGGTTGATTGGCAAAACAATTTGCAGGAACGGCACCATGTGCTGTTCCTGCAATTGTCTCTATCCGAGCGGAGAGCAGGGTTTTTGAGAAAAACCTCTCGAAGACCGTGCCCTCTGCTCGGAGAACCTTCGTCAAATAAGCAGGACAATCCGGGTAATCCAAAAGAAACGGATTGAAAAGCAGGCGCAGGTCCGATCCGGAGGCGCAGATCGGGATCGGCGGTCTGTTGCGTCTGTGCAAAAAAAATTTGCTTTGAAAAACGCCATATACATTTTTTGAATTTTCGGGGCAAATGAGGAAAGGAACGGTACACTTATGGCAAAATATATTCTGAAACGACTTTTGTATATCATAGTCGTCTTCTTTATTCTGTCAATGGCGATGTTCTTCATCTATAATATGCTCCCTGTGGATAAAGCTGCGACAACTGCAAAAGAAGAGGTCAAAGTCAGCAAGGGTCAGCTTGATTACGATGAACGCTATCTGTACTGGCAGAGAAAATACGGAACGGACGGCAATATTTTACAGAGGTACGGTCGTTGGATGGGTATTTACCCCTATTACGACGGAACCTTCAACGGACTTCTGCAGGGAAATCTCGGTGATTCCACCCAATACGGAAGACCGGTGTCCGAAATTCTGGCGGAACCTATGAAGAATACCATCTTCATCAATGTTTTTGCCACGATTCTGGCACTGGGGATAACCATCCCGATGGGCATCTTCTGTGCCGTCAAACGGGGAAGCAAACGGGACATCGGAATACATGTGGGTACCATTGTGGGATACAGCTTACCGACCTTTATCATAGCGATTGTCTTCATCTGGCTGTTCTCCGTGGTGCTGGGATGGTTCCCGGTTTCGGGCATGAGAACGGCGGGAAGCGACGATTGGTCGGAGGCAAGACGGTTCTGGGACCTGATGTATCATCTGGCACTGCCTTTGATCGTCATGACCTTCTGCTCATTGGGCGGCATGACCCGTTACGTTCGTGCATCCATGATTGATGCGCTGTCGCTGGACTGTATCCGGACGGCGAGAGCCAAGGGTCTTCGGGAAAAGGTTGTCATTTACTCCCACGCATGGCGGAATGCCCTGATTCCCATCATAACGCTGGTTATCGGCTGGTTTTTGGGAATTTTCTCCGGATCGCTGATGATTGAGAACATTTTTGCCTTGAACGGTATCGGCAGGGTATACTATACAGCCCTTACCAACAGTGATAATGAGGTCGTTCTCGCATTGCAGATGTTCTATATCCTGATTTCACTGACCGGCAATCTGATTGTGGATATTGCCTATGGATTCGTGGATCCCCGTATCCGTGTCAACAAGTAAGGGGGCGATCAAATGTCTGTACAAAATGAAAATAAGAAAAAGAAGGCAGGAGTTTTTTCGACGCCGGGTCGCTGGATTCGCAGAATGGTCATGGGCGGCAGTAAAGAACTGGCGGATGTTGACATTTTCGCTGCTGAGAAGCTGGAAAGCACCACCAGACTGGCAGTGCAGGGCTTCTTTCGCCGCAAATTGGCAGTTGCAGCACTGATCCTTCTGATCGGTATGTTTCTGCTGGTCTTTATCGGACCCCTCTTTATGCCGATGGATCTGGCATTTACCGATGCCAATCAAAAAAATATTGCCCCCAATATGTCCATGCGTTCGGTACCGTCTGCGCTCAAGCGTCAGATTGCCGACATCAACGGATTTTCCAATTTCACCGTGGGAGTCAGCGAGGACAACAACCTGTATATCTGGGGATTCAGCAAGGATGCCCTTTCCGGCGATAATTACGCTGAGTTTCCCGATGAAATTCAGGAGGGAAACGTTCTGATGGCTTCCGCCGGAACCAACCATGTCATTGCCATCACCACCGACGGTAAGGTCGTCGGTTGGGGGAATCATACCCGTGGACAGTACGGTTACTCCACCGGAAATCCCGATGATCCCATTCAGGAGATGCCCGTTGAACTGATCGAGGGGACAATCGACGATCCCTCCAAGATCCGTCAGCTTGTCTGCGGTTATCAGGTAACTGCACTGGTGCTGGATGGGAAGGTCTATATGTGGGGGAATACCAATGCCTGTCTGAACCTGAAAGATGTGGTCAGCGACAGTGAAGCAGGCAAATACACCAATGTCAGGAAGGTTGCCCTCAGTAACTATTATGCGCTGCTCTTGATGGAGGATGGAACCATTGCCATGCCCGGCGGTGCCTTCAATCGAGAGTATGCGCTCTCTTCTGTCAGCGGATTGGTTCCGATGATGACCTATCTTCAGGGAAAGACGGTGGTGGACATTGCCGCAACCAATGACTGCTTTGCCATTCTTCTGGATGACGGCGAGGTTCTGATTCAGGGCGCAGCCCGATACGGAGAGGATGAAGTGGTCCGCCTTCCTGACGGTGAAAAATTGATTTCGCTGGACGCAGGCGCATCCCATTTTGTCGGCATATCAGATGCCGGTAAGGCATACGCATGGGGTTCTGACGATAAAGGTCAGTGCGACTTAAGCGGAAAATCCTGTGCTGCGGTGTATGCCGGCGCATACCAGACTTATCTGGTGGACGCTGACGGAAAACTGATGGATAGCTGCGGACTGAGAGGGTATCTGTTCGGCACCGATTCGCTGGGACGTGATATTCTGACCCGTCTGATTCACGGCGGTAAGATGACCATGACCATCGGTGCGGTAGCGGTTATCGTGTCCTCGATTATTGCCGTTGTGATCGGATGTGTGTCCGGCTATTTCGGCGGTTGGGTGGATATGCTGCTCATGAGAATCACCGAGATTTTCTCGGCGATCCCCTTTCTGCCCTTTGCCATGATGCTGTCCTATGTGCTGACCTCACGCCCCATCAGTGAGACCACCCGAATATTCATCATCATGGTCATTCTGGGACTTCTGTCCTGGACCGGACTTGCCAGAATGATCCGAGGGCAGGTACTGGCGGAGAGAGAAAAGGAGTTTGTCATTTCTGCCAAGGCGATGGGGGTGAAGGAAAGCAGGATTGCCTTCAGGCATATCCTTCCGAATATCATTTCGGTTATTCTTGTCAGCATGACGCTGGATTTTGCGGGATGTCTGCTGACCGAGTCCTCACTGTCCTATCTGGGATTCGGCGTTCAGCAGCCCAGACCCACCTGGGGAAATATGCTGAACGGTGCCAATAACTCCATTGTCATCCAGAACTATTGGTGGCAGTGGCTGTTTCCCGCAATTTTCTTGTCGATTGCCACAATCAGCATAAATATCATCGGCGATGCCCTTCGGGACGTATTGGATCCCAAGAGCAATCAGGAAAAGTAAGCAGAGGGAGGCGATAGAAAGATATGGCATTACTTGAAGTCAAAAATCTGCATACCTACTTCAAAACCCGAAAGGGAATTGTAAAGGCGGTAAACGGCGTTTCCTATAAGCTGGAACCCGGTCATACCATCGGTATTGTTGGTGAATCCGGCTCGGGTAAATCCGTTTCCGCTATGAGTATATTGAAACTGCTGGACAGCAACGGATATATTGCCGAAGGCGAGATTCTGTTTGACGGAATGGATCTGACCAAACTTTCGGATCAACAGATGTGCGACATCCGCGGGAATAAGATTTCGGTCATTTTCCAGGAACCTATGACCAGTCTGAACCCTGTTTTTACCATCAAAAGGCAGTTGGCAGAACCCTTTCTTATCCATCAGCATCTGAATAAGAAGGAAGCAGAGAAGAAGGTTCTGGAGATGCTGTATTCGGTACAGATTCCCAATCCCGAGGCAGTCATGCGGCAGTATCCCCACCAACTGTCGGGCGGTATGCGGCAGAGGGTCATGATCGCCATGGCACTTGCCTGCAAGCCTAAGATTCTGATCGCAGACGAGCCGACTACGGCACTGGACGTGACCATTCAGGCGCAGATTCTTCGACTGATGAACGATCTGCAAAGGGAAAACGGTACGGCAATCCTTTTCATCACCCATGATCTGGGTGTTATCAATGAGATGGCGGACGATGTGGTTGTCATGTACTGCGGACAGGTTGTGGAGAAGGCATCGGCAAGACTGATTTTCACAAATTGCAAAATGAGCCATCCCTATACCGAGGGTCTGATGTCCTCCATTCCCAGAATTGACCATCTCACCGAAAAGTTGGAACCCATTCCGGGCGTTGTTCCTCATCCGCTTGCTCTGCCCAAGGGATGCAAGTTTGCACCCAGATGCAAGTACTGCACCCAAAAGTGTGAGGAAGAGGAGCCTGAACTTGTCGATGTGGGAGGCGGTCAGCAGATCAGATGCTTTTATCCCGAAAAGGAGGTGAGAACCGGTGCCGAACACCAAAAAATTACTGTCCATCACGAATCTTAAGAAGTATTTTCCGGTTGCCCAATCCTCGTTTTTTCGGAAGAAGAGACGGTATGTCAGAGCCAATGAGGACATCTCGCTGGACATCTATGAGGGCGAGACGCTGGGGGTCGTCGGCGAGTCAGGATGCGGTAAATCCACGCTGGGAAGAGTGCTGCTTCAGCTTTATTCTCAGACAGCGGGGAATACCGTCTACTACGGCAAGACGCTGAAGGATCTGGCTCCTGACTATGTCAACGAAACCCTGACACATCTGCCGAAATATCGGAAAAAGTATAATAAATGCTGTGAGAAGGTTGCCGGGTACGAAAAGAAGGTCGCTGATGTCGGCGGCGAAGAAAATGCGGATTTTTATCTGCTCCAGGATTATAACCTGGCAAAATGCGAACAGAAGACGGCGTTGGACAATATCGTTAAGATCATCGGCGGATTTTTCGCAGTGGAGGATACCGGCGTATTTGTTCCGGCCTTCCTGAAGCTCTTTCGTCTGGATCGCAAAATGAAGGCATTGAAGAGCAGTCGGGACGATCTCAGGATGAATCGGGACCATCTTTCTCAGCTTTTGAAGGATGCCGGGAACCCCAACAGTATCCGATCAAAGATCGCTACTCTGGACGGCAAAATTTCAGGGATTTCTGAAAAGATAGCCGCACTTTCAGGCGAGGTTCAATCTGCCGAAGCAGAACTGGATCAGATTCGCTCCCGGTACGCTGACAGCGAGGAGTTCCGGAAGTATGAGGCAATGCGGGACGAGGGCGTTGACCTGTCCCGACTCAAGTATCATGAGATGCGTCTGCTCCGCAAGGATTTGCAGATCATCTTCCAGGACCCCTATTCCAGTCTGAACCCCAGATTTACCATTGCTAACATCATTGAAGAGGGTTTGGTTACTCACAAATTCTATAAGCACGGCTCTCCTTTGCTTCGCAATCATATCGTCAACACCATGGTCGAATGCGGACTTCAGGAGTATATGCTTCACCGTTATCCCCATCAGTTCTCGGGCGGTCAGCGTCAGCGGATCTCCATTGCGAGGGCACTGGCAGTGCATCCGAAATTCATTGTCTGCGACGAGTGCGTTTCTGCACTGGACGTTTCCATTCAGTCCCAGATCATCAACCTGCTTCAGGAACTGAAGGTAAAGGAAAAGCTGACCTACCTGTTTATTTCCCACGATCTGTCGGTTGTCCGACACATTTCCGACCGAATCTGTGTCATGTATCTGGGTAATGTGGTAGAATTGGCGGATGCGGAGACCCTGTTCAGCGATCCCCGCCATCCCTATACGGTAGCCCTGCTGTCGGCAATTCCCACCACCGATCCCGATAGCCTGACCAAGGATCGGATTCTGCTGGAGGGCAATATTCCAAGCCCCATCATGCCGCCGTCGGGATGTAAGTTTCACACCCGTTGCTATATGGCGTGCGAGAAATGTGAGCGTGTTCCTCCGCCTTTGCGGGAAATCGAACCGGGACATTTCGTAAGCTGTCATTTCCCGGAGAAGAAAATTGACGAGAACGGCAATTATCTCTTTGAACTTCCGGCAATGGAGTCCAAATCGGTAAGAGTATCCGACGAAAAGGAAGCGTGAGTCTATGATCCGGAGACGCCTGAAAAAGTCCACCAAAAAAGAGGAAGAAGCGTTTGCAGAGCGGATGGAGTCCGAAAAAACGGGCTTCAAGGACACGCTTGCCATCCTCCTTGCCGCAGGACTGACCGTTGTTTTGCCCTGCCTGCTGGTACTCCTTGTCTTGGCATTTTTGATTTTCCTGATTTTCGGAGCGTTATAGACAGGAAAGGTTGCATCAGACACGCTGATGTAACCTTTCAGCCTGTCGAGAAAGTTTACGCAACTACTGGAGGAAGGGGAAAACCATCTCAAACGCCGAAGTTTTTCCCCTTCCTCCAGACCTCCAACCCCTTTCCTTGGCTGGCGGTTTTCGAAATTTATAGTTTATCAACACTCTG
>JBJDZN010000029.1:0-8650 GCA_051868045.1 Eubacteriales bacterium
ATGTAGGCGGCTCTGGCACCCAGAATGGCGGCGGCGGTACCCTGAGCACGGCGGGAGCCGAATTCGGACACGGGACGACCCTTTGCCGCACGGACAATCCTGTTGGTCTTGGTGGCAATCAACGACTGATGGTTGGTGTTCAGGAGCAGGAAGGTCTCGATAAACTGCGCCTCAATGGCAGGCGCACGGACGGTGATAATCGGCTCCTTGGGGAAGATGGGAGTCCCCTCGGGAACCGCCCAGATGTCACCCGTAAAATGGAATCCCTTCAGATATTCGAGAAATTCCTCGGTAAAGCAGTTTTTGGTGCGAAGAAAAGCAATATCATCATCCGTGAAGTGCAGATTCTCGATGTATTCCACGATCTGTTCCAGTCCTGCGGCGATGGCGAAGCCGCCTCCGTCGGGAATATCCCGGAAAAAGACGTCAAAATAGGAGATCGTGTCTTTTTTGTCACAGTTGAAATAGCCGTTGCCCATAGTCAGCTCGTAGAAATCGAACAGCATGGTGTAGTTTTCGGATGCAAAGGATTTGCCCATGATTAAACCAACCTTTCGGATTTTTGCCGGACATTTTCCGTCCGTCTTTACTTCTTGTTTCCTGAATTTGTTCCACAGTTCTTGACAAACCTGAAAATATGGGTTATAATAACCGTGGAAATCGTTACAATTTTGAAATGTCTTCAAAATCGTATACTTATTCCAGTATATCACACATTTTGGATTTTGTCAAGCGTTTTCACGTTATTTCTTTTTTCGAACAGAAAGGAAATCAAGGATTATGAAGCACGGATTTATCAAGGTTGCCGCCCTGTCTCCCGATCTTCGGGTGGCGGATGTGGAATACAATACCCGGCAGATCATCGACAGCGTCAAAAAAGCATCGGAGCAGGGAATCAAGGTTCTATGCCTTCCCGAACTTTGCATCACGGGATATACCTGCGGGGATCTGTTCGGCTCCCGATTGCTGGCAGATCGGGCGAAGGATGCTCTTTTGCAGATCGCCGCAGAGACGGCAAATCTCCCCATTTTCTTTACCGTGGGACTGCCCTGCCTTTATAAGTCAAAACTGTACAATGTGGCGGCGGCGATCTGCTCCGGCAAAATATTGGGACTTGTCCCCAAGACCCATATTCCTTCCTATGGAGAATTTTACGAACGGCGGAACTTTACGCCGTGGGAGCCGTCCGATGCGGTGGAACAGACGCTGAATACCCATATCGGCACCAATCAGATTTTTTGCTGCAGCGAGCTGCCCGAACTGAAAATCGGTATCGAGATCTGCGAGGATGTCTGGGTGACAAGTCCTCCTTCCGTGTCCCTTTCCGACAAGGGGGCAACCCTGATTCTGAATCTGTCGGCATCGGACGAACTGATCGGTAAGGCGGAATACCGCAGACAGCTGATCTCCGCTCACTCCGCCCGCATCGTTGCCGGTTATGTCTATGCCAATGCGGGAAACGGTGAGTCCACTACCGATATGGTTTTCTCGGCACACAATCTGATCGCAGAAAACGGAACCCTTCTTGCCGAATCCAAGCCCTTTGAGGAGGGCATGGCGGTCAGCGAAATTGATCTTGAACGCATTGTCTCCGAGCGTGCCAGAATGACGACCTATGAAAACGACTGCCGCAATGCGGTGACGGAAACCGAATTCTCTCTGCCTCTTGAAACGACGACCCTGACCCGTAAAATCGCTCCCCGCCCCTTCGTTCCTTCGGACGGAACCATCCTTCGGGATCGCTGTTCTGCGATTGTCATGATGCAGGCGCAGGGACTTGCCAAACGGATCCGTCATATCGGATGTCGGTCGGTCATCGGAATTTCCGGCGGTCTTGACTCCACCCTGGCACTGTTGGTTGCGGTCAAGGCGTATGATCTTCTGGGTCGTGACCGCAAGGAGATCCTTGCCGTCACCATGCCGGGATTCGGAACCACCGTCCGTACCAAATCCAATGCAGAGAGTCTGTGCGAGACCCTGGGGGTGGATTTCAAAACCGTCCCCATCTCGGATGCTGTGTCGGTGCATTTCAGAGACATCGGACAGGATCCGGGCAAGACTGATGTGACCTATGAGAATTCCCAGGCAAGGGAGCGGACCCAGATACTCATGGACCTCGCCAACAAGATCGGCGGAATCGTCATCGGAACCGGTGATCTTTCCGAACTGGCACTGGGTTGGGCAACCTACAACGGCGACCATATGTCCATGTATGCCGTCAACGCCTCCATTCCAAAGACGCTGGTTCGTTATCTGGTTTCTTATTTTGCCGATACCACCGATAATGCCGAGCAGAGAAGGGTGCTTCTGGACATTCTGGATACCCCCGTATCCCCTGAGCTGATCCCGCCGGACGAGAACGGTCAGATTGCCCAGGTGACCGAGGACATCGTGGGACCCTACGATCTTCACGATTTCTTCCTCTATTACCTGCTTCGCTTCGGGTATAAGCCCTCGAAGATTTTCCGTCTGGCAAAGATCGCATGGAACGGGGTGTATGACGATAAAACCATCCTGAAATGGCTGAAAATATTTATCAGACGTTTCTTTACTCAGCAGTTCAAGCGTTCCTGTCTGCCCGACGGTCCCAAGGTCGGAACGGTTACTCTTTCTCCCCGTGGAGACTGGCGGATGCCCTCCGATGCGTCTGCCGCCCTTTGGCTTGCCGATGCGGATGCGATAAAATGATGAAATCATGAAAGAATTTAACCTTTTCCGCATGATTGTCCTGCTTTGGCACAGATAGGGGTTCTGACAACGCCGTTCTTTTCTTTGCGTAACTTTTTCTGCCCCATTTTGTCGGCTGCGGTATGCACAAACGGTATAAATATCAGATGAATTTTCGGATTATTCTTTGTCAATTTGACAGATATACTTGACATTTTAAAATAAATATGATAAACTGCAAGCGAATCAAAAACCGAAAGCGAGGTTGACAAAAATGCTTCGACCAAACAAATATCAATTCTACACCACAAAGGAAATAACGGCAAACGGATGGCTTCGACGCCAGCTGGAGATCGAAATGGAGGGACTTGTGGGAAATCTCCATAAGATCTGGCCCGATGTCCGGGACAGTCGCTGGATCGGCGGCAATCGGGACGGTTGGGAAAGGGTTCCCTATTGGCTGGACGGCTTTATTCCCCTTGCCTACCTTCTTGACGACAAGGAGAAGATCGCCGACGCCAAACGCTACATTGACGGCATTCTGGCAGGGCAGAGGGAGGACGGCTGGATCTGTCCCTGTGATGACCGGGATCGCTGGCACTACGATATGTGGGCTCATTTCCTGATCTGTAAGGTGCTGGTGGTCTATTACGACTGCTCAGGAGACGAGCGGATTGAGGATGCCGTTTATCGGGCCCTTCACAGCCTCATGCTCCATATCAGAGGGAACACCGTCTTCAACTGGGCAAGTGCCAGATGGTTTGAGTGTCTGATTCCCATCTACTGGCTGTACGAACGGCGTCCTGAGGATTGGCTGCTCTATCTCGCCCATGTTCTCTGCGTTCAGGGAACCTCCTATAAGGAGCTGTTCGCCGATTGGAAGGATCAGATCCCCCATACCGACTGGAATTACCAGACCCATGGCGTCAATCTGGCAATGGCACTGAAATCCGAGCTGCTGGCATCCCGTGTGCGCAGTTCCGAGTCTGCTCTGTCCGAGGCGGAAGCCATCACCGAGCAGATGTATGATCAGATCATGACCTTCCACGGGACGGCAGTGGGTCACTTCACCTCCGATGAGAACCTGATGGGGACCTCTCCCATACAGGGATCCGAGCTTTGCGGCGTGGTGGAGGCCATGTACTCCTATGAACAGAATTTTGCGGTAACTGGCAATCCGATCTGGCTGGATCGGTTGGAAACCCTGACCTTCAACGATCTGCCCGCTACCGTCTCTCCCGATATGTGGACGCATCAATATGATCAGATGGTCAATCAGATCGCCTGCATCCGTTTCAAGGGCAAGCCCATTTTCGGTACCAACGGACCCGAATCCCACCTGTTCGGTCTGGAGCCGAATTTCGGATGCTGTACCGCCAACATGGGGCAGGGATTCCCCAAATTTGCCCTGACCGCCTTTATGAAGGGCGATGGGTCCGTTCTGGTTGCCTCTCCGGTTCCTGCCGCTCTGAAAACGACGGTGGATCAGGTCCCGGTCAGCATCACGACCGACAGCAGCTATCCCTTCAAAGCAAAGGCACGCATTTGCGTAACGGTTGACCGTCCCGTCACTTTTGCGCTGGATGTCCGTATTCCTTCCTTTGTCAAATCCGCCCGACTGGATGGGCAGGAATGCCGTCCGGGAACCATTGTGAGTCTCAGTCGAACCTGGGAGGGAAGCACCGACGTACTGCTGGAGCTGGTCTGTGAGCCCGAACTGGTATCCCGTCCCGAAGGCAGATATGTCCTTCGGTGCGGTCCTCTGTTCTACGCAATTCCCATCGGCGGAAAAAAGAAGAAGTACGAATATGCATCCGATGGCGTAGAGCGGAAATTCCCTTACTGCGACTACGAAATTTATCCCACGACAAAATGGAATTATGCTTTTGCGGACGCCGATTTCAAGGTTGACGAAGGAAGCATTGGGGACTATCCCTTTTCTTCCGACCATCCGCCTGTCTGTGTAGAGGCTGATTTTTCCGAGATTGATTGGGGAGAAGAAGAGGGATACCCCAATGTCTGCGCAAGAATTCCCGCCTCTGTCGATCCTGTCGGGGAGCCTGTTCGCCTGCGGATGATTCCCTACGGATGCACCGATCTGCGTATCACCGAGATGCCAAAAGCTTCCGACTTCAAGTCATGAATGAAAAGTCAAATTCGGTCCCTGATTCGGTTAAATAGAGTCCTTGCTTGTCCGACGGTTCTATGGTACAATAAAGTGAATGAATCTGAATTCACCAAATCTATCTAAAAAGAAAGGGAATTGACATGAAGAACGAACAGATTACAAAACGATTGCTGTCGGTTCTGCTGTCTGCTGCAATGCTGACCTCTGTCGGTGCTATGGCTGTCTCCTGTAACAGGACACCCGGAACGACAGTCGACACAACAACGGACGGCAGTACGACGACACCCGGAGGAGAATCTATGGATCCTACAGCAAACACGTCAGAGAGAGGTCTCAGTGTTTCCTCCCTCAAGGTAAACAACACTTCGACAGCACTGGGCATTGATACCAATCCCGTCTTCAGCTGGACCGTATCTTCCACAGCCTACGGCGGAATCCAGACTGCTTACCGGATCAGGCTGTCTTCTACCGAGGAGAAGGCTAAGGCAGGCGAGGCAGACATCTGGGACAGTGGTAAGGTTGAGAGCGCACTGAATTACAGCGTGGCTTACAGCGGCGAAACCGCATTGACCTCCAAGACCACCTATTACTGGACCGTTACTACTTGGGATGTGTCCGGCGACAGCGTTACCAGCAATCCGGCAGTCCTGAAGACCGGAATGTTTGAGCAGACCGACTGGCAGGGTGAGTTTATCACGGCTGCCGCTCAGAGCGAAATCGCTGCCGATGTGGACGGCGCATCCTGGATCTGGGACAACGGTGCCAATATGACCACCTCTGCAGGTTCCGGTCTGCCGGCAGGTACCCTTTACTTCCGCAGTCACTTCACGGCTGAGAAGGAAATTGCCAACGCAGTCCTCTGCTTTACTGCCGACGATTACGGCGATTTCTATGTCAACGGAACCTCGGTTTGTTCGGTTCCCAATCAGACCGACATCTGGAAGACCGGTAATATCGTCAATGTCACCGCAAGTCTGGTTAAGGGTGAGAATGTCCTTGCGGCAAAGATCACCAACTCCTCTGCCGGATATGCAGGACTGGTTGCCAAACTCGTGGTTGTCTATGTGGACGGAACCGAAGAGACCCTCGTCACCGACGGAACCAACTGGAAGCTGTCCGCTACCGCTTCTGACGGCTGGCAACAGCTATCCTATGATGAAAGCGGCTGGAAGACCCCCACTCAGGTCGTCACCTATGGCGGCAGCCCCTGGGGAACTCAGGCAACCTTCTCTCTTGGCGACAGCCGTGCGGCACAGATGCTCCGTAAGGAGTTCACCGTGTCGAAGACCGTTACCGAGGCGATGGTTTACATTTGTGGTCTGGGTTATTTTGAGCTGACCATCAACGGCACGCTTGCAGATGACACTCTGCTGAACCCCTGCAACACTCAGTATAATAAGACCGTTCTCTACCGTACCTTTGACGTTACCTCTCTGATTGTTGAGGGCGGCAATGCCATCGGCGTGGAACTGGGCAACAGTTTCTACAACGAGCAGTCCGGCGTATGGAACTGGCCGGGTGCAAGCTGGAGAGACGATCCCAAGGTTCTTCTCAATCTGGTGATCCGTTACAGCGACGGAACTGAAGATCTGATCGTTACCGACACCAGTTGGAAGGGAACCACTGACGGTCCTACCATTTTCAACAGCATCTACTACGGCGAGCGTTACGATGCCAGAAAGGAAATGGATGGCTGGAATCAGGCAGGATTTAACGACAGCGCATGGAGTGCGGCTTCCAAGGCAACGGCTCCCGAAGGAGAGCTTATCTGCCAGATCGAGGATCCTATCCGCCGTACTTCCGCCTATGCTCCTTCCTCTATCAAGAAGCTGTCTGACGGTTCCTATGTGGTTACCGTTCCCGAGTATGTGACCGGTTGGGCGGCAATCACCGTTAACGGTGCCAATGCCGGCGATACCATTACCATTACTTACAGCGAGAAACTGAACGCTAACGGCTCGGTTGTCAAGATGGGCGGCTCTGACGGCATCAGCGGCAGCTGGTGGAGCGAGTTCAACATCATGACCGATACCTATATCTGCAAGGGCGGAGAAAGCGAAACCTTTGAACCCAAGTTCAGCTATAAGGGCTTCAACTACTTCCAGATCTGGAACTATCCCGGCGAGCTCAAGGAAGAGGATATCGTGATCTACCGTGTCAACAATGATGTTGAGGTAACCGGTTCCTTCGAAACCTCCAATGAACTGATCAATGCTCTTCACCATATGATGGTGATTTCCACCGAAAACAACCTTCAGGGTAAGCCCACCGACTGCCCTGTATGGGAAAAGAACGGCTGGCTGGGTGACTGCAACGTTATGCTTCAGTCCCTGACCTATAACTTCGATATGTCCAACTTCCTTCCCAACTTTGTTGAGATCATGGAAGACTGCTATGAGCAGTACGGTCTGGTTCCCCAGATGGTTCCTACTGCCGATTGGGGCGTAGCCGATCACTATGTCTGGAACTCTCTGTACGTCTTCGCAGTTGAAGAACTGTACGATGTTTACGGCATGGATTGGTATGTCCGGGAGCAGTACAGTGCCATGGATAAATACGCAACCAAGATTCTGCGTTCCATTCAGCGTGCCGGATGGCTGTGCGGCAACGGTCAGCTTGGCGACTGGGTATCTCCTATGGGCGGACAGAACGATCCCTATTCCGAGTCTCCTAACGAGGGTTCTGCAATTGTCGGAACGGCTTATCTTTATAAGATGTACACTTCCATGGCAAAGATGGCAGAGCTTGTCGGTGAAACTACAGATGCAACGACCTATCGGAATGCTGCCGCCAGCATCAAGGAAGCCTTCAACGAAGCGTTCTATAACGAGAAAGGCTACTATGAAACCGGATACTGGAGCAATATTGGTCCTAAGCGTACCGCATTCCGTCAGACCTCTCAGCTGGTTGCCCTTTCCTTTGGTTTGGTTCCCGAGGATCGGATTGAAAAGGTTGTCGAGAGTCTGGTCAATGACATCATCGAAAAGGGTTACCACCTGGATACCGGATGCGTTGGCGCAAAGGAGATCCTGCCTGTTCTGTGCGACTACGGCTATGCAGATGTAGCTTATAGGATCGCAACTCAGACCACTTATCCTTCCTGGGGCTTCATGCTGGAGCAGGGAAGCACCTCTCTGTGGGAAATGTGGGAGACCACCGCAAGATCGCTGGGTCACTACTTCCTCGGTTCCTATGACGAATGGTTCTACAGCCATTTGGCTGGCGTAAAGGATGAAACCAACGGCTTCGAGACCTATACGGTTGATCCTTACTTCTTCGACGATCTGTCCTATGTAACCTGCACAATGAACACCGTCAGAGGCACGCTGGAGTCCTCCTGGACCAAGGAAAACGGCACGATTACCATGAATCTGACCGTTCCTTACGGTTCAACCGCTACTGTTTACTTCCCTGAAGGCTATGACGTCACTCTGGGCGGCGTAACGCCGGATGCTTCCATGAACAGCATTCAGTCTGTCACTACGGTTGACGGCAGAACCTGCATCGTCATCCTCTCCGGAAGCTATACTTTCACCTGCACTGCAAACGGTTGATCCTTAGTCGGGAGTTTGACACTTAATACTCCGTAAATCAAATGAAACAGAGTCGAGAACACGAAAAATCGTGCAATCGACTCTGTTTTTTATGTTTTGTGACTGGCGAATGATATAGTGCAGTGTTCATGAAAACGGCGAAAAATGCGATAAAATTTCTCTCCTTATTCTATCCTTCATTTTCTGTCATAGCCGTGCAAAGTATGCAAGCACCGGTAAGTCTTTGTCGGGAAAAGTGTTAATAAATTGTTAATAAAACGATAAAATCCTTGACAATCCGGATATTTCTGGTATGATATAG
>JBJDZN010000030.1:0-36813 GCA_051868045.1 Eubacteriales bacterium
TTGTCGAAAAGATTTTCGAAAAAATTCGCCAGACCACCTTGACAGAAGGCTTTTTTTATGCTATAATCCTTTGTGGTCGGATGAATTGACCGTTCCGATCCAATCTCCACCCTTAGCTCAGCCCGGATAGAGTACCGGATTCCGATTCCGATGGTCGTGGGTTCGAATCCCCCAGGGTGGGCCAGAAAATACCGCATTTGTCTTGCCGGACTGATGCGGTATTTTTACATATACAGGCATAACAGAAGGAAACAGCGTCTTGAGCTTTTCCATGCAGATACCGTCTTCCGGTTTGAATTTTCCTGATCGTCTGTCTGAAAAGCATCTATAAAAAGAAAAATCCAATGCCAGTCTCCTTGTTCTCTTGCACAAAGCACGGCGGGCAAAATTGTGCATTTTCCCGATTTTTCGATTGGGAGGACAAAAATGTCTGACAAAAACTTGACAACCTTCCGACGGTATGCTATAATTAAGTTATCCAATAATAGAGATCAGGAGGGGTTTCCAATGAATCGTTTACAAGGAAAGACTGCCGTCATTACCGGCAGTAATTCGGGCGTAGGTGCCGCAACCGCACTTCTTTTTGCGGCAGAGGGCGCAAACGTAGTGATCAGCGCACGCAGAGCGGCAGCTCTCGAAGAGGTGGCAGAAAAAATCAAGGCTGCCGGCGGAAATGTTCTGGTGGTTCCTACCGACATTTCCAAGAAAGAGGACTGTGAAAATCTGATTGCGAAGGCTGTTGAGACCTTCGGAAAGGTTGACATTCTGGTCAACAACGCCGGTGTTCTGGACACCGGACTGAAGGCAGTGGACAAGTATCTGGACGACGAGCTTCCCAAGATCATCGCCATCAACCAGATCGGCACCATGCAGTGCATTAAGGCGGCTCTTGCCGTCATGGGCGAGGGCGGTTCCATCGTAAACGTTGCCTCGGTTGCCGGTATCAACGGCGGCGGCGGAGCGGCTTACGTCTCCACCAAAGCAGCTTTGATCGGCATCACCAAGCACACGGCTCTGCTGCTGGCAAACAAGAAGATCCGTTGCAATGCCGTCTGCCCCGGCTCTATCGCAACACCCATGACCGCCGGCATGAATCCCCAGAACATGGATATGGATATGTTCGGTGCCATGCGCAAGCACAACGACCTTTCGGTTGGCATTTGTATGCCCGATGACGTGGCAAACATTCTGCTCTTCCTGGCTTCCGACGAGTCCAGAGCCGTTACCGGTCAGGCAATCGTCTCCGACTTCGGTTCTTCGCTTTAAAATCGGTTTTCATTCTCTGCCGGCAGAACGGTTCGCACGAACCGCCCTGCCGGTATGAATTTTGGGCATCGAACGCCCCCGGTTTTCCCGTTTTTGTGTTGACAGAAGCGGGATTCTGTGTTATGATCTATGTAACTTGGCAACGGGGCGTTTATCCGACCTTCTTCCAAATCCGTTTGCGTACGGTTTGGGCTCGGTTGCGGGCAGATAACGAAAGGGAGGGGTATCTTTGGAATACAAAAAGCTGTCATTCCGGTCTTATGTCCGGGCAAACGAGAACATCCGCATGATGACCGAGGAAATCACAGGCTACCATCCCGCCCACACCCACGACGATTTCATCGAGATCGCTTACATTGACGCCGGTTCAGGGGAGCAGGTTATCAGCGACACCGTTCTGCCGATCAGCGAAGGCGACCTCTTCTTATTCAATCCTCTGATCGTTCATTCCTTCAAGGCGGATCCGGACAGACCTCTTCGGGTGACCAACTGTATCTTTCAGCCCGAAATGCTGGGATTGTCGCCCGACAGCTGCCGCGATTTTCTGGATGTCGCCTATCACTATCTGTTCTTTTCCCTGCGGGACCCCAACGACCCTCAGAATTTTCTGAGGCTGTCAGGGCTGTCCGGCACCCCCATCAGCGGTCTTCTTCGGGAAATGCAACAGGAATACGACGACCGAAAGAACGGATTCATGCAGATTCTGAAGTCCGATCTGACCAAGCTGATGATCCTCATCTTTCGCTACTACAAAACCGACACCCATCAAAAGCAGCATCCTGCGGTCTATCAAAAGCGGATCGTCCAGGAAACCGTCAGCTATCTGGAAAATCATTATCGGGAGTCCCTTTCCTGCGAGGATCTGGCAGAACGCGCCTATCTCAGCGTCAACTATTTCCGGGCGGTGTTCAAATCAATTACCGGTACCACCATCATCGGAATGCTGCAAAGAATCCGGATCAAGCAGGCTTGCCGTCTGTTGGTCGAAACCGATCTTTCCGTATCGGAAATCGGGGAGGCGGTGGGCTATCGGGATACCAAATTCTTTGCCCGCCTGTTCAAAGAACAAACCGGGATGTCACCCGGACGCTGGCGACAGGCAAATACCGTTGAATCACCCCCCAAGATAGGGTGAATTAACCCTTGCGCATTCTGCACTTTTCCCTTATACTAAGGGCAGCGGAAGCGATTCTGAAACCAATTTTTTAATCAGCAGTGTGAATCGTGATTTCACACTGCTGATTTTTTATCGGTCGCTTCAAAAAGCAGAAAGGAGAATTTTTATGAAAAGCAATTGGAAAATGTCCTTGGCAGTCGGGGGAATCTTGTGCAGTTTGCTGATTGCCCATGCCTCGGTCGGGCTGTCACTCTCAAACGAGCTTCCGGAAAGCCGTACAGACGGCAGTTTGAGCAAGGGAACGAATACGCCGTCGCCCGTCGCACAGGCGTTGTCGGCTAAGGGATCCGTCGACAGTGAAATCCCCCCTATTCAAACCGAAATTATTCTGGACAACGAGGACGCAATTCTCAGCGGTCCCTGGGGGTTGAATACCACCGATCAGCTGGACGAGCGGCTGGGCGACAACTTTGTGTATGCCGGCGGGGTGGCGGAACCCTCCACGGCTACCGCCACATGGACGGTCGAAATCCCGCAGGACGGATGGTATCGGATTGACGCACGGTGGACCATGCACCAGAACCGGGCAACCAATGCGCCTTACACCCTGATCTACGGCGAAGAGTCGGTGACCGTCACCGTCAATCAGGAGCAAAACGGCGGCGTCTGGAACCATCTGCAATCGCTGAAGCTGAATGCGGGAGATCAGCTGACCGTCATTCTCGGCAATCACGCCGACGAATACGTGGTTGCCGACGGCATTCGGATTGCATTGGAAGACGGCATCATTCTTGACGACAGTGAAGCGGTCTTCACCGGAGACTACTGGGCATTCGAAAGCAGGGACTGCGCTGCCGGACGGTTCGGAAGCGGCTTCTGGTACAACAATCTGATCGCCGGAAGCGATGGAAACGCCACTGCCTCCGCCACCTTCTCCATAGTTGCAGAAGAGGACGGGCTCTATCAGATTTACGGATGGTGGGCAGAACTGTTCAACCGGGCAACCGACACGCCCTTTACCCTGATTTCCGGGGAGAATCAGACAACCGTTCGGAAGAATCAGCAAACCGACGGTGCCGTCTGGAATCTGCTGGGCGAAATGGAAGTCAAGGCGGGAGAAACGCTGTCGGTGCGCATCGAAAACAATGCCAACTGGTTCATCATTGTGGATGCGGTGAAATTTGTCAGGACAGAGCCGATCCCGCTGTATACGATCACGGTTGAAGCGGATGAGGCGGGAGGCATCATCGAGGGAAAATGCGACGGTCTTACCGTCGGCGAGGTCACGACTCTGACGGCGGTTCCCAATGAAGGCTGGAAATTCACCGGATGGCTTTCGGACGGCATAATCGTATGCGAGGATGCAGCTTACACCCTCACCATAACGGGCAATCAGACGCTTACCGCCCGATTTGAGAAAAATCCGGTGGACAAGAGTGAGCTGGAAAGCGTTCTTGAACTTGCCCATATTGCAGAGGAGTCTGGCGTTTATTCGGGTGCCATTCCTTCCGAGAAGAAGACCTTTGCCGCCCTTCTGGAAAGTGCGGAGCAGATTTATCAAAACGAAGAAGCTCTGCAAAGCGAGGTGGACAAGGCGGCGGTCGATTTGCAGGAGTTTCTGAATCAGCCTGTTTTACAGGCGGCAGACAAAACGGCACTGGGTGAAGCCATTGCAAGAGCCGAAAAGGCGAAGGAAGACGGGGTATATTCGAACGCAATCCCCTCACAGCAAAGAACCTTTGCCGAGCTGCTGTCCGACGCCTACCTGGTGTATGAAGAGGAAGATGCCCTTCAGGATGCGGCAGACAAAGCCCGGATGAATCTGACCGAATTTCTGGACAGTCCCGTCCTGCCCGATACCGACAAATCCGACCTCAAACTCGTCCTCGAATACGCCGAAGGACTGAATCCCGACAATTTCGCCGATACCGGCAAGGATGCCTTCACCGCCGCTCTGAACGATGCAAAGGCGGTATATGAAAGTGCCGAAGCCGATCAGGACCGTGTAGACGCAGCCATGCTGGAGCTGTTGTATCGAACGGCAGATCTGAGACTGTCAGACAACTGAAGATCATATTGAATACCGAAAGGAAGATACGGTTATGAAAAAATATTGGAAACATATTCTCGGCGGATTTTTGGCTGCCGCCCTGCTGATTTCCACGGTGACAATTCCCGCAAGCCCGGTACACGGAGCACAGACGCTCCGGGTCGGCGATCTGAAAGTCTGCTCGCTGACCGAGCCTCTGGGCATCGATCAGAATCCGGTTTTCAGTTGGGTGATTACCGGCGGTGAAAAGGACGACGAGCAGAGTGCCTATCAGATTATTCTGGCGGACAGCAGAGAGGATGCGGCGTCCGGCAAAGGCACCGTCTGGGATTCGGGCAAGGTCAGCTCCTCAGACACCCTGAGCGTTCCCTATGGCGGTCCCGCTCTCTCGGATTGCACCGCATATTACTGGAAAGTGACGGTATGGAGTCGCAAGAGCGGCATGACCACCAGTGAAGTCAGCCGTTTTTCCACCGGATTTTTGAACAGCACTTGGGAAGGCAAGTGGATCGGATATCCGCAGACAAACTGCGAGATCGGTCTGTCGGGAGCAAACTGGATCTGGTGCAGAAACGGTGCTTCTTTCAGCGGTGCCTCGGCGTCAACTCAATACTTCCGCTTCAGCTTTACTCCTGCCGCCGAAAAGACGGTTGAACGCTTCACGCTTGCCTACACCGCAGACGACAACGCCTCCGTTTACCTGAACGGGACCGAGGTCGGTACGATTGACACCTGGTCGGACGGCAGTTATTACACCGGCACCGATCTTTTGATCTCCGGCACCAATACCGTCGCCATCCGTGCGACCAACGCATCGGTAGGCTATGCGGGTCTGGTGGCTTCCATGAAGATCACCTATACCGACGGCAGCAGCGACAGCTATATCACCGACAACAGCTGGAAGGTCTGTGAAACAGAGAAAGACGGATGGACAGATCCCGATTATGATGACAGCGGCTGGTCCGCCCCCGATCAAACGGTTTCCTTCGGATCGAGTCCCTGGGGCACCGGCGTGACTCTGAAGGCGGCAGGCTCCCGAAGTGCCGTCCTTCTGCGGAAGGAATTCACGGTAGACAAGACGGTCAGGGAGGCCTATGCCTACATCTGCGGTCTCGGATTCTTTGATCTGACCTTCAACGGCAAGCCCGTTGACGACAGCGTTCTGAACCCCTTCATCACTCAATACGACGCTACGGTATACTACCGCACCTTTGATGTGACCGCACTGCTGCAAAGCGGCGAAAATGCCATCGGCGTAGAGTTGGGCAACAGCTACTACAACGAAATCGGCGGCGTTTGGAACTGGCAGAACGCCGCATGGCGGGACGATCCCAAGCTGATCTTCCGGCTGGACATCCGCTATGAAGACGGAACGGTTGGAACCATTCTGTCCGACACCGACTGGCTCACTACCAGAGACGGACCCATTGTGGCAAACAGTATGTATTACGGCGATGTCTATGACGCCAGACGGGAACTGCCCGGCTTCAACTGTGCGGGATTTGACGACAGCGCATGGGAAAATGCCGTAGAAATGGCAGCACCTACCGGTGAACTCAAGGCACAGATGAAGGCACCCATAAAGCGGGTGGCATCCTTCAAGCCCGAATCCATCGTCAAGCTGGGCGAAGGATCCTGGCGGGTTCAGAGTCCCGAAATGGTGTCCGGATGGGTTCTGCTGACAGGCATCAACGGACAGGCAGGCGACAAAATCACCCTGACCTACGGTCAGAAGCTGGATGAAGACGGATCGGTTCACAAATACGGAAGCAGCGACGGCGAACTGTCCGGCTGGTACCCTCATGCCTACTTCCAACAGGATATTTACTACTGTTCGGGCAGCCAAAACGAGTCCTATGAGCCGAAATTCAGCTACAAAGGCTTCGAATATGTTCAGATTGACGGCTTCTACGGCGAACTCACCGCCGACAACATCGTAATTTACCGTGTATCCAACGATGTGGAGGTCATTTCGGAGTTTGAAAGCTCCAACGCCATGTTCAATCGGCTGCACGAAAGCATGCGGGTTGCCATGACCGACAACTTCCAGGGCGAGCACTGCGACCCCATGCTGGAAAAGAACGGTTGGCTGGGAGACGCCAATGTATCGCTGACCTCCATGATGTTTACCTTTGACATGGCAGCCTGCCTTCCCGGCTTCATCGAGGTCATGGAGGACGGTCAGGAAATCTACGGCATGGTTCCGCAGATGGTTCCTGCCGCCAACTGGGGCATCGCCAATACCGCCGTCTGGAATACCATCTTCGTGTACGGCGTTGCCGATCTAAAAAACTACTTCGGCACCGATTTCTACACGGAAGAACAGTATGACGCCATGCGGACCTTCGCCCTTCGGGACATCCGGGAGATCAAACAGAACGGATGGGTTTGGTTTGACGATCAGTTGGGCGACTGGGTTTCCCCCATCGGCGGCACCAATCCCAATGTTGGCTACAACGAAAACAGCTCCGAGGGTTCGGGCATTGTGGGAACCGCTTTTGTCTACGGAATGCTGGACGCAATGGCAGAATTTGCCGACGAGCTGGGCAAGCCTGATGATGCTGCCGAATACCGTTCCGCTATGGCAAGCATCTATGAAGCGTTCAACGACAAATTCTACAACGCCGACAAGCAGATTTACGAAACCACCGTCTGGAATCAGATCGGTACCCGTACAAAGTACCGTCAGACCTCCAATCTGGTTCCCCTTGCCTTCGGACTGGTTCCCGAAGAGTCTGTCTCCGGCGTTGTGGAAAACCTCGTAAAGGACATCAGGGAAAAGGGCTATCATCTGGACACCGGATGCGTCGGAACCCGGTATATCCTGCCGGTTCTCTGCGACAACGGGTATGCGGATGTGGCATATCGGATCGCCACTCAGACCACCTATCCCTCCTGGGGCTATTGGCTGGAAAGCGATTCCAAATCCACATGGGAAATGTGGGAAGCCACCACCCGTTCCTTCGATCACTACTTCCTCGGAACTTACGAAGAATGGTATTATACTTATCTCGCCGGTATCCGGGATGTCCGGGACGGCTACAAGACCTTTGTCATTTCTCCGGAAATTATCGGCGATCTGGAATATGTAAAGACCAGCGTACAGACGGTCCGGGGCGAGCTGGTGTCCAACTGGACAAGAAATGAGAACGGCAGCGTCACTATGCAGATCACCGTTCCCTTCGGTTCCACATCCGAAATCTACTTCCCCACCGCCAAGCTTGACGGTGTGACGCTGGACGGCATCACCGTCACCGCTGCCGCCGATGGCATCCGTTCGGTTGAACTGAAAGACGGAAGACTCTGCATTACCGTCGGATCCGGCAGCTATGAATTCACTTCGGCATCCGACCTGACCACCGTCTACCGCACTGCTTTGGAGGACGCTGTCGTCAGAGCAGAAGACTATCTTGACGATCCCGGTTACGAGTCTGCAAACGCTATGCTGACCGAAGCCATCACTGCTGCGAAAGCCGTTCTGAACGACGAAAATGCAACCCAGAAACAGGTCAACGAAGCGACCGATGCGCTGGAATCGACGATGATCACAGTCGTGGGAAGCGACAGCCGTATCGCACTGCGGAATCTGATTTCCGAATGCAAGCGGATGCGTCTGGAGCCCTACTATCAAAAGGATGCCTGGAGAACCTTTGCAATGGCACTGGAGGAAGCCGAACAGACCGTCGGCAATTTCGACTGCGACGACGTAGTATTGGATCGGGCATACGATACCCTGGCGTCTGCTGACGCACAGCTGGATTCTGCGGCGTACCCCAATCTGGCACTGGGCAAAAAGCCTTCCGCATCGTCCAACATTGAAAGCGAATGGGGATGGAGTCTTACCAATGTTACCGACGGCGACCGAAAGAACGAAAGCCCTCAGGTCGGTGAATATGCCGGTTACTCCAGCAGTTCTTCGGCAGAATCCGACCACAGTGAATGGCTGATCATTGATCTCGGCGAGTCTCAGCCTGTCAACCATGTGGTCATTTACCCCTCCGCCACCCTGGTAAACGATCAGAGACTTTGCTACGGCTTCCCCGACAGCCTGACCGTAGATCTGTCGACAGACGGTAAAAACTGGCACACGGTATACAGCCAAGAGGATATTCCCCTTCCCGAATACGGACCGCAATCCATTGCATTTTTCACTGAAGAAGCAAGGTATGTCCGCATCAATGCCCTCAGTCTGCGCCCGAAGCTCAGCGATTACAACAGCTACCGTCTGCAGCTTTCCGAGGTTGAAGTCTACAATCTGCCTTCTGAAACCGGAAGCGGAAAAACGGCATTGGAAACGCTGATCGCAATTGCAGAAGAGTTGAAAAACGGTGACGAATACGCCGCCACCACCGAGACGGTCCGCACCGATTTCAACCGTGCGCTGGACACCGCCAAAGGAGTCCTTATGGACGATGATGCCTCTTCCGAAGAAATCACCTGCGCCTTTTCCGATCTGATGGACGCCATTCATCGGCTGAGTATTCGCTCGGATGCCAAATCCGAACTGGAGGAGCTTATCAAAAAGGCTGAGGCACTGAATCTCTCCGAATACATGGACGATGGCAAAGATGCCTTCAAACAGGCATTGGAAAATGCCAGAACCGTGCTTGCAGACGCCGATGCAACGGAATCGGAAATCGCCGATGCGGCAGATGCTCTGCAAAAAGCCATGGACGGACTGAATCCCATTGCCGTCAATCCGCCCTCCACCGGAAGTCAGACTCTTCTGTTCAGCATAATTACCGCAGCCCTCTCCGGAATCGCAGCATTCTTCTTCATCCGGCGCAGAAGAAGAATCAAAGGTTAATCTGAACGGCACAATCGCCGCACCCATTTCCGCATGAAGTCCGGAATCGGACAGAAGCGGTACAACAACAAATCGGGTTACCGCATCCATACGGTAACCCGATTTTCTTTATCCCTTGTCAGAAGGAGCATCCGTCCTCGCCGCAGGTTCCGGAAAGGGTACTTTCGACGGTGTCCAGATCGACGAGGCTGCCGTCCAGTTCCACTGCCGGAATTCCTCTGACACCGACGGCTCTTCCCCGTTCCTTACCGGCATCCAATCGGGGCAGATAGGCACCGGCTGCCTCCAATTCTACGAATATGGCAGGCTCCAGTCCCAGATCGGCGAGAATCTGCTCGATGACGGGACGCTCACCGATATCCGACTCGTCAACGTAGAACGCATGGAAAGTGCGGTCAATGTACTCGGCACCAAGTCCATGATCCTTAGCATACAGGTAGCCCGACATGGCAAGGGTGGTGTAGGGATGGGGCGAAATCCAAGGCAGATTCATGGGAATCCCCAGTCTCTTTGCCTCAGGTGCCAGAACCCGATCAAATCGCTCCAGTTTGGCACTGTCGTGCATGGGATCGGTTTTAGGTACCGGAGGTCGGCGCAGTTCGAAGGGAACATAGTCAAGCACCACATCCGAATGAGTTGCCGTTATGCGCTTCAGCTTTTCCCTGCCAAGATAGCAAAAGGGGCAAACAAAGTCAAAATATACCGTCAGTTTCATGACACAATCCATCCTTTCTCATATTTCTGTCTCAATATTTCAGGAATCCAGTCCGGCGTATATCAGATTTCTCAGGCGAGGGTGAACATAATCCTCCAGGTTCACCAGCATATGCTGGGCATAGAATGCGCACAGTCGATTGTCCGGATCAATCATCAGGTAGGAGCCTGCTGCGCCGCCCCATCCGAATTCGCCCACCGGGGACAGAGCACCGCCCCCTATTGGGTCAATCATGGTGCGAACGCCCAGACCGTAGCCGTAGCCTGCCATCTGAGTCCAGTTGAAATCGGCAAGTCGGGCAGAATCCAGTGCATTGGTACGCATGAGATCCACCGTCCGTGGCGAAAGAATCCGCTCACCGCTTTTTCCGAGACCATGATTTGCCAGCGCATCGGCAAAGCGAATCATATCATCTACCGTTGAGATCAATCCTGCGCCGCCGCTATCGTAGTCGGGACCCGGAACAAAGTCGTTTTTCCTTCCGATGGGACTTGCTTTTTTGCTTGCGAAATCATAGCGGGTCTGTTCGGGCATTTTTGCGGCTATTTCGTCGGTCAGGTGATAGCAGGAATGGGTCATTTCCAGGGGATCGAAGATGTTTTTCTTCACATAATCGGCAAACCTCATGCCAGACACCGCTTCCACCAGTGCCGCCAGCACATCGTGACAGAGGCTGTACTGCCATCCGGTCCCGGGCTCAAAGGACAGGGGAGATTTGGCAAGAGCATCCACGATTTGGATTGTGGGGCAACGTCCCAAAGTGCGCTCCTTCACCTCAAGGACGGCAGGAGTATTGAGGTTATAGTCCAGTCCCGCCGACATGGTAAACAGGTCGATGACACGAATCTGCCGCTTTGCGGCGACAATCCCATTGTCTGTCTTGACCTGCATCTGTCCGAATGCAGGCAGGTAGGATGCCAGGGGATCGGTCATCAAAAACTTTCCCTTTTCAAAAAGCTGAAGGGCGGCGGTACAGGTTACGGGCTTGGAGCAGGAATAGAGAAAATAGGTGGAATCCCTGCGGATCCGTTCCTGTTTCTCCCGGCACTGCCAGCCGACCGAATATCGGTAGATTTCACGGTGATCCTGCCACAGGGTCAGATCACAGGACGGTATTCCAATCTCGTTTACAAGGTGGTCCAGAAAAGCGGACAAATTGGAAAAATTCATAGGTTTTCCCCTCACAGAATAATTATTGCATCCCCGTAATGTACGGGAAGTTAGAAGTAAAAGTGAATAGTGAATAAGTTAGGTTGATTTTCGCCACGGGCGAAAATCTTCATTACCTCTTCACTTTTCACTCTTACCTATCACCTGCTGATACGATAAATCTTTTATCGTATCAGCATCGCATCCCCAAAGCTGAAGAAACGGTATCTTTCCCGGATTGCCTCGGCATATGCCTTCAGCATGAACTCTCTGGAGGAAAATGCCGACACCAGCATCAGCAGGGTCGATTCGGGCAGGTGAAAATTGGTGATCAGTCCGTCCACCGCCTTGAAGGTGTAGCCGGGATAGATGAAAATTTTGGTATCATCGGTCATGGGATGGACGACGCCGTTCTCATCGGATGCCGATTCCAACACCCGGCAGGAGGTGGTTCCTACGGCGATAATCCGACCGCCGTTTTGTCGGGCTGAGTTGATGGTCTCTGCCGCCTCCGGGGTGACCCGGAAAAACTCGCTGTGCATGATATGATCGGTGATCTGCTCCTCCTTGACGGGGCGGAAGGTCCCGAGTCCCACATGAAGCATGACTTTGGCGATCTTTACACCCTTTTCCTCAATTTTCTGAAGCAGTTCCTCAGTAAAATGCAGTCCGGCGGTGGGGGCGGCGGCACTGCCCCTCTCATTGGCATAGACCGTTTGATAGGAATCGTTATCCTCCAGGGGTTTTGTGATATAGGGCGGCAGGGGCATTTTGCCCAGCTTATCTAAAAGGCTGTAAATGTCGTCCTTTGTATGATCGTATTCGAAACGGAGAATCCGATTTCCGTCCTCCACCACGTCGGTGACGGTAGCGGTAAGCAGTCCCTCTCCGAAGAGAATCTGCGTTCCCACCTTTGCCCGTCTTCCGGGACGGGTCAGTGCCTCCCAGGAGTCCAGCTCCCGCTGACGGAGCAGAAGCACCTCCATGGGTATGCCGGTATCCGCTTTGATGCCCAGTATTCGGGCGGGAATCACCTTGGAATCGTTGAGAACCAGCACGTCGCCGGGGGTTAAGTAGTCGATCACGTTCCGAAAGACGGTATGGGAAAGCTCTTCGCTTTTTCTATTACAGATCATGAGTCGGGCAAGGTCCCGCTCCTTCGTCGGTTCCTGTGCGATCAGCTCCTGGGGCAGATCGTACCAGAAATCGTGAGTCGTCAGATTTGTCTGTGTTTTTGCATTCGAAATCATAAAAACTCCTTGACAAAATGATAAAAATATGATAATATAGGAATGGGCGACCTTTTGCATTGCCCTCGTATCGTCTGAGCTGTTATCGGACGTTACCCTATTATACTACAAGATTTCAAAAATTGCAATCCCCCTTTGATTTTTTTGAAAGAGAGTGTTAAAGAAAATGAGTAAGAAAACCATTTTCACCGGCGCAGGCGTTGCTATCATTACCCCCTTCAAAGACGGCGTTGTCGATTACGACTGTCTGGGGCGGATTATTGAAGCGCAGATCGCAGGCGGCACCGATGCCATCATTATCTGCGGCACCACCGGTGAATGCTCCACGCTATCCGATGAAGAGCATCGAATGTGCATTGAATATACCATTGAGAAGGTTGCCCACCGGATTCCCGTCATTGCGGGAACGGGCAGCAACGATACCGCCTATGCCGTTGAGCTGTCGAAGCACGCTGCTGCGGCAGGTGCGGACGGTCTGCTTCTGGTGACCCCCTATTACAATAAGGCGACACCCAAGGGTCTGATCCGCCATTTTACCACCGTCGCCGAGTCGGTGGACTGTCCCGCTATTGTTTACAACGTTCCCTCCCGTACCGGATGCAACATTACCCCTGCCATTGCCAAAGAGCTGGCAAAATGCGAGAACATCTCCGGCATCAAGGAGGCATCGGGCAACATTTCCCAGATTGCCCAGACTGCCGCTCTCTGCGGAGAGGATCTGAACATTTACAGCGGCAACGACGACCAGATCGTTCCCATTCTGGCACTGGGCGGAAAGGGCGTCATCTCGGTTCTGTCCAACGTCATGCCCCGTGAAACCCATGAAATCTGTTCCCTGTGGTTTGAGGGAAAGGTCAAGGAAAGTGCGGCACTTCAGCTCAAGCTCCTGCCCCTGTGCAATGCCCTCTTCTGTGAGGTCAACCCCGTTCCCGTTAAGGCGGCTCTTGCTGCCATGGGTCAGTGCCTTGAGGAGTACCGTCTGCCTCTGTGCGAGATGGAGCCTGCCAACAAGGAAAAACTGCTCTCCTGTATGCGGGATTTGAAACTCATCTGAACTCCTCTTTTACCCAGCCGCCGTATTTTTCCGGCGGCTCCTGTTTCGCCTAAAAGGGGACAAGCATGAAAGTCCATAAAATCATGAAAGGCTGATTTCTTATGATCAAAATTCTCTTCTGCGGTGCCTGTGGGCGCATGGGCAGAGCCACCTATGAGCTGACCAAGGGCAACGACAAATATTCCTTTCTCTGCGGCGTGGACGTAGCCCCCGCCTCGGATCTGCCCTACCCCATTTATACAAGCATCGGGGACTGCCCCGAAACCCCCGACGTTATCGTAGATTTTTCCCATCACACGGCACTTCCCGCTATTCTGGATTACGCCGTTGCCCACAAGGTTCCCGCTGTCATCTGCACCACGGGACACACCGAGGAGGAAACCGCTCTCATGAAGACGGCATCCGAGAAGATTCCCGTCTTTTTCTCCCGGAACATGTCGGTGGGCATCAATCTGCTGATCGAGCTGTCCAAGAAGGCAGCCGCACTGCTTGGCGAGGACTTCAACATTGAGATCGTGGAGGCGCATCACAATCAGAAGCTGGACGCCCCCAGTGGAACGGCACTGATGATCGCCGACGAAATCCGGGACACGGTGGACTTCGATGCCGAATATGTCTATGACCGCCACAGTGTCCGCAAAAAGCGGGACCCCAAGGAAATCGGCATCCACTCCATCCGTGCCGGCTCCATCGTGGGCGAGCACAGCGTCATCTTCGGAGGACCCAACGAGGTCATTACCCTGTCCCACTCTGCCCTTTCCCGCTCTGTCTTTGCCAACGGTGCCCTGCGTGCGGCAGAATTTGTCATCGGCAAACCCGCCGGAATGTACGACATGAGCGATGTCATCCGCAACGCATAAAGGGACGAAATTCCAATATCCGATTTTTCTCCATCCGAAACCGTCGGATGGAGAACTTTTTGATCAATCCGACTCACAAACAACCATTCCCAAAAACTGCTGTCAGAACAAAAAATCCGCATCCGATTCCGGCGATTGTCCGTGCAATTGCCCATCGGATGCGGTTTTTATCGGTTTTTGAATTACTTCTCGTTTCCGTCTACATGGACATCCAGCTGAGGAACGGCGAACTTAACGTCGTAACGCTCGAACTCTTCCTTGACGATCTTATTGATGTCAAAGAAGACATCCCAATAGTCTGCACCCTTGCACCAGACACGCAGATACACCGAGATTCCCTTCTCGTTGTAGCCGCCAATCATGGCAGTTACGGACGGATCGGAAAGAACCTTCTCGTGCTTCTCGCCGATGGTCTTCAGCAGGGCGGTCACGCCGTTGGTATTGGTTCCATACTCGACAATGAACTCGAAATCCACACGGCGGACAGGCTGGGTGGAGAGGTTGGTGACCTTACCGCCGGCAACGGTGCCGTTGGGAAGGCGAATCGTCTTGTTATCGGGGGTCAGAAGGGTGGTATAGAAGATATTGATGTCGGTAACGGTGCCGGACTCGCCGTCAGAGATTACGAAATCCCCCAGCTTGAAGGGTTTGAAGATCATGATCAGGATGCCGCCTGCAATATTGGACAGACCGCCCTGAAGAGCCAGACCGATGGCGGCGGCAGAGGTTGCCAGCACGGTAACGACCGAAGCCATAGGAACGCCCATAAGCGAGATGGCGATAACCACCAGAATGATCTTAACAACAATGCCGATTGCGTTTGAGATAAAGTTTGCGGCGGTGTGATCCAGTTCGTTCATCTTTTTGGCACTGCGAATGAGCTTAACCAGCTTGCCGGTCAGGATCCAGCCCACAATCAGAATGACCAGAGCGGCAATCAACTTAAACCCGAAACTGGTGCACCAACTGACCAGATTATTGATAAATGTTTCCATAATTCAGAAAACCTCCTATGTATTTGATATTCTATTCTATCACAGTTTCGGGTTATTGTCAACAGATTTTTCAAAAAAAACGAGGGCGTCTTTTTCAGGAACGCAAAAAACTGCAGACGGGACTTCTTGGCATAAAGTTCCCGTCTGCAATGGGGGGGATAGGGCTGCTTTCAGCCGAAAATACGGAACAGTCCGGCGATCAGGGCGCACAGTATGACTCCCACCGCCGTGGGAAGAAGAACTGACAGGACGGTATACCGAAGGCTTTTGGTCTCTTTCCCCACGGTCAGAATCGCCGTAGCGCAGGGAAAATGAAAGAGGCAGAAGACTGAGGTACACAGAGCGGTACACACCGTCCAGCCGTTCTCCACCAGAAGGGTACGCAGTCCCTCCAGAGACCCGTAGTCGGTGAGGGTCCCGTTACCCAGATAGCACATGAGGATAATGGGCAGGACGATTTCATTGGCGGGCAGTCCCAACAGAAATGCCACCAGAATCACACCGTCCATTCCCAGAAAGACACCTACCGGATCCAGAAATCCGGTGATACACCCGAGAATCGTGGTCCCGCCAACGGACAGGTTGGCAAGAAGCCAGATCAGCAGTCCTGCGGGAGCGGCTGCCTCCAGTGAACGAAGCAGGACGAAAACCGTCCGATCCAAGATGGACCGAACCAGCACCTCCCCGATTTTCGGGCGGCGGTAGGGGGGCAGTTCCAGAGCGAAGGAGGATTTTTCGCCCCGCAGGACGGTTTTGGACAGCAAAAAGGAGACCGCCAGCGTCATGATGACGGCGGCAATCAGGAAGGACAGCAGAGCGGCGAAGATCCCGAAGGTGCCGCCGATGGCGAAGAACATGGTGGCAAGGGCGATGAGCAGGGGGAGTCTGCCGTTACAGGGCACGAAAACATTGGTCAGAATGGCGATCAGTTTTTCCCTGCTCGAGTCAATGATACGGGCGCCGATAATACCCGTGCAGTTGCATCCGATTCCCATGCACATGGTCAGCGACTGCTTGCCGCAGGTTCCCGCCCGTCGGAAGGCGGCATCCAGATCGAAGGCAACCCGGGGCAGAATTCCGAAATCCTCGGCAAGGGTAAACAGGGGAAAAAAGATCGCCATCGGGGGAAGCATAACCGACACCACCCAGGTCACCACCAGATAGATTCCATCCAAGAGGGGGGAACGAATCCACCACGGGAAATCCCGCATCAGCCATGCCAGTCCCTCGCCGATTTTGGCAAAAAGGGCGGACAGCCACTGACTGGGGTAGTTGGCTCCCACGGCGGAAATCCACAGAAGTCCCCCCAGCATTAAAAGCAGGGTCGGAGCCGCCGTGTACTTTCCGATCAGTATCCGATCCAGACCCCTGGTCAGTTTCCGCTCCCTGCCCTCCTCTTTCGTCACCGTCATTGCCGCAATTTTCTCGGCATGGGAAACCATGCAGGAAGCAACATAGTCGGAAAAATGCTCAAAGTCGATGCCTTTGGCATCCAGAACGGCAATGGCACGGGTAATGGCACGGTCAATCTCCAAGGTCTCGCAGACCTCAAAATCGCACTCTTCGGCAATCCGTCTGACCATAACCGACTCATTTTCCAGCAGTTTGACTGCCAGCCAGCGAAGGCAGAATTTCTCCGATTTGCCGATCTCCCGAAGGGTGTCCTCCACGATGGCAATGGCTTCTTCGGCGCAGGGATAGGGGACGGTATAGGGCTTTCCCGGATCGGTTCGACCAAGGGTGGTAACAATCTCGGAGATTCCCCTCTTATCCCTTGCCACGGCGGGAATTACGGGAATGCCCAGGATTTCCGACAGGGCATCCGCATCCACCGAAATTCCGTTTTTTTTCGCCTCATCCCAAAGATTGAGAACCAGCAGCGCACCGGGGCGGCATTCGCAGATGCTCAGGGCAAGGCTCAGATTCCGCTCCAGTGCGCCGGCGTCCGCCACGATCACGATTCTGTCCGGGTTCTCAAAACAAATGTAATCCCTTGCCGCCCTCTCCTCGTCGGAGTGGGCGTAAAGGGAATAGGTCCCCGGTAGGTCGATCATCTCAAACCGGGCATCCTCCGATGAAAACTCCCCTTTTGCGGTAGTAACCGTCTTCCCCGACCAGTTTCCCGTATGCTGATGCAGTCCGGTCAGGGCGTTGAACACCGTACTCTTGCCCACATTTGGGTTTCCCGCAAGGGCAACCCGGATCTGCCTTTTCTCACTCGTCGCTGTCGTCATATGATCTATGACCCCGCCTTTCTTCATTAGGACCCGGGCTGTGGGCTTATGTTATCAAAGTGGCAGAATCCGGATTCTCTCGGCATCCCGACGGCGCAGGGCAATCGTCGTTCCCCGGATCCGGAATGCGCCCGGATCCCCTGCCGGCGCATAGGCATAACAGGTTACCACTGTTCCGGGAGACAGCCCCAGACACTGAACACGGCGGCGCATATCCTCGCAAAGTCCGATGGAAACCACCCGTCCGCTCTTCCCTTTTTTAAGCTCACACAAACCGATACACTCATCCATGATCTTTTCGTCCTACCTTTTACAATCAGTTGGGTCTCTGCTTACAGTATATTACGGGAATCGGGAAATGACAACAGTGTGGAAAAAAGGAAACTGCCGGATTCATCCATGAAAATGCTGAAAATGGACTGCCTGTACAGAAGAATGCTCCCTCCTTGCTCCTTGTGTCCCCAACATCACGGGAGAGCCTTCGCAGACAAAGGAACAGTGGCAAAAAGATACCTTTTGCCACTGCCTTTGTACATATATTTACTTTTCCGGTTCCTGTCTGAAAAGCTCACCGACAATTGCACTTGTCAGCACCGGATCGGCTCTGCCGCCGGTTGCCGACATAACCTTGCCCACAATCGACATAACGGCAGCACTCTTTCCCCTGGCAAAATCCTGCACTGCCTTGGGATTCTCGGACACCGCCTTCTGCGCCAGCTCGGTCAGCAGACGGCGGTCGGTGATCTGCCGCAGCCCCCGCTGTTCCACCAGCAGGGCGGGATCGTCATCGGTTTCGGTCAGCTCCCGGATCAGCTTCTTCGCCGTGGCACTGCCGATCACACCGTCCCCCAGCAGATCGCACAGTTTGGCAAGATGCTCTTCAGAAAGTCTGCCCACGCCCTCCGACAGCTCACCGATCAGCAGATTTGCCGCCGTTTTGGGGTATCGGGTCAATTTTGCCGCTTTTGCGAAATAATCGGCACGGTCGGGATCGGCAGTGATCAGCTCCGCATCGTAGGCGGACAACTGATAGCGTTCCTTATACTGCTCCATGCGCACGTCGGGCATGATGGGAAGCTCGTCGGAAAGGGATTTCAGCTTTTCCTCGGAGGTCAGAATGGGCAGCAGGTCGGGGTCGGGGAAATAGCGATAATCGTCGGCATTCTCCTTGGAGCGCATGGAGGAAGTCCTGCCGCTTTCCTGATCGAAGCGGCGGGTTTCCTGAACGATCTGCCCCCCCGCCTCGATTTCTTCAACCTGACGCAAAAATTCCGATTCGATTGCCCGCTCCACCGAGGAAAAGGAGTTCAGGTTCTTGATCTCGGTACGGGTACCGAGATCGGTCTCGCCGATCTTTCTCACCGACAGGTTCACGTCACAGCGCATGGAACCTTCATTCATCCTGCAGTCGGACACGCCGGTGTACAGAATCAGGGAGCGGAGCTTCTTCAGATAGCCCACAGCCTCGGATGCCGACCGGATGTCGGGTTCGGAAACGATTTCGATCAAGGGAACCCCGCAGCGATTGCAGTCGATCAGCGTGCCGAGTTTTTCATCGTGAATCAGCTTGCCTGCATCCTCCTCAATGTGGATTCGGGTGATGCCGATCCGCTTTTTCGTTCCCCCTTCGCCGATTTCCAGCCAGCCGTGTTCGCACAGGGGCAGATCATACTGGGAAATCTGGTACGCCTTGGGCAGGTCGGGATAGAAATAGTTTTTCCGATCCTGTCCGGAGCGGCGGTTGATGGTGCAGTTGGTGGCAAGTCCCGCCTTGATGGCATATTCCACCACCTTGCGGTTCAGCACCGGAAGAGTTCCGGGCATTCCCATGCAAACCGGACAGATCTGGGTGTTGGGCGGTGCGCCGTAGGTTGTGGGGCAGGAGCAGAAAATCTTGGTTTTGGTGGAAAGTTCGCAGTGAACCTCCAGTCCGATGACCATTTCAAAGTCTTTGACGCTCATTTTCTTTCCCCTCCTTTGGACTGTTCATAGGCGTATGCCGCCTGATAGATGGTTGCCTCATCGAAGGCTCTGCCGATCAGCTGCATTCCCACCGGCATTCCCATATTGCCCTTTCCGCAGGGAACGGACAGTGCCGGAAGTCCCGCAATGCTGACGGGAACGGTATAAATGTCGCCGAGATACATTTCCATGGGGTCCTCGGTCTTCTCACCCAGCTTATAAGCAATGGTGGGAGCCGTGGGGGACAGAATCAGGTCAAAGTTCTTAAAGACCGATCCGTACAGATCGGAGATCATGCGGCGCATCTGAAGGGCTTTTTTATAATAGGCATCGTAATACCCTGCGGACAGAGCGAAGGTGCCAAGCATAATGCGGCGTTTGACCTCTCTGCCGAATCCCTCACTGCGGGATTTTCGATACAGCTCCTCCACGTCCCGATATTCGTCGGTACGGTAGCCGTAGCGGATGCCGTCAAATCTTGCCAGATTGGAGGATGCCTCGGCACCCGACAGGATATAGTAGGCAGGCAGTGCCTCGGACAGCAGGGGCATGGAAACATAGTCCACGATTGCTCCAAGACCCTCGAGGGTCTTTGCCGCCGCAAGGACGCACTCCTTGACATCGAGAGAGATGCCTTCGGCGAAAAACTCCTTGGGCAGAGCGATCTTCAGTCCCCTGACGCCCTTTTCAAGTCCGGACAGGGCGGAGGGTGCATCGGCGTTCACCGAGGTGGAATCCATGGGATCGTGACCCCGGATAGCATCCAGAACCAGAGCATTGTCCCGGACGTCCTTGGTGATGGGTCCGATCTGATCCAGCGAGGAGGCAAAGGCAATCAGCCCGTTTCTTGACACACTGCCGTAGGTGGGCTTCATGCCAACCACGCCGCAGAATGCCGCCGGCTGACGCACCGATCCGCCGGTATCGGAACCCAGCGTATAGGGTGCCAGCTCTGCCGCAACTGCCGCCGCAGAACCGCCCGACGAACCGCCGGGGACCCGCTCCGGATCATGGGGGTTATGGGTGGGATGAAAATAGCTGTTTTCGGTGGAGGAACCCATGGCGAATTCATCCATGTTCAGCTTTCCAAGCAGAACGGCACCTGAATTTTCCAGTTTCGTCCATGCGCCGGCGTCATAAACGGGGACGAAATCCTCAAGCATTCCGGAGGCGCAGGTAGTTCTGACTCCCTTTGTGCAGATATTGTCCTTGATTCCCACAGGAATCCCCCAAAGTCTGCCTTTTGAAGTCTCTTTATCGCATTTTTCTGCCGTTTTGCGGGCAGAGTCGGCGCAAACGGTCAGATAGGCACCGATTTTTTCATCGGTTTCGGCAATCTTTTTCAGATAGGCATCGGTGATTTCCGCCGAGGACAGTGTTTTTTTCCGAATCTGATCCGAAAGTTCAAACAGGGTCATGGAAGTAATCTTCATTTCGCTCACAAAATTCACCCTCTTTCTCACTCAACCACCCGGGGCACATAGATGGCCTCGTCGGTTCTGGTTTTGGCATTTTGCAAAAGCTGGTCCCGAGTATATTCACTCTTCGGCTCATCCTCACGGAACACATTGAACCGTTCGGTTACATGGGTCATGGGCTCGACTCCCGCCGTGTCCACCGAGGACAGGCGTCCTGCGAAGGCAATCATCTCTTCCATATCGGCTGCCGCCTTGGTCTTTTCCTCCGGAGTCAGGGACAGTCTTGCCAGATCGGCAATGCGGTCGATGTCGATGCCGCCCTTTGCCTTCCGCCTGCGCTCTGTCACCGTCTTTTCTGCCTGCGCCTGCAGAAGGTTCAGAACCTCCAGCTGGGAGGCATCCACGGGAGTAGGAGCGTCGGTCATGGGGCAGGAAGCATCCTTGATCTTCGGGAAGGCAATGACCTCCCGGAGAGAGTCGGCTCCCAAAAGAAGCATGGTCAGCCGATCCAGTCCGAAGGCAAAGCCTGCATGGGGAGGCGTACCGTACCGGAAGGCGTGAACCATGAAGCCGAAGCGATCCTCAATGGTCTGATCATCAAAGCCCAGTGCCTCGAACATGGTCTTCTGCACCTGCTGATCGTGAATCCTCACCGATCCCGAACCCAGTTCTACGCCGTTTAAAACAAAATCGTACGCCTGCGCCCTGACCCTGCCGGGATCGGAAAACAGATAGGGCAGATCCTCCTCGTAGGGCATCGTGAAGGGATGATGGGTTGCCAGGTAGCGTCCCTCTTCCTCCGACCACTCAAACTGAGGAAAATCAGTGACGATCAGGAACCGATACTCATCCTTCTTCCGCAGTCCGAACAGCTCGGCAATATCCAGCCGCAGTCCTCCCAGGGTTCTGCGGACAACGTCCAGCTTATCGGCGCAGAACAGAAGAAAATCCCCTGCCCCGCATCCGGTTCGCTCCAGAATCTTTGCAAACTCCGCCTCGGTGAAATATTTCTCCAGAATGGAGTTTACCGATCCGTCGGGACGGATCAGAATCCATGCCATTCCCTTGGCACCGTAGCCCAGTGCCTTTTCGGTCAGCATTTCGATCTCGGTACGGGTGAATTTTGCACCGCCGGGTACCCGGATACCCCGGACCACGCCGCCGGCATCCACCACCTTGCGAAAGACCGAAAAGGAACCCTTTCCCGCAAGATCGGTCAGGTCCACAATGGGCAGACCGAAACGCAGGTCGGGTTTATCCGAACCGTAGACATCCATCGCCTCGGTCCATGTGATGCGGGGGAAGGGGTCGGTAAGTCGGATTCCCTTCATCTTATAGAAGATGGTTTTGAGCAGCTCCTCCACCGTCCGAAGAACCTCCTCCTGACCCACGAAGGACATCTCAATATCCACCTGAGTAAACTCGGGCTGGCGGTCCGCACGCAGATCCTCGTCACGGAAACATCTGGCGATCTGGTAATATTTATCCACACCGCCCACCATCAGAAGCTGTTTATATATCTGAGGCGACTGAGGCAGGGCGTAGAAGGATCCGGGATGAACACGGCTGGGAACCAGATAGTCTCTGGCTCCTTCGGGAGTGGATTTGCACAGCATGGGCGTCTCGACCTCGATAAATCCATGCTCGGAGAGGAAGGTCCTTGCCGCCAACTGAATCTGATCCCGATACCGCAGATTGTGAAGCATCTTCGGACGGCGAAGGTCCAGATAGCGATATTTCAGCCGCAGATCCTCTCGGACATTTACGCCGTCGTCAGGGGTAAAGGGTAAAGGATCGGCGGCAGACAGCAGGGTCAGCGACTCTGCCGCAAGCTCCACCGTTCCGGTGGCAATCTTGGGGTTATAGGTGTCGGCAGAGCGCATCCGGACAATGCCTTTGACCGAGATCACCGACTGGGGTCTCAGATTCTCCCCCACGGAAAAGTCTAAGGCAGGCAGAAGACTCTGATCCAGCACCACCTGAAGGGTTCCCTCCCGATCCCGCAGATCGAGAAAAATCACGCCGCCCATGTCCCGCTTGGTCAGCACCCAACCGCAGGCAACGGCTAGGGTATTCACGTCGGTTTCACGGAATTCACCGCAGTATTTGGTTCGTTTTTCCATGATAAATCCATCCTTTCAGGGAAAACTTTGCATAAAAAAATCGCTGTCTCATCCCATCCATGGGACGAAAGACAGCTTCCGCGGTACCACCCAAATTAGCCTTATATCGGCTCTGCTTATAGACACAAAAAGGCTTCAACTCATTGGCAACGCCTTCGGGACAGTCCCGATCTTATGTCCTGCGGCTGTAACGCTCCGCCTGCGTCCGAATCTACCGGCGTTTTCGCTTTCGGTCGGCTGCTCAGGGATGTTCTTTCCTCCGGTCTTCCTGCCGCACTCACACCTGCTGCGACTCTCTGTAAGGAAGGCTCCGGGCTACTTTTTCCCATCAACGCTTTTGTGTTATTTTAGCATAGGATTCCCGGTTTGTCAAGAGTTTTTTCGAAAAAATCCGGGAATGGCTGAAAAAATTTGATCAAAGCACAACTTTCACCGGCATTCGCAGAGACATGGAGTCCTCGGTAACGGTACAGTCGTAGGCGAGAATCCCGACGCCTTCCCGTGCGGCATCCCGCAGGGCGGCGGCAAAAACGGGATCGGTTTTCTCATTGGGACGAAGCTCCACTGCCCCCTCCATCTGAATCACGAAGAGCAGATAGGCACCGTACCCTTCCCGTTTGGCAGCGATCAGTTCCCGGATATGCTTGACTCCCCTTTCGGTGGGGGCATCGGGAAAACGAAAGATACCGTTTTCCTCCAGTGTAACGCCCTTGACCTCCAGATAGCACTCCCTGCCCTCGTGAATCAGGCAGAAATCGAACCGGGAATTTCGGTATCCCCGCTCCGGGAAAATCTGAAGTTCGCCGGGAAAGAGGGTGGGCAGGAATTCTTCTGCCGCACGGTTGGGAATCTGGGAGTCCATATTGAGCAGGCGACTGCCTTTATAGACCGCCACCAGATCATAAGGGGTCTTTCTTGCGGGGTTTTCCGCCGGTACCAGAATCACCGTGGCACCGGGAACCAGAAGTTCCCGACAGCGTCCGGTATTTTTCACATGGCAAACCGTCTCTCTGCCTTCCACCTGACAGATGGCAATAAAACGGTTGGGACGGCTTATAAATGTCCCACGAACCGTATGGCTGTAGCGCATTCTGCCGTCCCTTCTTTCTTTATCGGTTTTGGTATCCGTATGATCTCAGATTTCGATTTCCGCAAGGATTGCCCAGTGGCTGGACACATACCCTTCGTCGATCAGATCACGGATAACCCGATAACTGCCGATGCGGGTATTGCCGACTGAGGCAAAGATAAAATCGCTGGCTTTTGCGGACTCTGCCGAGGTTCCGTAGTTATTGAGCGTACCGCCCACACCTTCGGCGGTCACTGCCACTGCGGCACTGTCCAGAAATCCCGCCGAAATTGCCGCCTGATAAGGCTTCCCGGTGTCATTGGACACCAGATCGCCGCAAAGGATCACAGGGCAGTCAAATTCTGCCGCCTTCCGGCAGATCAGATTCATGCCGTTCTGAGGAGCATTACTGCCGTAGGAATCCAGTTGGGTGTTCATAACCACGAAAACACTGCCGCTTTGCAGATCGGTGAGCTTTGCCCATGTACAGATGGCACGGGTTCTTCCATCCCAGCCAACCGAAGGGACAGTCGGCGTATCGGACAGCCAGAAGGTTCCGCTGTCCTCCAGCCGATAAACCGACGGATTATACAGAATGGCATCGTATGCGCCCGTCAGTGCTGCCTCATAATTGGGTTCACTGCCGTTTCTGGGGGTACCCACAAAGGCATAACGGTCAGTCAGAGCGGGAGTCTCCCCATATCCGTTGGTGATGCAGTCATACCATGTGGTTCCCGATACCTCCTGCAGGCAGAGAATGTCCGGACTGTAGGAAGAAATCAGGCTGTAAAGGCGGGGATAGCGGTTGACAACCGCATTTTCGGCATAGCCGCTGAGGGTCAGATTCAGATCCATGATCTTAAGGGTTGCCGCAGCAGTGAAAGCTCCGCTTTGATGATATCCGTCCAGGGACAGGTCGGAACCCGATGATTGCAGATAGGACAAGAAGGCGTAGACGCCGCTTCCCACCGAGTTCTCATCCGATCCTGCAATCACGAGCTTACTGCCCTCCTGCCTGATCAGATAGCCGTTTGTATCGGTGTTCTGCGTGCTTTGGGAACGTTTGGTATTACCCACCAAAATCTCGCATTCCGTCTCCGTAACGCTGTCAGGGCTGACCGGCAGGGTATAGCCGTACAGACTCTCAAGACCAAAGGCAAGCCGTCTTGCGGATGCCTCGTTCCCGCTTGCATAAATCACGGAGAATTCGGACAGTTCCTTTCCGTTAAGGGTCAGGGACGAAACCGCATAATCGGCATACTTCTCATAGCGATAATCGGCTGCCAGAATCAGGTTGGTTTGAGTCTGTGAAAAGTAGAGCTGAATGAACTTCTTTACTGCCTCGGCGGTCTTTTCGGCAGAGCCGCCGCCGATCACCAGTTTATCGCCAGACACTGCGATCAAATAATCGTTTACCCGCAGTCCACCCAGCAGTTCAATTGACTGGCTTCTTTCGGTCATTCCGATCAGAATCTCCTTGCCGCCGGTTGCGCTTTCGTCCTTGGCAATGTTGGATTCCACGGGTATCACCACTCCGGTGGTCTCCTGGATGGCAGCCGACAGACTGTAGGCGGCAACTCCTGCACCCTTATTCCGTTCATTGGTGGAGTCGCCGTAAATGATGGTGTACTCACTGGCTCCGTCTTTCAGAAAGGTGACGGTTTCCAGGGGTTGGGCAGGTTCCTCCTCCTTTTTGCCGCAGGATGCAAGCAAGCAAAAAAGCGTGGCAAACACAAGCGCAAACGCCAGAAGGCGGGTCGGATAGCGTTTCATATCAAATTATCCTTTCGTTATCCATTCGATTTCGACTCGATTTGAAGGTTGGCTTGCCGGATCACAGACGATAACCGGGCGGCAAGCATATCCGGATTCATTATACCGCTTTTCTCCGGAATTTTCAAGAGCCTTTAAAGAGAAATGTAAGATTTTTTTCTTTTTCTGCCGATATAGGGGAAAAATTCACAAAATATTCATAGCCCACAGGGGATTTGTCTGCTATAATGAAAGGGATTCTGAAATTCACATCATGAGGGGGATTCGGGGCTTGATTGAGGTTTGTAATCTGACCAAGCGGTACACGGCGGAGGTTGCCGCCGTTGACAACATCAGCTTCACCATCGAAAAAGGACACATCTATGGACTGCTTGGACGAAACGGTGCAGGCAAGACCACCACGCTGAATCTGCTGACCGGGGCTTTGGCGGCGACCGACGGTACCGTTACGGTCTGCGGACACGATCTGCTGACCGAGCCTGAGGCGGCAAAAGCCTGCATAGGCTATCTGCCTGAGTTGCCTCCTCTCTATCCTGAGCTGACCCCTGCCGAAGTTCTTTCTTTTGTTGCCGAGGCACGGGGAATTTCCGGAAAGGACCGTCCCCTTGCTGTCAGAAGGGCACTGAACGCCACCAACACCCTCTCCGTCGAGCGTAAGCTGATCTCCTCCCTGTCCAAGGGCTATCGGCAGAGGGTCGGCATTGCCCAGGCGATGGTGGGCGATCCCCCCATTCTGATTCTGGACGAGCCCACCGTCGGGCTGGACCCCGGACAGGTACTGGAGCTGAGAAAACTGATTCTCTCCTTGGGAAAAGATCACACCGTGATTCTTTCCAGTCACATTCTGTCCGAGATCACCGAGGTCTGCGACCGGATTCTGATTTTGTCCGAAGGCAAGCTGGTTGCTGACGACAGTCTGGATGCGTTACTGCGAAAGCATCCCGCAAGAGGGATTCTGGAGCTGACCGTCGCCGCCCCTGCGGAGAAGGCAAAGGAAATTTTGCAAAACGTCCGTGGAATCGGTCAGGCAACCTATACGGCAGAGGGTCGGGAATGTCACATCCGGGTAACCTGCTCGGACAAGCAGGACATCCGGGAGGCGGTTTTCTTCGCATTTGCATCCGCCCACAAAGCCATCCTGTCCATGGGCTACCGTCAGACCACACTGGAGGACATCTTCTTAAGCATCACCGAAAAGAAGGACGAAAAACCGAAAAATCCCGTTAAAAAGAAGGCAAAAGAGACGCAGATGCCCGACAAAACAGCGTCAAAATCGAAATCAAAACAGAGGATTTCGCTTCTTGCCGACACCGAAAAGTCCCAAAGCGATGCCGACGGGGAGTCGGACGAGGACGACGGAGACGACTACCGTCCCCTGTTCCGCTCCTGACAAATTTCATCGGGGCAAAATCGGGCGCATTTTACCCGCATCTTCGGCGACCGTCCCCGATTCTCTTTATGCAAGCCACAAGAATCCTCAAGAATCCTAAGGAAAGGCAGTGTCCAATTCCATGTTCGCCATCTACAAAAGGGAGCTTCGCTCCTATTTTTCAAGCCTGTTCGGCTATGTCTATCTGGCATTCTATCTGCTGTTTGCCGGACTGTTCACCGCCGTCATCTGCCTGTTCGGTGCCGCATCCTCCATTGAACTGTCCTACGGTTATACCTCTTTTGTCTTTCTGCTGTCTGTCCCCCTTCTATCCCTCAAGGGCTTTGCAGAGGAGAGGCGGCAGAAAACCGATCTGCTTCTGCGAACCCTTCCGATGAAGTCCTATCATCTGGTACTGGGAAAATATCTTGCCATGATCACTCTGACCGGTCTGGGACAACTTCTGGGGTTTGCCGCCGTCATCGTTCTGTCCTTCTACGGGTCGATCAATCTGCTTGCCTCTGTCTGCGCTACCCTCGCCTTCTTCCTGTGCGGGTGTGCGCTGGTGGCAATCGGACTGTTCCTGTCCTCCCTGTCGGAGAACATTCTGGTCTGCGCCTTGACTACCTTCGGAGCCATGCTGATTATCTACTTTCTCCCCGACCTGATTCTTCTCCTGCCCACCACCGCCATCGGGTCTTTTCTGATCCTCAGTGTGCTGATTCTCCTGCTGGGACTGATTGCCTGGCGGGTAACCCGGAGTCTGAACGTCTTCTGTCTTTCCGTCTGTCTGCTGGAAGGGGTTAATATCGCCCTGCTGGTCTTCGGCGGAACCCTTATGGAGGGGTTATGTGCCCGGATTTTCACGGCTCTGTCAGTCACCGGACAGCTTGCCGATTTCGTCACCTACGGACTGTTTGATCTTCAGGGAATCGTTTACTTTCTTTCGCTGATCTGTCTGTTTACCTACTTTACCGTACTTTCGCTGGAAAAACGGCGTTGGTCCTGATGAACAGGAGAATCGTTATGCAGAAATTACCCAAATCGGTGAGGACCGGGCATCAGATCCGACTGGGAACCCTGTCCCTTCTGACGGCGACGCTGGCAATTGTTCTGGCGGTGCTGGTCTATCTTCTCATCGGGCTGTTGCCTGCCTCCATCCGAAAAAGCGACCTGACCACCAAAAAGGTCACCGAACTGTCCGACGTGTCAAAGGACTATCTGACCTCGGTGGAGGAGGACATCACCGTCCGTCTTGTCGCCGTAGCCGGACAGGAGGACCCTACCCTGATGAGCTTTCTGGAGCGGGTTGACGAATGCTCCGACCGCCTGAACGTTCTGACCGTGGACCCTGCCGTTCATCCCGGAGTGATCGCAAACTACAGCGATACCGATCTGCCCGATAATTCGCTAATCGTCAGTTCAGACAAGCGATACAAGGTGCTGATGAACTACGATCTCTATCTGTTCTCGGTTTACGACGAACAAAATCAGACCTCCCTCGGGGAGTACACCTACAGCGACTTCTATACCCTGCTGACCAACTATTCCGCCTACTTCACGGCAGGTCTTTACAGCTATGAACAGCTTTTCTCCGGTGAAAATGCCATCGTCTCCGCCGTGGACTATGTGACCTCCGACTCTTTGCCCACCGTCTATACCCTCGGCTCCCACGGGGAATATGAACTCCCGGACGGTCTGCTTTCCGCCCTCTCCATGGACAACATGGAGGTGAAAGAACTGACCCTGGGGGCATCTGCCTCAGTTCCCGAGGATGCCGACTGCATTCTGATCCATGCCCCCGCCACCGATCTTTCGGATCGGGAGCTGGAACTTTTATCCGACTATCTGGAAAAGGGCGGAAATCTCATGCTGATCACCGACTATCGGGCGGTGGAGTTGGATAATCTCAGCAGACTTCTTTCAAATTACGGACTTAGCGGAAGCTACGGCTATCTCTACGAATCAAATGCCGACAGCTATCTTTCCTATGAGGATCTGATTCTGGCGAATACCGATTCTGCCGCCTCCTATCTGGGGCTTGGCTCCTATGCCGCCGCATTCGTGGATGCCCATCCCATCTTTTTCCCTGAGGACAGCGAAGAGATCCCCGACCGACCGATTGCCTATGTTTCCCTCTTCCGGACCTCGGAGTCGGGCAGGCTGCATCTGCTGGCAGAGGGGGAAACCTCGGGGGACGGCACCGGCAGTACCGACAGCACCGACAGCACCGACGGAACCGGCTGCTACAACATGGGCGTTCTTGCCACCACCGATTCCTCCCATATCGTCTGGATCTCTTCCTCTTACTTTCTGAGCAGTGAAATCAACAGCACCGTCGCCGGCGGAAACTATGTCTATATCGTGGCTCTGCTGGAGAAAATCTGCAACAAGCCCGACTCCCTCTCCATCGCCTCCAAAGCAATGGTGGAGGATTCGCTGGTCATCAACACGGCACAGGCGATCTTCTGGACCGTCATTCTGGTGGTTCTTGTCCCGATCGCCGTTTTCGTCATCGGAATCGCCGTCAATCTGAAAAGAAGGCACAGGTCATGAAGGGCATTTGGAAGAATCTACGGGTTCCGATCATTCTGGCATCCGCCTGCCTGCTCCTTCTGATTGTTTTCTGGGCAGTGCATATCCTTCGCACAGATGCCGATTTTCCCGATGGCGGGGACACCGATACCGAGATTCAGAAGCTGATCGGCTATTACCACGCCGACGATGTCAGTTATCTGCGGATCAAATCGGAGGGGACCACCTATTCCTTTCGAAAAATACAGTCGGTATGGACCTATGTACAGGATCCTGCCCTTCCCGTTCAGGAAAGTGCCGTCGAATCCGTCCTTTCCCTCTACGAAACCCTGACGGCTATCCGGGTGCTGGAAGAGCCTGACGAGGCGGCTGAGTACGGTCTGGACGCTCCCGTGCGCACGCTTCTCATGGTCTGCGACGGAGAGCAGGTCGAGTTCCATTTCGGGGCATACAGCAGCTACGGCGGCGGTTATTATTTCGAAATCGTCGGGGATCCCCACGTCTATCTTATGGACACCGATTTCTATCTTGCCCTTGAGCTGTCAGAAGAAACCTTTTTCACCTGTCCCACTCTGCCCGACCGATCGGCGATGGCTCAGGCAATCTTCACCTTCCCTTCCGGTGAGTCGGTAATGCTTGAAGCGGAAGAGAATTCCGATCTGTTTGCCTGCCTTGCCTCCCTGACACCGACAAGGATTCTGGAGTTGGGAGCCGATCATGACAGCAGTTACGGTCTGGACGAACCCATCCTCTGCCGGATCGACTGCGGGAATGAGGAAATTCTCCTGACCTTCGGGCTTGGGGAGAGCGATGAATACACCTATCTCCGAATCGGAGAATCGAAAGCAGTCTTCCTGTTTGAGGCGGAGCATACCGACGCTCTGCTGTCCCTTTTAAAGCAGGAATAGAACAGCGAAATCTGTGATTTTTATGCTTTTTTTCGAAAAGGACTTGCATTTTCAGACAGAATGGGCTATAATGAGGTGAACATGACAAAGGAGACACAAAAGATGTTTGATCTGTCCATTGCAGGGCTTCGCATTCAGATTCTGCGGGAAAATCCCCTTCTTTCTGCGCAGATCGAAAAATATCGGTCCGAACCGGACGATTCCCGTCCCGTCGACCTGGTCATCGACTTTGATCAGGACTACCTTGACGCCGAGCGTCAAAAAGAGGCGGCAAGCGGACTGAATTTTCACCCGATTTACAGTGAATATCTGGCGATCTACCGCCTTTTGTGCAGCAAAATCCTGGATTTTGACGGATTTCTCATGCACGCATCGGTGGTGGAAAAGGACGGATTCGCCTATGCCTTCACTGCCCCCAGCGGCACGGGCAAAAGCACCCATGCCAGAATCTGGCGAGAGAATCTGACCGGTGTCACCCCCGTCAACGACGACAAACCGATTCTGCGGATTCTCGACGGCAAAGTTTATGCCTGCGGCACCCCGTGGTGCGGCAAACACAATCTCAGCGAAAACCGGGTCGTCCCTCTGAAAGGAATCTGCATTCTCGGCAGAGGGGAGCAGAACGTCATCCGTCCCGTCAATCCCGCAGACGAGATTCCCTCCATCCTGACTCAGATCTACCGTCCCAAGGATGCCGGACTTCTCTCCAAAACGGTGGACCTTCTGAATATCGTCCTTGATAAGGTTCCGATCTGGCGTCTTGCCTGCAACATGGAGCCAGAGGCGGCGTTTGTCTGCTACAATGCCATGAGCGGCAATACAACATCATAATAAAATCGACGAAATACGAAAAATACGAAAGGAAAATCCCATGAAAATCAAAGAAGGATTTGTACGCAAAACCATCGCCGGCAGTGAGGTTGTCCTGGCAGTCGGAGCGGCTGCCGATAAATTCAACGGAACCATTACCTTAAACGGCTCCGGCAAACTCCTCTGGACCGCTCTGGAAAAGGGAGCAGACACCGATACGCTGGTCAAGCTGATTCTGGACAGTTATCAGATTGACGAAGCCACGGCAAGAGCGGATGTGGAGAAGTTCCTTGCCTCTCTTCGTAAATACAGCATTCTCGATGAATAAGATCAGCTATCAGGAGATGCTGGAAAAGGAGGGACGAATCGTCTTCACCCCCGGCGGAACCAGTATGCGTCCCATGCTCCGCCATCACCGGAATCCCGTTCTGCTCCTGCCAAAGCCGCAGGGACAGAGGCTTCGCAAATACGATGTTCCCTTCTATCAGCGGGACAACGGGCAGTACGTCCTCCATCGGATTCTGTCGGTCAAGAAAGATTCCTACATCTGCTGCGGCGACGGTCAGGTGGATCCCGAAAAGGGCGTGCGGGACGACATGATCTTCGCCGTTCTGGCAGGCTATTACAAAGGCGATCGGTTCATTGATGTCCGCAAAAGCCTCCCGAACAAGATTTATGCCCGATTTTGGGTGGCAATCCGACCCATCCGGTGGCTCTGGGTCCGGGTTATCGGAAGACTTCGCCGGATTTTGGGACATCATCAATAAGAAACGGGGCTTTCTCATGAAGCCCCGCTATCGTTATGGTGTCAAATCGGACGGATTCGGTCTTTACCGACGGTCCGTATCTGCCGTCAGTCCTCCCACATAAAGCTGACCGGCTCACCCCTGTCGCACATTCCCTCAAAATCCCACTGGCGAAGCACCTCATAAACGCCAACCGCCACTGAATTGGACAGATTCAGACATCTGAGGGTTTTACGCATGGGAATGCGGACACAGGTTTCGGGATGCTCCTTCAGCAAGGACTCGGGAAGTCCCGCCGTCTCCTTTCCGAAAATCAGATAGCACCCATCCGGATAGATGGGGTCTGTATGACGGTGAGTTCCCTTTGAGGTGAAGAAATACAGGGGTTTATCCCCGTTTTTCTCCATAAAATCGGCAAGACTATCGTAATAAACGATATCCAGCTTATCCCAATAGTCCAGTCCCGCCCTTTTTAAGTGGCGGCTGTCGGTGGAAAATCCCAGCGGACGCACCAAATGCAGTCTTGCTCCCGTCACGGCGCAGGTGCGTGCGATATTGCCCGTATTTTCGGGAATCTCCGGTTCAACCAGTACGATGTTCAATTCCTTCATATCCAGGTACGGTTCCCTCTCTTGCTTATCTTTGATGAAACGGCAATTTCCAACCGAAACTCCGTGGCAATTGCCGTGGCTTTTATAAAGTAAAAGCCTGAATCTTATTTTATCATATTTTTTTCAAAAAAGCAAGAATTTTTACATTTTAGGGCTAGTATTTTCGGAAGAATTATTGTATAATAGAATGTGTATCATACTTTAACAGAGCGTATATCAAACTTATCAGAGGTATTTTGACTATGAGTTTAGTGAAAAAGCTGTTTGGCACCAGCAGTGCCAAGGAAATCAAGCGCATTACTCCGATGGTGGATGCCGTAGAGGCACTTGCCGATAAATATGCCGATATGACCGATGAAGAACTCCGTGCAGTAACGCCCGCCCTCAAGGAAAGACTTGCCGCCGGCGAGACTTTGGACGACATCCTGCCTGATGCCTTCGCTGCTGTCCGTGAGGCAGCCGACCGTGTCCTCGGCAAGCGTCCCTTCCGGGTTCAGATCATCGGCGGAATCATTCTTCATCAGGGCAGAATTGCCGAGATGAAAACCGGTGAGGGTAAAACCCTGGTCGCTACCCTTCCCGCCTATCTGAACGCCCTTTCCGGTAAGGGCGTCCACGTCGTAACCGTCAACGAGTACCTGGCAAGACTTGGCGCAGAGGAGATGGGAAGAGTCTACGGCTTTATGGGGCTTTCCACCGGTCTGATCCTTCATGACCAGTCCAAGGCGGATAAGCAGAAAGCCTATGCCGCCGACATCACCTATGGCACCAACAACGAGTTCGGATTCGACTATCTGCGTGACAACATGGCCGTCTACAAGAACGGCATCGTTCAGAGAGGACATCACTTTGCCATCGTGGACGAGGTGGACTCCATCCTGATCGACGAGGCGAGAACGCCTCTGATCATTTCGGGCGAAGGCGAAAAATCCACCGAAATGTACGAAATCACCGACCGTCTGGTATCCAAAATGAAGGCATTCCGCATCAAAGAGGTGGATGACAAGCAGGCTACCGATGAGATCGAAGAGGATCCCGATGCCGACTACATCGTGGACGAAAAGAAGCGCACCGCCGTTCTGACCGCAAAGGGCATCGCCAAGGTCGAAGAGTATTTCAAGATCGACAACTATTCCGATCCCGAAAATTCCACCATCGCTCACCATGTCAGCCAGGCTCTTCACGCCCACGGCGTATTCAAGCTGGACGTAGACTATGTGATCAAGGACAATCAGGTTCTGATCGTGGACACCTTCACCGGTCGTATCATGCCCGGCAGACGCTGGTCCAACGGTCTGCATCAGGCGGTTGAGGCAAAGGAACACGTCAAGATCGAAAAGGAAAACAAGACCCTTGCCACCATCACCTTCCAGAACTACTTCAGAATGTACAACAAGCTCTCGGGTATGACCGGTACCGCCATGACCGAGGAGGACGAATTCCGGGAAATCTACTATCTGGACGTGGTGGAAATTCCCACCAACAAGCCCATGATCCGTATTGATCACACCGATGTGGTCTACAAATCCATCAAGGGCAAGTACAATGCCATCATCGAGCAGGTCAAGCTCTGTCTCGAAAAGGGACAGCCCGTCCTGATCGGTACCTCTTCCGTTGAAAAATCGGAAACTCTGTCCAGAATGCTGAAGATGAACGGCATCAAGCACACCGTCCTGAATGCGAAGTACCACGAGCGTGAGGCGGAGATCGTTGCCGAAGCAGGCAAGCTGGGCACCGTCACCATCGCCACCAACATGGCAGGTCGAGGCACCGACATTATGTTGGGCGGCAACGCCGAATTCTATGCCAAGAAGGAAATGCGCAGTATGGAATACGATGAGGAAACCATCGGTCTGGCTGTCGGCTCCTCTCTGTCGGTATCTGAAGAGGTTCTTGCCGCAAGAGCGGTCTACCGTGAGCTGTACGAAAAGTACAAGAAGCAGATTGAGCCTGAAGCCAAGCGAGTTTGCGAGGCAGGAGGTCTGTTCATCATCGGTACCGAGCGTCACGAATCCCGCCGAATCGACAATCAGCTTCGCGGTCGTTCCGGTCGTCAGGGTGACCCCGGCGAATCCCGCTTCTACCTTTCCCTTGAGGACGATCTGCTCCGTCTCTTCGGCAGCGAACGCATTTCCGGCATTGTCGAACGTCTCGGACTGCCCGATGACCAGCCCATCAGTGCAAAGATCCTGGCAAACTCCATCGAGGATGCCCAGAAGCGTCTGGAGGATCAGAACTTCAGCAACCGTAAAAACGTCCTTGCCTATGACGACGTCATGAACCAGCAGAGAAATCTGATCTACAAGGAGCGCGGCGAGGTTCTGGACGGCATGGACATGAAGGACAAGATCGTGAACATGATCCGTCAGACCATCGAGACGGTGGTGGAATCCGCCTGCCAAGGGGAATCCAAGAAGGATTGGAACTTCGACGACATCCGCACCTTCTTCTTCGGCTATCTGTGTACTCCTGATGACTTCAAATACGATGACGATCAACTGGAGAAGGTCACTGCACAGTCCATCATTGACGATCTGAACGCCCGTACTGACAAAATCTATGCCGAGAAGGAAGAAATGTTCGGCGATCAGATGCGTGAAGTGGAGCGTGTGATTCTGCTTCAGAATGTTGACCGTCACTGGACCGATCACATTGACGCCATGGACGATCTGAAGAGTTCCATCGGACTCAGCGGTTATGCTCAGAGAAATCCTCTGAACGAGTACCGCATTGCCGGTGCAGATATGTTTGACGAAATGATTGCCAACATCCGTCAGGACACCGTCCGCATGATCCTTTCCGTCCGCAAGCAGGAACAGCCTGTTAAGCGCACTCAGGTGGCTAAAATCACCGGTGAAAGTGCTGCCGGCTCGCAGCCTGTCCGCAAGGCACCTCCCAAGGTTTCTGTCAAGAAGGTGGGACCCAACGATCCCTGCCCCTGCGGAAGCGGTCTGAAATACAAAAAGTGCCACGGAATCGGCAAGAGCGAGGAATAATCCTTTTCCGGGGTCGGAACCCGCAGCAGTTCTGTACCCAACGGTTGCCATTTTATGCTGATTTTGCAAAAAACGGCGGAGGATACTCGCCAAAAGCAAGCTTCTTCGGGTTGCCGCATGGTGAATGCGACAACCCGTTCCCCCTTTTCTCATCCGAAAGGAGAATCCGATTATGGGATTCGGTCTATTATTATACGGCTATCTGATGCTGATCACCGCCGGGAACAGTTACATTGATTTCTTCCCGGATCTTCTGGGCTATCTCTTTTTCTGGCTGGCTCTTCGAAAACTAACCCCTTACAGCATGGGGTTCCGCCGGGCAAAATCCATCTGCATTCCCCTCTTTGCTGTAGGTGCCGTCACTCTTGCCGGGCAGATTCTCTCTCAGTTTGCCGTGGGAGGAGCGATTGTCACCGACCTTCTGGTTTATTCTGAGCTTGCCAAGAATGCCCTGCTTCTCTTTTTCCACATCGGGCTGATGAAGGGCATCATCGAACTCTCCCGTGACGTGGAACTGCCCAGACTCTGCGGACGGGGACGCATCGGTATGATTCTCTCGGTCTGCCTCTACCTGATCGCCATCATTCTGCAATCCCTGGAATTGTTGGTCCCGTCTCTGGTCGAAAGCCATGCCACCGCCTACTCATTCGCAGGACTGGTCTATATGCTTCTTTTCTACGGAATGTTCTTCTTCAATCTTTTCCTGATCTTCTCCTGCTACCGTCAGATCTGCTACGAAGGCGAGGAGGATCTGACTTTGCCCGACAATCCTTTGGAAAAGCTCTTCAAAAAAATTTCCAAAAGCGGCAAACATAATGATTTATGAGTTTTTGAAAGGGGTATTTTCATGTCATATGTCTGCATTCTGGCAGGTCTCTTCTTTCTCCTGAATCCGAACATCGTTCTGATTGATTTTCTTCCCGATTTCATCGGGTACCTGCTGATTCTGATTGGAATTTCCAAGGCATCCGGACTCAATCAGACCCTGCGGGATGC
>JBJDZN010000031.1:0-8238 GCA_051868045.1 Eubacteriales bacterium
ACATCCGTTTCTACATGAAGAATCTGACCGATTATATCAAGCTCTCCGAGTTTGAAGTGTATGACACCACGAAGCCCGTCCTTGCTACGGACAGTGTTTCCGCATTTGTAAGTACTCGTGCGGCTGACAACGCAAAATTCGATATGCGCTTTATCCTTGCGACCGATGAGACCACCGTTCAAACGGGCGACACTGTGACCATCACCTTCTATGATGAGGACGGAAACGTTGTCAAGGCGGTTATCCGTACGATCGGTGAAGAAATGATCGCAGGTCAGACGATGGCACTTTACGAGGAAGTATCGGCAGCCGGCAATGTTTATACTGCCGCTGAAGGATGCCGTATCTTCGGATGCGTGGTTACCGGTATTCCTCAAGACGGTTTTACAACCGTAACAATGAACGTAACCCGAGACAACGGTCAGAAGGTTATGGCAGATGCAAGTATGCAGAATCCCTATCTCGCTGAATAATCCCGATTGATAAAGGAGTGAATGAAATTGAAGGAAACGAAACTTACATACGAAGAACCCGTTATTGAAATCGAGGAGCTGAACTCCGATGACGTTGTTCTGGTTTCTGTAGAGTACATCCCCTGGAGCGAAACCAACACAGCAAAGTGGTAAAATTCTATTCCAAATCAGGATCGGTCAAAGACCGATCCTGATTTTTTGCGGGCGGAATATCGGCGGCAGAAAAGCATAAAATTAACATCGCAGAAACATTTTTCAAAACATTCAAAAACATCAAAGGGGTATTCTGGGGGCGTAAGAGAAATCCCATAAAACCAATGAAAGAAAGAGAGAGTTGTTATGAACAGAAACGATCAGGAATTTTTGATTCAGAAAATTCGCACTCAGTACACAGAGAAAACCCATTCCGAACTGGACGAACTGAAGGAGCTGGATGCCAAGGTCAAGCGTCCTGCCAATGTATTTGCCTATGTCTTCGGCATTCTGGGTGCCATTGTCATGGGCATCGGAATGAGCCTTGTCATGACCGACATCGGCACGACGCTGGGCATCGAAAGCCCCATGATTCCCGGCATCGTCATTGGCGCAGTCGGACTCATGATTGCGGTTGTGAATTACCCCATTTTCAGAGGCATCCTGTCTGCCCGTAAAAAGAAGTACGCAGACCGGATCTTTGCCCTCAGCGATAAGATCATGAAGGGTTAAGACGAGGAAACGGATAGAGATTTTCAGAAATTCAGGGTAAGCTTCTGTGAAAAAGTCAGAGCAAATGATCCATGAGAACCCCTCCGCTTATCTCTATGACCCATGAGAAAGGCGGAGGTTTGGTATTTCTTGCCCCAAAAATCCAAATGTAAACAAAACCGAAACATTTTCGTGCTATAATAAAGAAAGCAAAGGAGGTTTGTTTATGTTTCAGATTCTGGTCGTGGAAGACGATGCCGATCTCAACCGGACGGTCTGCTCGTTTTTGAGTCAAAGAGGATATGAGACCACCGGATGCCTGAGTGCCGATGAAGCCTATGACGCCATGTATGAGAAGGTGTTTGACCTGATCGTCTCGGATATCATGATGCCCGGCATTGACGGTTTCGAATTCGTAAAAACCCTGCGTTCCCTTGGAGAGGACATTCCCATCCTGTTTGTGACGGCAAGGGATGACTTCGCCTCAAAGCAGAGGGGCTACCGTGTGGGTGTGGACGACTATATGATAAAGCCGGTGGATCTTGAGGAGCTGTTTCTTCGGATCGGAGCCCTCCTTCGTCGGGCAAAAATTGCCGTCAGCCGCCGTCTTACGGTGGGCGACTTCACGATGGATGCCGATGAACATACCGCCTATCTGAAGGATCAGGAGATTTCCCTGACCCTGCGGGAGTTCAATATTCTGTACAAACTGCTGTCTTACCCCAAGAAAACCTTCACCCGGGTTCAGCTGATGGATGAGTTTTGGGATGCCAATACCGACACCTCCTCCCGGGCAGTCGATGTCTATATGACCAAGCTCAGAAGCAAACTGTCGAAGTGCGAAAGCTTTGAAATCGTGACCGTTCACGGTCTGGGCTACAAGGCGGTATTCAAATGAAAGGAAAAGCGAGAACACGTATCCTGCTTGCCGCCTACCACTATCTGGTGTTTTTCCTGCTGATGGCGTTTGTCATCACCTGTTGCATGATCCTGTTCATGTCAACCCTGTCAAAGTCAATGAATCTGACTTTGACCGAGGGAAATCTTCAGAAAGCGGCAAGACTCACCTTTGGCAATGTGGTGCTTCTCAGTGCCATATTTACCGTTATTGATGCGGTCAGGCGGCATTTTTGCATTTCTTTGCCGGTAAAGCGGATCACGTCCGCCGCAAATCGGATCAGACAGGGTGATTTTTCGGTGCGGATTGCCCCCATTCGTGGGGGGTACGGTTCGGAAATCTTCAATCCGGTCATTGAATGCTTCAACGAGATGGCAGAGGAACTGTCCGGCACCGAAACCCTGCGTACCGATTTCATCGCCAATGTCTCACATGAACTCAAAACCCCTCTTGCCGTCATGCAGAATTACGGCACGATGCTCCTTTCCCCGGGACTGTCCGAGGAAAAGCGCATGGCGTATGCAAAGGCGATTTCCGACGCTTCCCGAAGGCTTGCCAGCCTGATTTCCAATATTCTGAAGCTGAATAAGCTGGAAAATCAGCAGATTGCTCCCGCTGTGGAAGAATATGATCTCAGTGAGCAGTTGACGCGCTGCCTTTTACAGTACGAAAGTGTCTGGGAGGCAAAGGAAATGGAGCTGGAAACCGATATTCCCGATGGGGTCCGCATTCAGGCAGATGCCGAACTTTTGTCATTGGTGTGGAATAATCTCCTGTCCAATGCCTTTAAATTCACCGAAAAGGGCGGGAAGGTGTCGGTAGGACTTTCCGCCGACGAGAAACAGGTGACGGTTCGGGTTTCCGATACCGGATGCGGCATGACCTCCGAGGTGGGAGCGCACATTTTTGAAAAATTCTATCAGGGGGACCCTGCCCACGCAACCCAGGGAAACGGTCTCGGTCTGGCATTGGTGAAGCGGGTAGTGGACATGATGCAGGGGGAGATCGGCGTGGAAAGCGTATTGGGAAAGGGAAGTACCTTTACGGTGAAAATACGGAGATATTATCATGAAAGACCGGAAAACGTGGAGTAAATACCGGCTGCTTTTCCAACGCCCGGCTCATTCTCCTGCTGATTCCGATCAGCGGCGGCATTAACCCCAAAAAGGTGGAACTTGAGATGGAAAACAATCACGAAAACGGAACTTTTCATTATACCTATTCCGCAAAGGAACAAAAAGAGGTTCAACGCATTCGGGAAAAGTACCTTCCTCGGGAGGAGGAGGATAAGTTGGAGCGGCTGAGACGGCTGGACCGACGGGTGACTCAAAAAGCCCGGACCGTTTCGCTTATTTTGGGTATTGTGGGGATATTGATCCTTGGCTTTGGTATGAGCTTTATCATGTCCGATTTGAGCAAAATCCTTGGTTCCTTCCGGGATGCCGCATTACCGATCGGCATTATTGCAGGCGTGATCGGCGGAGGTCTTGCCTGTCTTGCCTATCCGATCTACAATCATATCGTAAGGTGCGAACGGAAGAAAATCGCACCCGAAGTTCTCCGACTGACCGATGAACTGATGAAATGACCCCGAGTGCTGACTCAAAGCCCCTTTGCCTGAGCAAAAGATCAGGCAAAGGGGCTCTTTTTTTATGGAAGGTTTATGTCCGAAAATCCGATCACGGGAGACGGAAGAGCGACTCTTCCTGATCCTGAAAAACCGAAGGGTGAAAAGATTATCCCCGGAGGACCGGGAGCTTTTCCGGGTCTTCGGGGATAATTTACGGGGTCGTTATGCCTTGGCTTTTTTGCCTTTTTTGGTGAGCTTTTTCAGTTCGTAACACTCGTCACACATTTCGGCAACCTCTTTGGAATGGCTGACAACGATCACGCATTTGCCGTTTTGGGCAAGTTCACGGAAAATATCCATGATCTCCTTCTGGGTATCGCTGTCCAGATTGCCGGTGGGCTCGTCAGCCAGAATAATGTCCGGATCGTAGGACAGAGCCCTGGCAATCGCCACACGCTGCTGCTGACCGCCCGATAGCTTCAGCACACGCCGATTGGCTTCATCTTCGTCCAGTCCCACGCTGTCCAGAAGGGACAGTGCCTTTTCCTTTTTGTTGATGCCCTTGACACCGGCGATGTCCATGGAAAGCATGACGTTCTCAACTGCCGTGAATTTGGTGATCAGATTGTAACTCTGGAAGATGACCCCGATGTACTTGCTGCGGAATTTGTACCGATCCATCTTCAGAATGTCTTCGCCGTTGTACAGGATGCTTCCGCCGGTGGGCTTTGCCAGACCGGACAGGACGGACAGAAGGGTGGTTTTGCCGGCACCCGACTTTCCCATGATGCAGTATATTTTTCCTTTTTCAAAGGTATAGTTCAGATTTTCAAGAACCGGCGTGGATCCGTAGGAAAAACTGATGTTATTTAGTGCTAATACCGACATTTTCGCTCCTCCTTAATCTCTGTTCGCCAGAATCTTCAACGGCTCATAACGCATGACAAACAACATGGAAACCGTTCCGGCAGCCAGCGTCAGCAGAACGGCAATGCCGAGCATCTGCAAAACGACGGTAAAGTTCATGGCACTGCTGATTTCGGTCACATAGTTGTTTTCGCCGCCGCCAAAAAAGCTGCCCGTCTGACTGACGGCACCCTTTCCGGCGGTCTTTCCGCCGGACGAACCGTCTGTCGGCATCATTTCGCCCCGTCCGAAGTTCTGTTCAATCTGGTTTTCGGCGGATGTCCGGGACGAAATCTGATTTTCAAGCAGGGCGTTGGTCACCGGAACCGAGCTGACCGCTCCCACGCCTACGCCGATCACGACGGCGGCAAGCGTTACCACAAAGATTTCGGTCAGAAACTGAAGGGCAACCTTCCCTTTCTTCATGCCCATTGCCGTCAGAACGCCGATTTCATACTTCCGCTCACGCACGTTGAAGATGTTCAGCACGATCAGAATGATGGCACCGATCAGCAGAATCACGATCAGGAAATATCCTGCCATCTTGCTTAAGGTGTTAAGGGGAACGAGGCTGTTTTCAAATGCCGAAATATCCGAAGAGGATACCGTGTAAGACTCATCAAGACCCATCGTCCTGACATCCTCTTCAAACTGATAATAGGCATCGGTATCGGCAAAAACATAGGTAAAGGCAAGAGTTCCGGTGACGGCAGTGTCGTATTCAATCCCGGTGGTTTCGTCTGTTTGGGTCACTGCCACCCCAGCAGAGGCATCGACCACCTTCTGAAGGGCAGCGTAACTCATATAAATCCTGTTTGCCGGATCGGTTGAAGTGGACCCCATCATGGAAAAACTGCTTTCGTTGGTGGAACTGTCCGCAAAAATTCCCACGACACGGAAGGAGTAGCTTTCTTCCTCGTTGTTGGGATTGGTCAGCGTTACGCTGTCACCCACCGAAAGGCTGTTGAAGACGGCAAGCTCTTCGGAGATAATGCAGTCAAAATCCTCGGTTCCCTCGGTGAAGACCGAGCCATCCGTGATGGATGCCGTTCCGTCGATGAAGGAGGTCATGGCGGCTTCTCCACTGACTCCGACAACGCTGAAATCGCTTTGAACGCCCATGACACGGTCACGACCTGCTGCCATCCCGCCAATCTCACCGAAGCCTTCGAAATTGCCGAAATCAGTACCCCCTTCCGTACTTGCAGCAGTGGCTGCGTAGGAGGTGCTTGCGGTATTGCTGACCGGCTCGAAGGCATCCGATCCGTTTAAGGAGACCGTCATGGTGTAGTAATAGCTTTGTACACAATCGACCGCTGCGTATTTTTGGTATTCCTCAAGGGTCAGCGATTCGGATTCACCCATCAGAGAGGTGAACTGGGTACGGTCAAATTTTCCGGCAGCTTCGCCTACGCCGTTCATCTGTCCTCCGGTCATGCCCTTCATAAGGGCGGTCCTGTTAAATGAAATCGTGCCGGTTACGCTGAGGGTTTTCATGATCTCACTCTTTGCGCTTTCCGCAGCCTGACGAATGGACAGACCGAGGCAGGCGGAAATGGCAATCACCAGTACGATCACACCGATCAGGACGTTCCGCCCCTTGGATCGGCTGATACATTTCAACGCATTTTTTACAATATACATTCTGTTGTTTCCTTCCTGAGTTTTACTCGCCTTAAGTATAGCAAAACAGCCTAAAGTCACGCTAAAGAAAAAATGAAGATCGCAAATAAACTGCGGTCTTCATTTGACGCTATTTCAGCACAACCCGAAATCCGATGGTCTGTGCATCCTTCCTGTAGGCGGATATTTCCCCCTTGTGTTTTTCGACAATCGCCTTCGCAATGGAAAGACCGATGCCAAAACTGCCGGTGTAGGTTCTGGCGGGATCGGATCGGTAAAAACGGTCGAACAGACGGTTAAGCGGCAGTTTGCCCACGTCCCGACAGGTGTTTTCTACGGTCAGGATAAGATTTCGCTTGCGCTTAAGAACGACGGAAATTGTGCCCGCCTCGTCGCAGTATTTCACCGCATTGTCCAGAAGAACCGACATCAGATGCCGTATTGCCGACTCATCCCCGATACATGAAAGTCCGGGTTCGATCTGTACGATCATCTCTTTGTTTTGCTTTTCGGCAAGCGGTCTGAACTGCGAGACGCTTTCTTCTGCGGCATCGCTGAAATTGAAGGACTCAAATGAGGCGAAGGAGCCGGCTTCGTCCATACGGGACAGGGCAACCAGCTGATTGATCAGCGCATTCATCCGCTCGCCTTCGCACCGGATGTCGTCCAGCCACTCGTTTTGACCCATCTCGGACTCGGCAATGTCCAGATTGGTCAGAATCAGGGTCAGGGGCGTTTTCAGTTCGTGATTGGCATCGGTGATGAACTGCTTCTGCTTCTCATAGCTTTCCGCCACCGGCTTGACCGCCCGCTTAGAGAACAGCACGATCAACAGAAGAATGACCGACGCACTTCCGATAAGGATGGCAAATACCGTCAGCATCAGCATATTGGAAGTGGAGCGGGCAACACTGCCGTCCACGAAGACGACGGAAATGCCGTCGTCGGTCTGATTGACCTTGTATCGGAAATTGGAAATCCATCCCCGTGTCTTTTCGCCTGCCAGAGCCTGTTGGGCATACCGAATGGCATCCTCCTCGGTCACGGAGGCGGTGGACTTGATGTTGACGGTGAATGCGGACTGCCCGGCGATCTGCCGGACGGTGAAAAATCGGGTGGTGAACTGACTTTCCCGGTTGATGAACCTTGAATTGCCGGGGGCATTGGGAAACTCGTCACGCTTGGGGTCCCAGTCGGGAAAGCGTCCGTTATTGGCGGATATGGTATCCGTCAGAGCATCCATTTCGTTGCTCAACTGTTTCATGCAGACGAAATAGGTCGCCAGACCCATCAGCAAAAAGACCGCCAACAGCGACAAAACGCTGATTCTGATGAATTTTTTCCTGAGATTATAGATCATTATTGCAGTCCCCCAGAACATATCCGGCATTCCGGATGAAGCTGATTTCCAAAGGCGCATGAATTGCCGCAATCTTTTTCCGCAGGTTGGAAATGTGAACCCAGACCACGCTGGTGTCCACATCGGTGTCCCAGCCCCAGATGTGGGTCATGAACTCTTCAATTTTGATGACGGTTCCGGGACGCTGCATGAGCATTTCCATGATCTGGAACTCCTTGCCGCTCAGGGTCTGAACCAGACCATGACAGCAAAGCTCGTAAGTGGAGCGGTTCAGCACGGTGTCCCGATATTTCAGCAGATCGGGCAGGAAGGTGTCCTTTCTGCGGAGCATGGCACGGACTCTGGCAAGCAGTTCCGCCGTGGAAAAGGGTTTTGCAAGGTAATCGTCCGCACCGGCATCCAGCCCTTCCACCCGCTGTTCCACTTCGGTTCGCGCCGTAAGAAAAAGGGCAGGTGTGTTGACGTTCTGCTGACGGAGCTTTCGGATCACCTCAATACCGTTCATGCCGGGCATCATAACGTCCAGAACGATTCCGTCATACTCTCCCGACTGGGCATATAACAGCGCATCGTTTCCGTTCAGGACGCCGTTCACGACGTAATGGTTCTTTTCAAAAATATGTGTCAGGGATTTCAGCAGTTTGTCATCATCTTCGGCAATCAGCAGCTTCATTTTCAGGAATCCTTTCCGCTATGGAACAACAAGAGTCATTTTCCTCCTGAT
>JBJDZN010000032.1:0-35274 GCA_051868045.1 Eubacteriales bacterium
GCATTCCTGGATTTCAATTCGATCGTCAAGGGTCATGTGCTTGTTTCGCTTCTCTAAATTTGTCATAGTCTGGGCCCTCCTTTTCCCAGACTTAATTCTACCACATAATCTTTCCCAATGTAACTTCCACTCCAAATTCCACTGTGGAATTTACTTTGGGAATTCACTGACAAGGATTCTTTCTATGATTTTTCAGAAACAACTTGACATTATTTGTCTGTTGTGGTACAATAATTGTGTATAGTCGTTTGGACTATATCTGTGAACATTGTATTGCCGCCGTTGTTTGCGGAAGAATGGAGATAGCTATGAGAAAAACGAAAATCATCTGTACCCTGGGACCTGCCAGCGAAAGTGAGGAGACCATCTCCGAATTGGTGAAGGCAGGTATGAACGTTGCAAGACTGAATTTTTCCCACGGACTTCACAGTGAGCATGCCGATAAAATCAGAAAGCTGAAGGCAGTACGGGAGAAGCTCGGCGTTCCGCTCCCCATTATGCTGGACACAAAGGGTCCTGAATTCCGTATCGGCACCTTTCAGAACGGGAAAATCACACTGAACGAAGGCGATCCCTTTACCTTCACCCCAGAAAAGATAGTCGGTGACCAGACCATCGTCTCGGTATCCTATGCCAATATAGCTGAAGAGATGTTTCCCGGCGATACCATCCTTCTCAACAACGGTCTTATGGTATTTGAGGTCACTTCGGTGGAAGGAAATCTGGTTCACACCGTGGTTAAGGCGGGAGGCGTTCTCTCCGATCGCAAATCCATGTTCTTCCCGGACAAGGAACTGCACCTGACCTATCTCTCTGAGCAGGATAAATCGGATATTCTTTTCGGTATCGAGCAGGGGGTTGACTTCATTGCCTGTTCCTTCGTGTCAAGAGCGCAGGATCTGATTGATGTCCGCAATTTTCTGAAGGAAAACGGAAATCCCGATATCGACCTGATTGCCAAGATTGAGAACCGTGCCGGCGTAAACAATCTGCTTGAGATCATTCAGAACTGTAACGGCGTCATGATCGGCAGAGGAGATATGGGCGTGGAGATTCCCTATGAAGAACTGCCTGCGATTCAGAAATTCATTATCCGCACCTGCCGCATTTATGGCAAGCGGGTTATTACTGCAACCGAAATGCTGGAATCCATGATTCACAATCCCAGACCCACCCGTGCGGAAATTTCCGACGTGGCAAATGCGGTTTATGACGGCTCCTCTGCCATCATGCTGTCGGGTGAGACGGCGGCAGGCAGCTATCCCGTTGAGGCAGTCAAGGCAATGAGCCGCATTGCCTCTCAGGCGGAAAAAAATCTGAAACTTTCCGATGCCGTCAAGGACGAGGAATTCAAGATCAGCTCCATCGGCGAATCCCTTTCTCACGCTGCCTGCGATCTTGCTGTGGGTGCCAAGGCAAAGGCAATCGTCGTCTGCACACTGACCGGAAAGACCGCAAGAATGGTTTCCCGATTCCGTCCGCCTATCGACATCGTAGCCATGACCACCGATGAGGCAGCTTATCGGAAACTCGCCCTTTCCTGGGGCGTTATCCCCACTATGAGTGAAGTTTTCGGTTCGACCGACGTTCTCTTCTATTTTGCGAAAACAGTGGCAAAACAGCGTCTGAAACTCCAATCCGGGGATAAAATCGTCATTACGGGCGGAGCGGCAAATGATCCCAGCGGAACGACTCTGATCAAGGTTGAAACGATCTGATCTGTTCAGAATTTATCAAAAGAAAGATCTGATTTTATGAGTGATAATTTTACCAAAGGCAAACTATTGAAAATCCCTTATGCGATCCTCCCCACCGGTGCGGTCAAACCCAAGGGATGGCTTCTGGATCAGTTGAACCTTCAGGCAAAGGGCTTTGCGTCCGACATGGAGTCCTATCCCGATTATGGGAAGGACAGCGCATGGAAGGGCGGTAACGGCGAAAATTGGGAGGACGGTCCCTACTATCTTCGGGGACTGGTCTGCCTTGCCTATGTGCTGGAAGATCAGACGCTGATCGACCGTGCCAAAGTCTGGATTGAGGCGATCCTTGCCTCCCAGAGAGAAGACGGAATGTTCGGACCCACCACCAATGAGGATTGGTGGTCCAGAATGCCCGTTCTCATGGCATTGCGGGACTACTACGAGGCAACCGAACGGATGGGATGCCCTGACGGAAGGATTCTGCCCTTCATGGAGTCCTATTTCAGGGGGCAGTTGAAAAATCTTCCGGGGAAGCCACTGGAATCCTGGGCGAAGGCGAGAGGCGGGGACAATCTGGACAGCGTTCTGTGGCTGTACAACCGCCTCTACCGTGAGGACGCTCCCAATGCGACCGACTGGCTGCTGGAGCTTGCCGCACTGCTCAGGGAGCAGACCACCGACTGGGTGCGCCTGATGCACGAGACCACCGTCCGTACTCATGTGGTCAATACCAGCCAGGCGATGAAAACGCCTCCCCTGTATTATCTTCTTTCGAACGATTCCGCCGATCGCAGCGCACTGAAGTCGGGGCTTCGTCACATTTCTGTGGATCACGGACGCATTGACGGTCTGCCAAACTCCGATGAGGCGGCAAGGGACAATCAGTCCACCCGGGGCAGTGAGCTTTGCGGAATCGTGGAGGGAATGCTTTCTACCGAGATTGCCTTTTCTATCCTTGGCGATGCTTATCTATGTGACAGACTGGAGACGCTGGCATATAATGCTCTCCCTGCGGCATACGCCCCCGATTATAGCGGACACGTCTATTTTATCCTTCAGAATCAGGTGCTGGCAACCACCGGTTACCATGAATTTGATTGCGATCATGGCGACAGTTCTGCTTTTGCCGCTCCCTGCGGATTCGATTGCTGCTTTGCCAACAACCATATGGGGTGGGCGAAGTTTGTCAAATCCATGTGGATGGCAGAGCAGAGTGGGGGACTTGCCATTGTGGCATACGGTCCCTCTTATGTGGAGACCGCTCTGCCGGACGGTAAGATTGCCCGCTTTACCGAAGAGACCGAATATCCCTTCCGGGACAGCGTTCGGCTGACCTATGGGGGAGAAACGGCGGAATTTGCACTCTGCCTGCCCATTCCCGCATGGTGTAAAAATGCCGGTGTAACGGTGAACGGAGAAGCCGTTGAGGGACTGACTCCGGGAAATATCCGGAGAGTTTACCGTCAGTGGAATGAAGGGGATGTGGTGGAAATTACCCTCCCCATGGAACCGGTTTTCTCCGAATGGTATAACCGTTCGGTTGCCGTCACCCGGGGTCCCCTGATTTACTCCCTGAAAATAGACGAGGAATGGGTCCCCTATTCCGACAATTCCACCCGTGAAATAAAGGCAGATGTCTTCGGATGTGTGAAGAAGCAGGAGGTCTATCCGAAATCCCGTTGGAACTATGCGCTCCTTCCCGATGCAGACGAGATGACGGTGGAAACCCGTCCCCTGACAAAGCAACCCTTTACTTCGGATTCAGCCCCCGTTGTGCTGAAGGCGAAGGGACAGATCGTGCCGGAATGGAGGCTGGACGGAAACCGTGCGGCATCCCAGCCCTTCGGCGGTGTGACCTACGATGAGACCGCCCAGAGCGAGATCGAGCTGATTCCCTACGGTGCGGCAAGACTGAAAATCACCCATTTTCCGAGAATATCCGACGATGTGAACCGAATCTATCGGGACGATCCGATTGTCAGCCGGACTTCCGATCAGACCCGTTGTGAATTCTGCAACGTGACGCTGCCGGTTGCAGAGGGCTATGCCCTTACCATCTATCCCGAGGCAGGGAACAACTATCGGCTGTACCTCAACGGGAATCTGGTGGATGTGGTGGACAATCGGGTGGAGGAATTGCAGAATTTCTCCGAATACTGCCGCTTTGGCTGCTATAACCGCCTGACTTTTATGGGTGATCCCATCAAGGCTATCGAAATCACACCGAAAAATCAACTGACCGCCGTTTATGCGACCAATATTGAGGCGCGTCCCTACGGAATCACCGTTACTGTCAATGTGGATCGGAAAAATTACGGATACGAGATTGATCTGGGGGAGGACAGGGAGACTCTGAATCGCCATTTCCGTGGCTTCAAGTCCCAAAAGGCAGTGATTTCGGGTCTGAATCCCGATACCGACTACTACTTCCGTCTGATTTCCACCATTGGAGGCAAGCGGGTCAGAAGCGAGGTTTATCGGGTCAGAACCGCCCTTGAACCCGATCTGGCACCCACATTCCCCTCCTATACCGGCGATTATTCCTCCGAAAACTGGAAGGAATTTGCGGAACCCGAAATGTCTCAGTTCTTCAACGGCAGTCTCATGGTAGACAGCACCCCCGATTATAAAATTCTGTTGAAGGGCGGGGAAAGGTGGAATCAATATGAGGCATCGGTTCGCCTGACTTTGCGTAAGGGAAACGGCAACGCCGGTCTGCTTTTCAACACCACTGAGCCTGCCATGGGTCCCGATACCTATCAGGGCTACTATTTCGGACTCTCCAAGGGCGGTGCCGTATTGGGATCGGCTAGCGGCAGTTGGAACGAGCTGGCGACCGCCGATTTCGAGGTGAAGGAAGGGGAACCCTATCAGCTTCGGGTTCAGGTTTCCGACGGCAGAATCCGCTGCTTTGTGAATGATATGCCTGTCTTCGCCCTGTATAACGGCGACCACGAGTGCGGAAGTGTGGGACTGCGGACCTATCATGAAGCCTTCTCTGCCGATTATGTAAAGGTCCGTCCGTTGGCAGAGGATGAGATTTCGGCACTTCTGACCATTGAGAAGCCTGAAATTCCCGATTTTACGGTCAGTGCCAGAACCGCCTTTGAACTGATTCAGGTCACCTTCCCCAAAATTCCCGGAGCCGATCGCTATCGCATCGACTACGGAACCTCTTCCGGCTTCTATCAGAATACGCTGTCTGACATCCGGTTCAATCCCTATAAGGGTTCGGCTCCCTTCGCAGCAGACAAGACGGCGTTTACCTTCACGGGAACCACCTGTTATCTGCGCATGAGCGCATGGCACGGTGATCGCAAGATCACCGAGTCGGAGGAGATTCGGGTTCAACGGACGACTTCCGATGGCGACTGCGACTGATCCCTCTGCATAATTCCTTGTTCCCCGGGATTTTCCCGGGGAAAATCCTAACGAGGGAGAAATCTTATCTGGAAGAATGGACAAATGTCAAGGCATTATGGTCCTCAAAAAGAAAGGGTAAATCATCATGAAATCCAAACTGTCTTTTTTTCTGATTCTTGCGATACTGCTGGGAATCCTTTCATTTTTGCCCGTCTCTGCGGATGATCTGTTTGACATTACCGCAACCGACGGTACTGTTGCGAACCTGACCAATACTTCGGTCAGAAAGTACTGGAATCCCACTCGGGAGGACTCGTCTGTTCATATTGAAATAACGGAAGGGCGCATCACGGACGGTATCTTTATCTGTTGGTATACCGACGACAGCGTGTTTACCCTGACGGCAAGAGATGCCGACGGGAACACGGTGACCTCTTATCAGAACGGCGACAAATATGACGGATATGCCTGCTTCTATGAGCTGGATACCGATACCCGAACCATCGACATTGAGATGCCCGTCCGATTGGATTCGGATACCGGAGCGTCGGTTGCGGAGTACGGAATCGCCTATCTGAAGGTGTCGGATTACGAAAATCCGGATCCCGACATGATGAAGTGGCAGTCCCCTACCGAAAAGTGTGATCTTCTGGTGGTGGCAACCCATCAGGACGATGAATTCATCTTCCTCGGCGGAGTCATTCCCGCTTATCTGGATCAGGGTTACAGCGTGGCACTGGCGTATACCTCAACCTGCGCCCGAATCCGTGTGGAGGAGGGACTTCAGGGTATCTGGGAGTCGGGAATCCGCAGTTATCCCACCTTTATTGGTTTCCCCGATCTGGGGCGAAAGGAGACCATCGAAGAGGCTGCAGAGGTCTGGGGCGGAATGGAGCAGGTGGTTCTTGCCTTCGTGCGGGAAATCCGAATCCGTCAACCGGAGGTCATCGTTACCCACGATGAAGAGGGGGAAAACTACCATAATTCCCATAAAGTGACGGCAAAAGCATTGGAAGAGGCAGTCGTCAAGGCGGCAGATCCTACCTATGATCCCGAAAGTGCCGAACGCTACGGCGTATGGCAGGTGTCCAAACTGTATTCCCATCTTTATAAGAATAATCAGATTTCGCTGAATTATGACCTCCCACTGTCCAGCTACGGCGGCATGACGGCATATGAGGTAGCGACGGCATCATACGCCCATCACGAGTCCCAGCAGGAATTCTATCAGTTGTCCTGGTCGGCCATTCTGCCCGGCGGAAAATATGATAATAGCCTGTTCGGATGCGTGTTCAGTACGGTTGGCTACGATCAGGTAGACCTGTTCTACGGTACCTCGGTCTACCGTGGGGAATCTGCTCTTTCCCCGAACGACCCGTCTGAGGAGACCGACATAACAACCACGACCGACTCCGCACCTGTGACGACACCGATCCCGTCTCCTTCTGAGACAACTGCACCTGAGCCCGGAGATACCACGACCGATGTCACGCCTGTGACAACACCGCCCCCATCTCCTCCTGAGACAACTGCGCCTCAGCCTGAGACGACTCCCGTTACAATGTCGGATTCGGGAGTCCCGACTACATCCGTTCCCGACATCGGCAGCGCAGAGAATCCGCCTGTGACGACCTCACCTGCGGAAGCGTCGGGACAGAATACAACCAATGTCAGCACAGCGGCGAACACGTCATCCCATGTGTCCACAAGCACCAGAGGATCAATACCGATGTCCAAAATCCTCATTGCGTTTGTCCTGATTGTCATTCTGATCGTCGGCATTCTGATAATTGTCTTTATCCAGAAAAGATGGCGGAGGTATTGAGACTCAGAAAAGGCTGATGCCGAACCCTCCCCGCAAAATCATCCCCTCAAAGGGTTCCCGAAAATCGGGAACCCTCTGAGGGGATGCCTTTTTTATCTGTGTTGAAATGGTTCAAATGCTCTTGTTATCGGCTGATTATCAGTGGGGGACGGTTGGGATCGGCAATCAGGGAGGGCATTCTGCGCAGCAGTGCCGCACCGTCGGCGGACAGACGGAAATCCAGCTCCGATTTCGTCAGGGGAACCACCTGGTAGACGGTCACAATCCGACCGTCCGGGCATGGTACCACCAGATCGCTGCCCTCCGCATTTGGAAGGGGGTAGAGAGTCATGGCGACAAAGGGTTCCCAGTTTTCGACCGGCAGCAGATGCCCGTACCCCAGCCACTCTCCGCCGCTGATCCGCTCGGCAATGGAGCGCAGCGCGGCTCTGGCGGGATGGTTTTCCCCGATCGGATCGCCGTGGGAAAGCAGGATGGCAAATTCGGCATACAGCATACCTTCCTCCCACATTCCGCCGGGGGGAATCATGCCCATTCTGCCGATGCCGCAGGAGATCAGGAGCTGTCCCTTTGGGTGTTCCAGAATCTCCATCTGCCAATCGTCGGAACCGGCGGATGCCGCCAGTCTGGCAATTTTCTCTGACAGGGTCATCGTCATGACGGCTCAGGCAAGGGGCATGGGGTGATCGACCCCAAAATCAGGAGTATCGCAGACCAGAATATTCCTGCCGTTCATCGGTTCAAACCGGATGCCCGCAATCGACAGTCGGCGGGGATGAATCTTTCCCGGTGCATAATGGGTGTGATAGACGATAAACATCTTCTGACCGTCAGGCGAGCGGGTGATGCAGTGATGTCCCGTACCGCTGACCTTTACACCGTCGCCTACCAGAATGGGATTGCCCTCGTATCTGACATAGTCCCCCAGGGGCGAATCGGAGGTGGCATAGCAGACGCAGTAGTAAGGGGATTCATAGTGACAGGCAGAATAGGTCAGATAGTAGATTCCATCCTTTTTGAGCAGATAAGGTGCCTCGGCAACTGCCGCCTGATGACATTCGTAGTCCTTCTCGGCAGCGATCAGCAACTTTTCGGTGGACAGATCAGGGGTAATCCGGTCGGGGAGCATCTTCACTCCGTAAAGGGCGTACCGATGATCCTTTCGCCAGGAAACATAGTAGATGAACATCTCGTCTCCCTCAAACCAGATATGTCCGTCAATGGAATGATCGAACAAAAAACCGTCCTGTGGAATGAAGGGACCCAGTGGGGAGTCGGCAATTGCCAGTCCCAGATGCTCGGAGACGGAGGCAAGCATGTAGAATTTGCCGTCCTTCTCCTTGACATCGGGTGCCCAGAAGGCACGCTCCATGCCCCAGGCAGTTTTCAGGCAGATACCCTTGTTTTCCCAGTGGATCAGATCTGTCGAGGTGTAAACCTCATATCCTCTGCTATGCTTGGGGTAAGAGGTGGCATACAGATAATAGACCCCGTTGTAGTAGAGAATGTCGGGATCGGCATATCCGTCCAGAATCGGATTCTGAAAGTTTTCCATATTATTTGAATTCCATCCTATCTATTTATTCTGATTTGATTTTCTATTCCATCGGTTTGATGGTTCGGAACCGGAAGCCTTGCCGGATTCCCGTTGGGGTTGTAGTCAGGTCCGCTTGCCTTGGTGATTGCAGGATAATATCTCCGAAATCGCCTTTGGAATCGCCTTGACGGTATCGGATGCGGTCATGCTGACAGAGTTGGTCTCTTGCTGAGCAATCTCACCGGCTCTGCCGTTGATCCAGGCTCCGCAGGCGGCAGTCAGGGGCAGATCGTCTGAGGAATATCCCAGAATTCCGGCAAGAATACCGGACAGCACGTCCCCGCTTCCGGCGGTTGCCATACCCGGACAGCCTCTGTCAATCAAATAAACCGTGTCCCCGTCGGTGACGACGGTGGTCGCACCCTTGAGCAGGAGAGTCACATGATACCTTTCGGCAAAATCCTTGGCATATTGAATGGGATTTTGCAGAACCTCCTTTCGGGAGATGCCCGACAGACGTTCAAATTCCATCAAGTGGGGCGTGAGAATCGGACGGCATTTGGTGGATTTCAGAAGGTCCACTCCGATTTTTGCCAGCAGATTCAGCCCGTCTGCGTCGATGACCAAAGGAAGAGCGTAATTTTGCAGAATGTACCGCAGGATCTCGGCATTTCCGCCGCCCTGTCCCCATCCCATGCCCAGGGCGATTGCCCGAACCTTGTTCAGACCCCTGTCGATGGCGTCGGGATTAAATGCCATGAATCCACCTTCATCGGGAAGGGCGACCAGCGTACTTTCCAGAAGGTAGGGGGAGACTGCGGCGGAGATAGACTCCGGAACGATCAGCTTGGCGACGCCACACCCCGATCGCAGGGCGGACATGGACAGATTTGCCAGTTTGGTAGCTCCTGAATAGTCCCTGCAGCCGCCCATGACGGCAATATAGCCGAAATCGCCCTTGTTGCAGACATTTTTCCGCTCACGGATCACCGATCCGAAATCGGCGGATGTGACAAGACGGTAAACCTCTCCTGTAATGGGAATTCCGATGTCCAGATTCACAAGTTCTCCGACAAAATCCTTTGCCATTCCTAAGAAATGTCCGGTTTTGGGGGTGCCGATGGAGAAGGTTTTGTCGGCATGGACACAGAGCTCCCCCATGCCACTGTCACCGCTGAGCCCGCTGGGAATGTCTACGGAGAGAACTTCGGCTCCTGACTGCCCCGTCTCGTTGATTTTCCGAATGATGTCGGCATAAACCCCGGAAGGGACTCCTCGGAATCCGGTACCGAACAGACAGTCCACCAGCGTCCGGTAGTCGGACAGATCGACGGATGAATCCCAAATAAGGTGGGAGACCCCGACCTCTTTGGCAAGATCAAAATAGTACCTGCCGTCGTCGGAAAAGGCATCCTCGGCAAGAATCAGGGTGGGATTTTCGCCTGCCTGCTTCATCAGCATGGCAAGAACATATCCGTCTCCGGCATTGTTGCCTTTGCCGCACAGGATGGCAACGGGATGCGCCATGTCCTGACAGTGGGAAAAGATGGCAGACCCTGCCCGAAGCATCAGCTCTTTGCCGTGAACCCCCGAGGCAATCATTGCCGCATCCGAGCGGCGCATGGTTTTATTGGAGATCACGTTTACCAATTAAAGTCACATCCTTTTCTGGTTCTATGATACAACGAAAATTTCCGTTTGTCAACCGAATCCCGAAAATTTTCCTGAAGGCTTGACAAAAAAACCGAATAGAGGTATAATTGGACACGGAAAAACGAAAATTTCAAGCAAAAGGGGGATGCAGATGGCAACGCTTGCCTATGTGAATCTGGAGGAAGGAATGCCTACCGTTCCGGAGGCGATGTCTCTGCTTCAGGGACAGATTCGCCGTTATTCCTCGTCCAAGAACGTCTGCCTTGTGGTGATTCACGGTTACGGAAGCACCGGAAAGGGCGGCGCAATCGGGATCAAGACCCGGCAGTGGCTTGCCGCACAGAAACGGAACGGCAAAATCAAAAATCTGGTCTTCGGGGAGGATTTCTCCATTTTTGATGCCACGTCCCGGGACCTGAAGGCAAAATATCCGGGGCTTTCTGCCGAAATTGAACGGGGAAATCACGGCATCACCATCGTGGAACTGTAAGGAGGTTGCCATGGATTCTGAAATCCTCGAAATTCTCTATCTGGACAGGGAACTGATCGCCGTCCGAAAGCCGGTTGGAATCGTTTCCGAATCCACCGAAAAGGGGGACGGTCTGCCCGACTTGCTGTCTGAAAAACTCCGGAAAATGGGTCAGTCTCCGATGCTCTATCCCCTCCATCGTCTGGATAAAGGGGTCAGCGGAGTTGTGCTGCTGGCAAGAACGAAGGTTGCCGCCGCCAAAATGACGGCAGAAATAGCGGCGCATCACGTGGAGAAGGAGTACCTTGCCGTCATCCATAATCGCCCTGCCGAGGCATCGGGAGAGATGTTTGATCTGCTCTATCACGACAGAGTCAAGAATAAAAGCTATGTGGTGGATCGGATGCGGGGCGGAGTCAAGGATGCCGAACTTCGCTATGGCATTCTGGGGTCGGCAGACACCGACGATGGGGAGCTGACCCTGGTTCGGGTGGAGCTTCTGACGGGCAGAACGCACCAGATCCGCATTCAGTTCGCCTCCCGTCGTATGCCCCTGTGGGGAGACGATCGCTACGGCAGACGGGAAAAGGGAAATGTCGCTCTGTTTTGCCATCAGATCACTTTTACCCATCCCGGAACCGGGAAAATTGTCGGAATCAGTTCACCGCCGCCGAATGCCTATCCGTGGACCCTTTTCCGGATCGGATCGGATCAGAGTGTCCGGACGACGATGTCTGACCGGATATAATAAGGAGTCGGTCAGAAAAATGAATCCGCTTCATACGGTAACTTGGGCAGATTTATGAGTGAATTTCAAAAAAATATAAAATAAACTGTTAAATATTCCCAAAACCCCTTTACAAATTCAAAATAATGTTGTATAATATGGATGAAGAAATTGATAAAGCGAGGTATACTCCAATGAACAGATTTGTTTTAAATGAAACATCCTATCACGGCAGCGGTGCTATTGCCGCAATTGCAGATGAAATCAAGGGCAGAGGTTTTACTAAGGCATTTGTTGCTTCCGACCCCGATCTGATTAAGTTCCATGTTACCGATAAGGTTCTTGCCGTTCTGGATGAGGCAAAGATTGACTATACCGTTTATTCGGACATTAAGCCCAACCCCACCATTGAGAACGTTCAGCATGGCGTTGCCGCTTATAAGGAAAGCGGCGCACAGTGCATTGTCGCCATCGGCGGCGGCTCCTCCATGGATACGGCAAAGGGAATCGGAATTATCGTAAATAACCCCGAGTTTGCCGACGTCCGCTCTCTGGAGGGCGTTGCTCCTACCAAGAACAAGAGTGTGCCGATCATCGCAGTTCCCACCACTGCGGGTACGGCGGCTGAGGTGACCATCAACTATGTCATCACCGACTCCGAGAAGAACCGCAAGATGGTCTGCGTGGATGTTCACGACATTCCCGTTGTGGCAATTGTGGATCCCGATATGATGTCCACCATGCCTCCGAAGCTGACTGCGGCAACCGGTATGGATGCCCTGACTCACGCCATCGAGGGCTACATCACCAAGGGCGCATGGGAACTGTCCGATATGTTCCATCTGAAGGCAATCGAGATCATTTCCCGTTCTCTGCGGAATGCGGTCAAGAATACCCCCGATGGACGTACCGACATGGCACTGGGTCAGTACATTGCCGGCATGGGCTTCTCCAATGTAGGACTGGGTATTGTCCACTCCATGGCGCATCCTCTGGGCGCACTGTACGATACGCCCCACGGCGTAGCCAATGCGATTATTCTCCCCACGGTTATGGAGTATAACGCACCCGCAACCGGAACCAAGTACCGTGAGATCGCCAGAGCCATGGGCGTTCCCGGCGTGGATGCCATGACTCAGGACGAATACCGCAAGGCTGCCATTGACGCAGTCCGTCAGCTTTCCATGGATGTGGGAATCCCCACCGATCTTCGCGCCATCGTAAAGCCCTCGGACATTCCCTTCCTTGCACAGTCTGCCTATGACGATGCCTGCCGTCCCGGTAACCCCAGAGACACCAGCGTCGAAGAGATCACCGAACTGTACAAGTCGTTGCTGTAAGGATTCTGAAACTTCAAAGTGCCGATGCAAAGCAAATCTGATTTGCTTTGCATCGGCACCCTTTTTTTGCCGTTATCAGGAATGCCGGTCGGTCATACAGCCTCTTTTTCTCTCGTTTTTCCTTCTTTATTCTTCTTACGTTCCAGAACCTTCCAAACCATCTCAAAGGCGGGAACGGCAAAGAAAAACAGAACGATACTATCTCCGATGTAGGAGTACAGCGTCCGATTGTCACGGAAGACCGCCGTTCCGGTAACGATTCCGCTTTCCAGCGCACCAAGCTCCGCTTGGGAGCGTCCCAGCGGGTCGATGATGGATGAAATTCCGGTGTTCGCCGCACGAAGGACATAGCGTCCGGATTCCACTGCCCGGAGTTTTGCGTGATCGTTGTGCATTCGGACGGCGGCGGAGTCCAGGTACCAGGAATCGTTGGTGGATAGCAGGAGAATTTCTGCGCCGTCCCGGACGCTCTGAAGGGTCAGGGACTCGTAGATGGAGTCAAAGCAGATCAGCCTTCCCACTTCGCCGTATTCGGTGGAGACAATGGCACTGTCCTTACCCGGGGACAGCGAGGAAAACAGATTCAGCTCGGAAAGGAAGGGTAGCAGAGCGGAGATCAGCGACTCCATGGGAACATATTCCCCGAAGGGTACCAAATGACGCTTGTTGTAAGGATTATCCTCCACCGTCCCGTCGGGGAAGAAGGCGACGATGGAATTGTAGTCCCGAATCTCCTCGCTGTCTGCGTCATAGGTGAAGGTCCCGACAAAGAGGGTGGTGTCCGTCTCCATAGCAAGGGAGCGAAGAAGATCGGCATAGCCTTCATAACCGGGGGAGAGCAGATAGAAGTTCAGAGCAGTCTCGGGCAGCAGCACCAGCTTTGCCGAACTGTCTTCGATTGCCTGACGGGTAAGGGAATAATAGGTCCGCATGGCATTGCCGGCACTTTCGTCCGCCCATTTGTCCGCCGATCCGATGTTGCCCTGAATCAGTGCCACGGGAACCTTTTCGGCATCCTCCTCGGAGTAGCATGCCACACGGATCAAACCGAATCCCAGATTGAGCAGGATCAGGGAAACCCCAAGAATAGGGAACATCCGTACGGCTTTGCAGGGCTTGCCGTTGATATGGAAATAGTAGAATCCCATGCCAATGCAGGCATTGACCAACGCAACCAGGAAGGATAGGAACAGCGATCCGAACAGGGAGGCAGACTGCATGGCGGGCAGCATGGAGGTTTGGGACAGTGCCAGCCGCAGAAAGGGAACTCCAGCCCAGGTAAAGTTCTGGAGCCACTCAAAGATGGTCCACAGAGCGGCAAACAGCAGAGGGGACAGTTTTCTGTGTCGGTAGAACAGGCGGAAAAGGGGGGCAACCAGTGCCGTGGGAAGGGCTTGCAGAAGGGATAGCCCCAGCCAGCAGAAGGCAGCGACAAAAAATGCCACGGGTTTTGACAGCCCCAGAAATTCCATGGGGTACATTTTCCAGAAAAAGCAGTAGACACCCATGAAGTAGACCATGGACCACAGCAGTGCCATTCCATACAGCTGCCGATATTTTCGCTTTTCTTCGGTGAATTTCACCAGAAAGAAGAAAAAGGGTGCTATTGAAAAGTAGGACAGAATCCAAAGAGCATCAATATGCAGCGTCAGGGAGGTTATCAGCGCACTGAGTATTAAAATAAGATAGGTCATGATTCATATTACCCCCATGTAAACAGGTACCGAAAATGTGAAGACAGACGGGAAATCATTTTCGGGCGTCCTTTTGGGCAAGGTATGCCGGAAATTCAGAGAGAAACCAGATTTTTTCGGGATTTACCTGAAATTCCTTTCCTGCAAGACCCACCAGAATACCGCTTTCGCCTGTGAAATTGAAACGCAGACGGTAGGAATAGAGAGCCTGGAACTTGTACCCACGGGAGCGGTCGTCCCGATTGACGCCGTATTTTCCGTCTCCCAGAAGGGGATGTCCCGTGGAGGCAAGATGGGCGCGGATCTGATGGGTGCGTCCCGTGACAAGGTGAACCTCCAGAAGGGAAAGGTCTCCCTCCTCAGCAAGCACCCGATATTCGGTGATCATGGTTTTGACCGGAATTTTTGCGGGCTTCTTTTTGTATACCGTGACCTTGTTTTCGGCAGAATCCTTGGACATATAGCCCACCAACCGTCCCTCTTTCTCGTGGAAGCTACCGTGGGCGGCACAGAGATAGAACTTCTCGATCTGTCGATCCCGTATTTTTTCATTCATAATCCGAAGTGCCTCGGCATTTTTGGCGGCGATCACGATGCCGCCGGTGTTGCGGTCGATTCGATTGCATAGGGCAGGGGTGAAGGACAGCTCCTTTTTGGGATCGTAGTCACCCTTGCGGTAGAGATATGCCTTGATGTGGGAAATCAGGGTGTTGGTGTCCTCGCCGTCTTCATCGGGATGCACCACCATTCCCGCCCGCTTGTCGCAGAGCAGGATGTTCTCGTCCTCATAGACGATGTCCAGATGGGGCGTCAGCTTCAGAAATGCCAGATCGGGATCATCCTCGAAGAATTCGTCCTTCAGAAAAAGCTGAACCAGATCGCCTTCGGCAAGAATCTGAGAGATCTCTGCCCGCTTTCGGTTGACTTTGATTTTCTTGGTTCGGATGGACTTGTAAAGCAGGGAGGTAGGAAGACCTTTTACCGCTTTGGTCAGAAACTTGTCCAGACGCTGTCCGGCATCGTTTGCTCCGATGCGAAATTCCTTCATGTTCGTTGCCTTTCCCTTTCATATGACTCCGTGTGACCCACTGAGTCGTCTGTATAAAAAAGTGGGCGCACACATAGGTGCGCCCTTGTGGGTAAATACGGTACTTTTCCGGTACTGACGTGACTGTCAAACAGACTTAGGTGCCGGGAGAAATTCAGTTTGCCGCCTCGAAGGATGCCGGTGAGGATGTCTGAATCTTTTTTATCTGCGCACCTAAAGCCGAGAGTTTGCCGACAATGTTGTCATAGCCTCTCTCAATCAGGTGGATGTCCTCAATGACGGTGGTTCCGTCAACGGCAAGGGCAGCAATGATCATGGCAGCACCGCCGCGAAGATCCACGGCACGAACCGATGCACCGGTCATTTTGCTTCTGCCCTTGAAGACAGCCGTTCTGCCGGTTACTTCCACATCGGCACCCATGCGCTTCAATTCGTCAATATACTTGAATCGGTTATCCCATACACCCTCGTAGAGCATCCCGACACCGCTTGCCTGGCAAAGCAGGGCACCGAATTGGGGCTGCATATCGGTGGGAAATCCCGGATAGGGCAGGGTTTTAATGTTGCAGGAATGAAGTTCAACGTCAGGATCACGGATGATGCGGATGGAATCGTCGCCTTCCTCCACCGTAACGCCCATTTCTTCCAGTTTTGCCGTTACGGAATCCATGTGCTTGGGGATGACGTTGCAGACCGTCACGTCACCGCCTGCGGCGGCAACGGCTGCCATGTAAGTTCCCGCTTCGATCATGTCGGGAATGATGGTGTAGGTACATCCGTGAAGCTCACGGACGCCTCTGATTTTGATGGTATCGGTTCCGGCACCCTTGATGTCGGCACCGCAGGTATTTAAGAAGTTGGCAAGGTCCACGATGTGCGGCTCTCTTGCGGGATTTTCGATGATGGTGGTTCCTTCGGCAAGAGTGGCGGCTAGAATCACATTGACCGTAGCACCTACCGATACGATGTCGAAGAAGACATTGGCTCCTGTGAGTCCTGAGGGAGCAATGGCGTCAATGTTTCCGCCTTCGACATTGACATGGGCACCGAGTTTTTCGAACCCTTTGATATGCTGGTCGATGGGACGAACGCCGAAGTCACAGCCGCCGGGATAGCCTACCAGTGCCCTGCCGAATCTGCCAAGTTCTGCGCCGATGAGATAGCAGGAAGCCCGCATTTTGCGGGAAAGCTCGGTGGGAACGGGATGAACCCGGAGACCCGTTGCGTCAATTTCAACGGTATGGGGATCAATTCTGCGAACCGATGCACCCAGATTGCTGATCAGCTCCAGCGAACCCGAAATATCGCTGACAGCCGGGAGATTGCGGATTCGACATTTTCCGCAGACGAGGATAGAGGCATAGATAATCGGCAGAGCGGCATTCTTCATGCCGTCAATCTCTACCGTACCGTGCAGGGGTGTACCACCCGATACGATTATTTTTTCCATAAAAATCTATTTGATTGTTCCGTGCCGGAAGGGCAGGGAACAGAATCCTTTCAATTATTGACCCTGATGCCGACAGACATTGGGTTATATAAACAGAAACACGGGATCCGAAAAAGGTCGGATCCACAGAAGCTGAAAACTAAGATGAGAAAGTGAAAAAAGGTTCACTCTTTTATATAGTATACAATGAAAACGCAGAATGTTTGTTAATAAAATGTAAACATTCGGAAGAATTTTCGAAAACGTCGCTGAAATATTTTCACCCCCGATTTTTTCGGGGGTGAAGCAGGGTTATCCGACGTTTTCCACATAAGCGTGATAGTAGGCGACTGTCAGATCCACGACCAGACCGTAGGATCGGGATCCTACCTCGACGCCCTGGGACTGGAGATAGCTGTTGTTGACCGCACTGCTGACATCGGCGACCTTGTTTTCACGGTATTTTTCATAGAATTGGGCATAGGCGTTGAATTCGCCCACCAACCGGGAGTCAAACTGCCGGTACAGATCCATATACAAATCCTTGTTGGCAGTGTACAGGGCATTCATCACATATTCCAGCATATTGACGTAGGCACTGTAAAGGATATAAGGGTCATCCGATTCCATGGAGGCAAGAAAGGCAACGAAATTCGCCTCGTCCTCACGGGCAATTCCCCGTTGATGGGCGAACTCATGAGCGGCAGTGTAGGGAAGGGTGTAATCCGGGAAGTTGACGTTCAGATTGGATTCGCCGGTGAAGAAGGTGTAGACACCGGTAATGTGGGTGTAGGACATGGGTTCTGACAGAACCACGTATTTGATGTTAGAGCGCAGAGAGGAGACAAAATCGACTTCATCAGCTAAAATGGCATAGGCGTCGTTGAGCTTGTCGTTCATTTCATCCAGCGTGTAGGGCATATAGGAGGCAGAATCGGGCAGGAAGGCAATCTGATCCAGCAGAGGCGTAATCTCGCCGTTGAGCCAAACCCCGGTTTCATATAGTTCCTCTCCGCTTACGGTGTTCCGGACAAGTCCCATTTTCTGATCCAGCGTGGTTCCCTTGTAACCGGGTGCCAGCGTCAGAACGAAGGCGGCATAAAAATAGGAGATTACCGACAGCAGTATCGCCATCAGACGGATATACTGCTTGCTTGTTCCCTTTACCGACACATAGATGCCAAGCGAAATCAGACTGACGAGGATCACCGGAATGGAGATGATCAAAAGCTCGGCGAGCGAAAAGGGAATCCACATGGTGATCTTGGCGGCAATCCACCGCCAGATGCTGTTGGGATAGCGCATGATGAAGTCGGCAAAAGCAGGGCTGATGCCGGACAGAATGTGGAGGATTCCCGCCACGCCTGCGGCGATCCAGAAGCCGATGCAGACCTTCGGGGAGGATTTGATAAAATTCCAAAGTCCTCTGCCGATCCGGACAAGAAAATTTTTCTTTGTCCCTTTTTTTGCCCCTTTTTCGGAATTTCCGTTACCGCTGCTTTCAGGATTCGGCTCACCGGCTTCTCCGATAGGGACACTTCCGTCTTCCGATGAGACTTCCGGGGATGCCGGATTCATCGGATCGGGCATCGGATTCTCAGCAGAGCTGGGCGCATCGGTTTTGATCTTTTTCTTAAACATTCAGAAATCGTTCCTTTCAGCTTAATCGGTGGGTAAATCGGCAGTTTCGGGGATTTTTATTCCGTAAGCCTGACAAACCTCGGTAAAATCAGGCGGAAGCGGTGCGACAAGCCGCATGTTTTCACCCGAAACCGGATGGATGAAGGTCAGGGTGTGGGCATGCAGTGCCTGCCGCCCGATGAACGCATCGGGACTTCCGTAGAGACTATCCCCCACAATGGGATGCCCCAGATGGGAAAAGTGTACCCGGAGTTGATGGGTTCTTCCGGTCATAGGGCAGGCGGACACCAGCGTGTGGTCCGAACTTTCGGCAAGACGCCGGTATTCGGTGATTGCCGGGGATGCGTCCGGCAGGGGAGCCTCCGTGACCTCTCTAGTGATGATGCTTTCCGCCACCCGTCGGATGTAGTTCTCAATCCGACCGCAGGGAGGTTCCAAAATGCCGCAGAGCAGTGCCAGATACCGTTTCCGGATGCCGCCCGATTCCATTTGTCCGGCGAGCTTTGCGGCAGTCTGACCGTCTTTGGCTACAAGTACCACACCACTGGTATCCCTGTCCAGTCGGTTGATGGCACGGAAGACAAAATTCTGTCCCTGCTGACTGAAATAGTAGGCAAGCGCATTGGCAAGGGTGTCGTCAAAATGCCCGTGGGAGGGGTGGGTCGGCATATTGGGAGGCTTGTTTACCGCAATCAGCCATCTGTCCTCGAAGAGAATGTCAAGGGGAAGACAGACGGGAAGGATGCCGTCACTGGATTTTTCGTCCTCCAGTGCCAGAGAAAGGCGGTCGCCTTCGTGCAGCACAGCACGGACGGTGACCCGACTGCCGTCCAGTACCATCCCGTTTTCCAGCCGCTTCAGACGGGAGATCGCCTTGTGGGACAGTCCCAGCCGATTTTTCAGATAGTCGGACAGGCTTATTCCGTCTGCATCCCTACCGATTGTTGTTTCCATAAAAGTCTCCTGTGAATCGAAATGACTGCCGCTTTTGGAAGTAGGCAGTCATTTCAAACTGTGTGAGATTGGATGCGATTATTTTACCTTTACCGTCCAGCCGAAGGTATCGGGCTTGGTACCCCACTGAATTCCGGTGAGGTTGTCGTAGAGGGTCTGGGCGATAGGACCGATCTTGCCGCCATTGATGTTCATAATGGTGTTGCCGTCGTTGAGTTCGCCGATGGGGGAGACTACGGCTGCCGTACCGGTGCCGAATGCCTCGTCCAGCTTGCCGTTCTTGTAGGCTTCCTGAACCTCGGAAAGGGCGAGCATCCGCTCAGTGACCTTGTAGCCGAGACTTCTGAGCATCCTGATGGCACTGTCACGGGTAACGCCGGGCAGAATGTTGCCGTGTTCCAGGGTAGGCGTGATGACCTCACCGTCGATGACGAAGAAGACATTCATGGCACCGACCTCGTCGATGTATTTATGCTCTACACCGTCCAGCCAGAGAACCTGAGCATAGCCCAGCTTTTCTGCCTTCTCCTGACCGATCAGCGAGGAGGCGTAGTTGCCGCCGACCTTGGCAAATCCGGTACCGCCTCTGACGGCACGGACGTATTCGGACTCAACGAAGATCTTGACGGGAGCGATGCCTTCAGCATAGTATGCCGCAACAGGGGAGAGAATAATGCAGAAGAGATAGGTGTGGGAGGGGTGAACGCCGATGTGAACGTCGGTGGCGATAATAAAGGGACGGATGTACAGCGACTTGCCTTCCTCGGTGGGGATCCAGTCCTGATCCACCTCGACGATCGCCTTGATCGCCTGAAGAATGTCATCGGGATTGACCTCGGGAATGCACATACGGCGGTTGGTGTTGTTCATCCGCTCGATGTTTTTGTCGGGACGGAACAACTGAATGCCTCCGTCGGGGGTGTGGTATGCCTTCAGACCTTCAAACATTTCCTGGGCATAGTGGAAGACCATGGTGGCAGGATCCAGTGTCAGCGGGCCATAGGGAACGATGCGGGGATCGTGCCAGCCGATTCCGTCGGTGTAATTCATCAAAAACATATGATCGGTATAGTAGTTACCGAACCCCAGCTTGTTGTAGTCGGGCTTGACTTTTTTGTCCTGGCGTCTCTCAATTCTGATGTTCAACATATGATTAACCTCCGTGCCGTAAAAGCGGCTGATATAGAATACTTTTTCCGCCCCACGGTCTGTTCCTCCGATAAGGAGGTCGGCAAACCGAATTTCCGAACGACGATTCACGGAAAAGTCCCCGGAACGGAACAACCCTATTCTAGCACACTTAAGGAGAAAATGCAAGACTTTTTTCTTAATTTTTCATAACTTAGTATATTTTTTGGTTTTTGGTACAGATTAAAGGCACAAGAAACGAAAACAGAAAGGAATGGTTCTACCCATGAAACGCATCGTTGCCACCGGACTCAGCCTCATGATCCTTGCCGTCTCCTCCATGACGGTTTTTGCGGGAAGCGAGGTTGTCTCCCCCGGACTGAATGTCCTTGCCAGCAACCTTACCATGTACAAAACCGGAATTTCCGACCAAACCCTGTCCTTTACCCCGGAAGAATTTGAAGAGGCGGTGGGGGTCAGCCAGATCAAAAGCATCACGATTCTCTCCCTGCCGGATGCTGACAGCGGAGCCCTGTATTTAAGCTCCACACCGGTAATGGTGAATCAGGTGATTTCGAGAAAATTCCTGTCCGCTCTGACCTTTGTTCCGAACGGAAGCGGGGAGGTGGAATGCAGCTTCCGATTCGGCGTTGTATCCTCCTCCCAGCCCCTTGCCTTTGAATGCCTCGTCAGTCTGGTTCCCGGACTGAATTTTGCCCCTACCGTAACCCTTCCCGACAGTGGTTATCTCAGTGCCTCCACCCTTGCGGGAATCCCACTGTACGGCAGACTTACGGGTGAGGATCCCGAGGGAGACAGCCTGACCTTCCGGATCACCACCTTCCCCAAAAACGGGACTCTGACCATCACGAACCGTGAGGCAGGAGAATATGTCTATACTCCTCTCGACGGGTTTGCGGGAACCGACAGTTTTGGTTATGTGGCAATTGATGCCTACGGAAACCGGGGTAAGGAGGTCACGGTTGCCGTAGTGGTTGAGAAGAACACCGTTCCTGTCAGCTACTGCGACCTTAGCGGGGATCCCTGCGAGCTTGCGGCATACCGCCTTGCCGAAAAGAATCTGATGGTGGGTCAGACCATCGGCGGGAAAACCTATTTTGATCCCGCAGGTGCCATGACAAGAGCGGAATTTCTGGCACTGGTCATGTGCATCAACGGGCAGGAGCTTGACTATCAGGCGGACGCTTCCACCTCCTTTGAGGATGACGGAGGAATTCCTGCCTATCTGCGTGCCTATGTCAGCCGAGCCGAGGAGGCAGGCTGGATTGAAGGAACGGCAACTTCGGCGGGCAGTTATTTCTTCCCCAACCAGACCATAACCCTGTCCGAAGCGGCACAGATGATCGCCGAGGTTATGGACTATCAATATACCGGAGCGGCAGAAGTATTTGCCGACGAGGAGGGAAGTGTCCCTGCCTGGGCGCAGGACAGTCTGTTTGCCTTGACCGCCGCAGGAATTCTCTCCCGGGATGAACTTGCCCTGTCCGAGAACGGACTGACCCGTTCTGATGCGGCTATCCTTCTGTGCAAACTGTTGGATCAGCAATAAAAACCTCCGATCCTCATAAAATCCTCGGCATAAAGCAGCTTTTCCCTTCACGGCATTGCCGTGAAGGGAAAAACTCATTTTGAAATCAGCCGTTGTTGGCACTGTAGACATCTGCTACGTCGTTGATGGTGATGTAGGCGGAGGGGTCAATGTCATGAACGATATTCTTCAGCTTTCCGATCTGGAAACGGTTGACCACGAAGTAAATCATGGTCTTCTTGCTCTGGGAATAGCCGCCCATTGCCTCGACCCTGGTCAGTCCACTGCTGAATCCTTCCGACAGGGCTTTACTGATCTGATCGGGCTTCACTGTGATGATGATTGCCGCCTTGGAACGGCTGATACCTTCTACGATGTAGTCCAGCGTCTTCAACCCTGCAAAGTAGGTGACGATGGAGTAAAGGGGCAGAATCCAGCTTCCGATCACGATTCCGCAGATCACATACAGGATCACGTTGTAGATCATGACGAAGGTTCCAACGGAAAGTCCCAGACGCTTGGAGAAGATCACTGCCAAAACCTCGATTCCGTCCATGGCACCGCTGAACCGGACCGCCAGACCGCTGCCCACACCGGAAATCACGCCGCCGAACAGCGCACACAGCAGAAGATCGGTTCCCGCAAGAGGAGAAGCGAAGCTGACGTCAATGGGAAGGACGTCGGTGATCAGCCATGCGCCCAGTGAGTACATGATTACCGCATAAATGGCATACACCGTAAAGGAAATTCCCTGCTTTTTCAGACCGTACAGGAAAAGGGGAATGTTCAGCACAATCAGAATCATAGACAGGGTGATATATTCGGGCGTGATCTGGGAGATCAGCATGGATGTGCCGGATATTCCGCTGTCGTATAGCTTGACAGGCATTAAGAAGACCGTAATGCCGAACGCATTGATAAAACCCGCCAGCGTCAGAAACAGAAAATTGATGGGTTTCAGACCTTTTACAAGGTTTATAAGATAATTTTTTACCGATGAGAATCTTTTTTTCATTTTATCAAACTCCTTTTCTGCCGCTCATAGGGGCGTACTTACGATGAAGAATCCCCATGAGACTGGGTTCGGGCAGAGGAAAATACCCCTCCGGGGAAACGTTTATGCTTTGCCGTCCAGAAAGAACCCGATCACCTTCTGAATCTCCCTGTCCCAATAGAACCAACTGTGATCTCCGGAGGATTGGTTCCACGAAACCTCAAAACCGTTCTGAATCAGCAGATCCCGTGCCCGTTCCGATTCGGAAAAGAGGGAATCCTCGGTGCCGCACCAGAGATAGACTTTCGGCAGTACTGCGCCCGATTTTGCCGCCTCGGGAATCAGATGGTAAACGTCATTTGCGGATCCCGGAATGCTTTCGGGTTCGCCGAAAATGGATTGCCAGTAAGGAGAGCCGCATTTTGCCCGATTGTACACGTCAAAGGCACCGGAAAGCCCCGCACATCCCCCGTACCGTTCGGGATGGGTCAGTGCCAGTTTTAAGGCTCCGTAACCGCCCATGGACAGCCCCGCAATAAAGGTGTCCTCCCGCCTGTCGGACAGCTGACGGAACATGGAGCGGCAGATTGCAGGAAGTTCCTCTGAGACAAAGGTCTGGTATCTGCCCCCGAACGCCATGTCGGTGTACCAGCTCAGGTGGACGGCAGGCATAATGACCGCAAGATTTCTTCCCGCCACATACCGTTCGATGGAGGTGCGCCGCTCCCAAATGGTGTGATCGTCCGACATTCCGTGGAGCAGATAGAGGACCTTGCAGCAGTCAGATTCACCGGATGCCATGCCGATCTGAGTGACTGCCTTCTGGGGGAGAATCACGTTCATGTTCATCGCCTGTCCAAGAACGTCCGAATGAAAGTTTACCGTAAGAAGTGCCATGATAGGTTCTGCCTTTCTGTGATCGCCGCCGAAGGAATCCCCTGCGGCAACTTTTTTTGACCCATGTGCCCATTATACCATATTTCGACAGGCTTTTCAAGACTTTTTCAGAAAAAACAAAAAATCTCGAAAACCCCCTTGAAAAAGTCGGTGATCTGTGCTATAATAACCCAGATAGTTACTGTTATCACATGACAAAGGACGACTGAATATGCAGAATCTGAAAAAAATCCTCTCGGCGAGGCTGTCGGATGCCCTTGCTGAGATTACGGGAGAGAGCCGGGACCGCTCAGAGGATCTGTCCGCTATGCTGGAATATCCTCCTGAGACGGCGGGAGCCGATCTGGCATTGCCCTGTTTCCGCTTTTCCAAGGAACTGAGGAAGGCTCCTCCCGTCATTGCTGCGGCATTTGCGGCAAGTGCCGCACTGAAGGACATTCCCGAAATCAGTCAGGTGACCACCGCCGGCGGCTACCTGAACTTCACCATTTCCAATGATTATTATACGGGTAAGGTCCTTCCCGAAATACTCAGCGAAGGCGAAAACTACGGACGCAGTCACGTCGGTGACGGAAAGACCGTGGTTCTGGACTATTCTTCCCCCAACGTGGCAAAGCCCTTCCATATCGGGCATCTGGGAACCACCGTCATCGGTCATTCCCTGAAAATGCTCCACGAATTCATCGGCTACCACTGCGTGGGTATCAATCATCTGGGCGACTGGGGAACCCAGTTCGGCAAACTGATCGTTGCCTATCGGATGTGGGGCGATCACAACAAGGTGGAGTCCGACGGCGTGGACGAGCTGGTGGCACTTTATGTGCGCTTCCACGAGGAGGCAGAGCAGAATCCCGAGCTCAACGATAAGGCGAGAGCCGAGTTCACCAAGCTGGAGTATGGCGATCCCGACAATACCGCTCTCTGGAAGTGGTTTATCGAGCTTTCCCTTGCCGAGTATCAAAAGACTTATAAACAGCTGGGCATTACCTTCGATTCCTACAACGGCGAGTCCTTCTACACCGATAAAATGCCTGCACAGGTGGAAAAACTCCGTGAGAAGAATCTGTTAAAGCTGGACGACGGGGCATCGGTGGTGGATCTGTCTGCCTACAATATGCCGGTCTGCCTGATTCTGAAGCGGGATGGCTCAACCCTGTACCCCACCCGAGACATTGCCGCCGCCGTCTATCGGATGGATACCTATCATTTTGATAAGTGTATCTATGTGACCTCTTCCCAGCAGAGTCTCCATTTCGCCCAGTGGTTCAAGGTGGTGGAGCTGATGGGCTATGATTGGTACGATAAACTGGTTCATGTCCCCTACGGCACCATCAGTGTGGACGGCGTCAAACTGTCCACACGCCACGGAAACGTTCTGCTTCTGCGGGATGTCTTTTCCGCCGCCATTGAGAAGGTCAAGGAGGTTATGGAGGAAAAGAACCCCGATCTTGCGGATAAGGACGAAACTGCCGAGGCAGTGGGCGTGGGAGCCATCATCTTCTACTATTTGCTGAACAACCGCATCAAGGATGTCAGCTTCAAGATGGACGATGCCCTGTCCTTTGAGGGCAGTACGGGACCCTATGTTCAGTATACCTATGCCCGCACCTGCTCCATTCTGGAGAAGGCGGGAAAGATCGACGACAGTCAGCCGCTGACCTTCACCAGCCCTGCCGAATCCGAGCTGTGCAAGACCCTGTCCCGCTTCGGGGAAAGCGTATTGAAAGCGGCGTCGGAATATGAGCCGTCGATCATGACCCGCTATATTCTGGCGGTGGGAACGGCGTTCAACCGTTTCTATCATGAGTGTCCCATTCTGTCGGTGGAGGATCCGAAGGTTCGGTACACCCGACTGGCACTGACCAAGGCGACGAATACGGTGCTGCACAGCGCACTGCCTCTGATCTGCCTGAAAACCCCCGAAAAAATCTGAATTGATATTTGTTTGTACACGAAAAGGAGAGAAATAGATATGTCCGGACATAGCAAATGGAAGAATATTATGCACAAAAAGGAGAAAACCGACGCACAGAAGGCGAAGGTTTTCACAAAGGTCGGTAAGGAGATTGCCATTGCCGTCAGAGAGGGCGGCTCCGACCCCAACTCCAATACCAAACTCAGAGATCTAATCGCCAAGGCAAAATCGCTGAATGTTCCCAACGACAATATCAAGCGTGTCATCGACAAAGCGGGCGCAGACGGCGTGGTTTATGAGGAGTATACCTATGAGGGCTACGGTCCCGCAGGCGTTGCCGTCATTGTCACCACCGCCACCGATAAGAAGAACCGTACCGCCGGCAATATCCGCCACTATTTCGACAAATTCGGCGGAAACATGGGTTCTCAGGGCTGTGTCAGTTTCATGTTCTCCGATCAGGGACTGATCGTCATTGATAACGAGGACGGAGACTACGATGAGGATGCCGTCATGGAAGCCGCACTGGAAGCAGGAGCCGCAGACTTCATTGCAGAGGGAGACATTTTCGAAATTTACACCGATCCCTCCGATCTGGAAGCCGTTAAGACTGCGCTGGAGGGCAAGTACACCCTGACCTCCGCCGAGGTCACCAAGGTTCCCTCGTCCTATATCACGCTGGAGAATGAGGATGACATCAAGAATATGGAGAACTTGATCGAAGCCCTTGAGGACGACGACGATGTTCAGGATGTCTACCACAACTGGGAGAGCGGCGACTGATTGAATGTTGCCGAACTCGCATAGAAAAGACGGGATGCCGCATGGACCATGCGGCATCCCGTTTTTGGCTGTTTGTTATCCCTCAAGATAATCGTCAATTCCCTCGGCGACGGCTTTGGCAAAAAGCTGTTGCCATCGGGAGTCGGTCATGTTGGCAAGATCGTCCTTGTTGGTGATAAACCCGTTCTCAATCAGAACTGCCGGCATTTTCGTGGCGGTGACGGCGTACAGATCGGCGTCCGATACGATCTTCGGAGACGCTCCCGAAAAACGGAGCAGGGCGGCGGACAGGGCATTGCACAAAGCTTTGTTTTCCGTTCCGTTGTTGTCTTTGTGATAGTAGAGTCTCGTTCCGCTGACCTCGGGATCGGTAAAGGAATTGCAGTGAATGCTGACGTAGAGATCATAGCCCTGGGCGTTCGCCCATGTGACCCGTTGCCGGATCCCGCAGTTGCCGTCTGCATCGTAACCTGCCGCCGGTTCTTCTTCATCGGCACCTCTCGCCATCACTACCGTGTAGCCCAAAGACCGAAGCTCGTCCACCAGATACAGGCAGATTTCCAGATTGATGTCCTTTTCGTAGATCGGACTGCCGTTTTCCCCGGTGAAGGGGGAGATGGCACCCACGTCCCCCACTCCGTGACCGGCATCCACGCAGATGATTGTTTTCGCCTTCTCGGGATCGGGAGAAGAGGGGGCGGACAGACTCTGGGACTTTTCCGTACGGTCACTTTCTTCCGACTCCTTTTCGGAAAACAGGGCGCAGGAGGAGAAGGAAACCAGGGTCAGAGTCGAAAGGGCGAGGGCGAGAATGCTCTTTGCGGTGTATTTCATGGTAAAATGTCCTTTTCTTTCCTAGGATAGCTAAACATTACCATAATTCCGGGTCGGATTCCAGCAAAGTGTGTTGCCTGACCGTGAATTTTTCGTAAATCCTGGGGGAAAACCGGTTCTTTCATCGTCAGTCATAAATAACGGATATGTCGCCGTAGATGTTTTCCGTAGTAAATCCCAGCGAGAGCAGGTCTTTTTCGGTTATGTCGGACAGGCAGAGATATTCGTACATACTATCATGGGTATAGTCTGTATCGTCGCCTTTATATTCTGCGTCGATACTCAGCTTCAGGAAACTGTCTCCCGGATTGTACTGCCCTCTGTGAATCTTAGAGGACAGAAAGTTGACGGCATTTTCATACTGTTCCGTTGTGTTATAGGTGTCATTGCCGGAGGAATAACTGTCGGAGGAATACCAGAAATAGTAGGGCTGAATGGCATCGGTATCGGGATTTGTCAGAATGATCGTAAATTTGGAAATAATCCATGTTGTTTCGGATTCAACCGAATTCTTCATGACCTTTATCGACTCAGACGGGTCTTCATTCGCCATCATTGCCAGACACTGCTTATAGGTTTGAGGCATATCATCGGGATTGATGTAAATGTAGACGGTTTCACCCGAATCGACCGTATAGATGACAGCGAGGCGATCGGCACGGTAGGATGCCTGGGAAACCAGCGCAAACCATTTATCAAAGCCCATGGCGTTGATTTCTTCCTGAAGGGTGTCAAGGATATTCCGGGCAGTATTGTTATTGCCCGCATAGTAACTGTTCCAGGCATTGTCCCGCACATAGAGATTCCGGTATAATCCCAATTCAAAGTGCATTTTGGGAAGGTTCATGTACAGATCGGCATACTGGGGATCGTTTGCCAGCTGATTTGCAATCAGGTTGAGTTCTTCATTGGTGACATAGACGGTGCGGTACCGGCTGCCCCGGTTCGTTGTGATTTTGACGGTTACGGGAGTCTCAAAATCGGAATGTGAAATACCGTACCAGTATCTGTTGGCTCCGTACTCCTTGAGAATCTCAACGCAGTCGGAAAGGTTATAGGCGATGATTTCCTTGCTTTCGGGCGTGTCCAGCTTAATGGTTTCCGTTTTGGATTGGACATAATCGTAAAAAGAATATTCGTACCCGAAATGATAATAATTATCCTCATATTCGCTGTTTCCTATGATCGAGATACTCTTGATTTCGTCGGCAGACGGTGTGAAGCTCAGGTTGTAAGCCCGCAGACCGCCCAGTAGGCAGAGAATTGCCACATTCAGCGCCGCAACGATACCCAGCCCGGGCATGGCACGAAGCAGATTCTTCCACTTGCGGGTGGTAATCAATTCGTATGCAAAGTAGACAACCAGGGCGGCAATGTAGAGGACGACGATACCGAAGATTTCTGTGTCCATGCTTGAGTCCTTGCTGCAAATCAGGGAAAAGATGAGCATGCAGGCAAAGAGGCAGATGATCATGGTGACGATAATGCGGTAGGTCGCCTGAAGGCGTTTGGAAGGAGCCGAACGCTCGGCACTTTCGCTTTTTCTGCGGATAAACAGGATTGCCGCCAGAACGGTGAAGATCACGGCAAGAACGGTGGTGTAGATCAGACCGTGGACGCTGGTCATGGAATTGATGTAAGGACTGCTTCCGAACAGGTTACCGGTGAAGAAGCTTGCCACAAAGGAAAACAGCAGGTTGCAGCTGTTGTCAAACAGCAGGAAACTGTGACCGGATGGGATAATGGGAAGGGAGTACATCAGGATGAAGTTAAGGGCCGTCAGGGTAATCCGGGGCAGATAGAGAATGAGCACGGTGAGAAGAATATTGGTGGCGGTTGTTCCCGACAGGGAAGAAGCGATCAGTGCTGCGCCGACGATCAGAATGCTGATGACAAAGCAGGTCAGCATGAAAAGCAGCAGATCGGTATACTGAGGAATGAAAAACTGCGGGAAGATGGCATATCCTATTATGGCGCACACCGAGGAAGAGACGATCATGATGGCAACCCATGTTATGACAGCCGCATAGAAGGAGAGAAAGATGGAAAGACGGGTGTGGGGGATGGCGTGATAGAAATCGGAGCTTTTGCGCTTGTTCAGAAATCCGAACAGAATAAAGACCAGAATGGGCGCAATGACCAGAAAGACGGCGAAGATGACGGGATTCATGAGTACGCCGTCAATTTTATTGGGAGTGGGTGTATATCCCGGATTGTAGGTATGAATTTTAGCTAAATTGTGCAAAGATACAATTCCCTGACCGACTGGCGGAATGATCGCAACAAGACAGAAGATGACCGAGAGCAGAATGCCGATCAGTTTGAGCTGATGCAGTCCCTCAAGATAGAGACCTTTGTTGAAAAATTGTTTTTTCATTGTTTTTACACCGCCTTTTGTTTAATCGAGTTGGAAGGAATAGCCAAGGGCTTCCATTTCGTAGGTAAAGACTTCCTCCAGCGACAGGGGAAGGACGTCCAGCACCGACGGGGACAGGGCGGAAAGTTTTGCCACCGTTTCCTCCCGGTCGCCTCTGACGATCATGTTGGAAACCGATCCGTGCTTGACGAAGTGGGAAATCTGAATGCCCTCAAACAGATCCTTGTCATAGGGGTGATTGAAGGCGATCTGAATCTTGAACTGAGCGGTTTTCAGATTCTGAATGTCGCTTTCTACCACAAGACCGCCCTTGTGAAGCAGGGCAAGCTGATCACAGGTGTCCTCCAGCTCCCTCAGGGAGTGGGAGGTGATGATCGCCGAGGCGTGCCGCTCGATGACGTCCTCGCAGATCAGACTCTTGACATAGTTTCGCATGACGGGGTCCAGACCGTCGAAGGTCTCGTCAAAGAAGATGTATTCGGGACGGCAGGCAAGGGCGAGAATGGTTGCCGCCTGACGCTTCATTCCCTTGGAGAAGGTGGTGATGGGCTTTTTCGGATTCAGACCGAAGACTCCGGTCAGTTCCTTATAGCGGGCGGTGTCAAAGGATTTGTAGATGGATCGGTAGAGGGATGCCATGCGGTCCATGGTGGCGGAGGGAAGAAAATACAGCTCGTCGGGAACATAGGCGAATTTCTGCTTGATTTCGGGATTGTCCCAGACCGTGCCTCCGTCTATGGTGATTTCGCCGCCGTCCTGCTTGTAGACGCCGGTTATAATCCGAAGGAGGGTGGACTTGCCTGCGCCGTTGGAGCCGACCATGCCGTAGATGGTGCCGTCGTTAATGGTGCAGGAGATGTTGTTGAGGGCAGTGAAATCCTCGAAACGCTTGGTCAGGTTGGTGGCTTTAATCATGTGAATCATTTCCTTTCTTCGTGATCTCGTTGTTCTCGTAGACCTTTTCAATCAGGGACAGCAGCTCTTCCTTCCCGATGCCTGCCATCGCCAGTTCGGCAATCTCCTGACGAAGCGAGGTCAGCCGCAGGCGGTAACGGTCCGCAAGGATGGATTTGGCACCTGCACAGACGAAATAGCCCTTCCCGGGTACCGATTGGATGATCCCCCGATTGTCCAGATCGGAATAGGACTTGAGAATGGTGTTGGGGTTGATGGTAAGTTCCAGCGAAAGCGAGCGGACAGAGGGGAGCTGATCGCCTGGAGAAAGAGCACCCGTCAGGATGAACTTCTCGGTCTGGTCGATGATCTGCTCGTATACCGGCTTTCTTGCCATCGGGTCAATGGAAAACATAACTACCTCCAAACTGTACTATCAAAACTAAGACAGCTAGTTCACTTATGAGTCAATCATAGCATACGATTTCGGATTTGTCAAGAGGGTTCTTTTAAAAATTAGGAAATTTTAAAAGATTTCAAAATTTGTTCATTTTATGCCGGAGAAGGGAAAGGAATTCACGGATCCGGAGTTCCGGACGGCAAAAGAGAGAAAAAGAGATAGGGTGCCGCACAAAAGCGCAGCACCCTATGGGATCGTTGTGCTTATCTGATTTTCAGCCAGACCTGCATAACCAGACGGTGGGGCAGAAGTTTTGCCATCAGCCTTGCTGCCTTGACCGAAATTCCGTAGACCGACACATCCTTGCCCTGCTTGCTGTCCGACAGAGCCTTCCTAACCACGTCGCAGGCACGGTACAGAGGCTTGAAATTGCGGCAGGCAGTGGGATCGGCGGACTTTTCGGCAACCTCGAAGAACTCGGTTGCCACATATCCAGGGCAGACGGTGGTGACGCTGATTCCACGGTCCTGAAGCTCCAGATTCAGGGCTCTGCCGAAATGAAGGACAAAGGCTTTGGAGGAGGCGTAAATGTTGAACTCGGGCAGAGGCTGGAAGGCGGATTGGGAGCCCATCAGAAGGATTCTGGCACCGTCTTCAAGGAAGTCAAGTCCGCAGCGAACGGTGCGCATGAGTCCGAGGACGTTGACCTGTACGATGGATTCCATGTCTGCCTCGCTGTTGACGGCAAAGGAGCCGTATTTGCCAAATCCGGCGGCGGCAACCAGCAGGGAAAGGGTAGCTTTGTCGGCAGTCAGACGGGTCCGGATCGCCTCAAAACTCTCGGATTTGCCCAGATCGGCGCAAATGGGGACAATCCGGTTCCCAAGTTCTCTCTCAAGCTCCAGAAGCCGATCCTCCCGTCTTGCGACCACATAAATCTTTACAAACTGTCCTTCTTCGGCAATCTGACGGACGAATTCCCGTCCGATTCCCGAGGATGCTCCGGTGACCAATGCACATTTTCCGATGCTCATCTTAATCCCTCTTTTTTTCTTATTTTTACGGACAGCAGCCCGTGACATTCGTTCCAAAAGGTCGGAAATTCCGCCTCAGCCCCGATCGGGCAGTCCCTTTGCCTTGGCGTACATCTTGAAGAACTCATCCGCACGGACAAATTCCACCTTGCCGTCGTATTCCTCGGAAAGTTCCTTTTCCAGATCGGCAAGATCGGTCAGGGTGACTCTGCCCCAGACGGTCAGCTGTGCGGCGATAAATATCGGTTCCTTCTTGTCCCAATTTTTCAGATCGCGGTGGATGACCGAGGCAAGATGATCCTTCGTAAAGGTGTAGCAGGGAGTCAGCTGTTTGCAGATCAGACCGTCTGCCACTGATGTAATGCTTTCTCTGTCATCGGTGAAAAGTTGAACGGTCAGACCGTAGAGATAGGGGGCATTCTGACTGTAGATTTTTCTCTGACTGTCGTTCAGATTATCCCATACCGTGACCGTACGAAGTCCCGTGCGCTCGAAATAGCGGTTGGACAGGGAACAGTATTTGCCGAAATTCTCATCCGATCCGGCGTAGGGACCTTCGGGAATGTCCTCGTCCAGGGTGTTGTTGGGCATAGCATAGCCCATGCCGGAGGGTCCGCAGACAAAGCAGTCTTTGTCGGTGGAGTGATCATAGTAATAGTTCATGATTCCGGGGGCAAGGTCAGCAAGAGCGGGAGAGATCGTCCAGTTGACGGCAACCTTGCCCCGGACATCGGCATTCTCATCCCAGTATTTGCGCATATAGTGCTGGCAATACTGAATATTGTCGCCGTCCGAAACAAAAACGGTCACATAGGCTTTGTTTTCGGGGGTCCGATAGGCAGGTTCCGGACGGATGTGGATGTCCTGCTTTTGGGCGTAGACGGTGGGATTCTCGAAGAAGTCGGAGGGAACGGTGGACAGACCGAATCCGGTGGCGGTGGTGATACCCGACCGCTCCTCGGTGTACCATCCGGTGCAGATGGAGGCACCCGGTTCCATGTCAGAAAGGAACTTCTTGTACAGTTCCTGTTCGGCAGGGCTGTTGCGGCAGTCCAGCCAAACCGTTGCGCACCCGGTTGCGGCTGCCAGGTCCCGCATCTGATAGGGATTGTGAGGGTTCAGGGAGAACAGGATCCGATGGCAGCAGTCTTTCCAGACGTGGTCGTAGAGGTAGCCGTAGATGTCCAGCGAATTGTAAAGCCGCAGATCGGACAGGTCCTCCAGAACGGGAATGTCTGCGCCCAGATGCCGGATGTGGTGGTACATTCTGACTGACACGGGAATGCCGCCCTTGACGGAGGCAACGGTTGCGGCAAGGTTGGGAAACTGCTTGCATCGCTGAGTGCTGTAAACCACGAGTCCGTTGCATTCGGGAAGATATTTTTCCAGCAGTTGTTCGGGGGTGGTGTAGTTCAGCGTCAGTCCGCATTCATGAGCCCAAGTTTCGGAGCCTTCGCCGGCACCGGGGTCCACCAGCAGAATGCGGGGCTTCTTGCGGTTGACAATACCCTGGAGTGCGGACAGGGCAAACAGCAGGTCGTGGGCGACACCTTTGGTCTGAGCAGCGTCCAAAACCGTGTCGGGGGAGGGGAAGGAAGGGAAAATCCGATCCGATTCCCAGGTGAATTCATTTTTTTCCATTTTTGCGTTTTTCATTTTCATTTACCGTACCTTTCATGGTCGTTTCGGAAAATATCGTTCGCCGACCGCTCGGTCGGCGGAAGACACTGCTATTTTACTCATAAAAGAAGGGTTTGTCAAGGGTTTATCGGAAAAAGGTCGGAAACCGGAAGAAAGATCTGAAAGAAAAATTCGAGAAATCGGTTGACAACTCGGGCAAAGTGGTGTATAATAAACAGGCAATGTCTGCGGCATCCCAAAAGTTCCGATGAGGTACGGAATTTTGCAGGTGAACAGACGATTGATCAAATTGGCAATCTGCCGACAGAATATGGGGGCGTAAAGGTTTCGACGGGGATTTTGAGGTAGGATAAGCGGGTAGAGCCGGGCAGTCTCTATAAAGGCCCAACTTAAAAATAAACGCAAATCATAACGATTTAGCAGTAGCTGCCTAAACGCAGCTATGATGTCGCCACAGTGCGACCCGTCCGACGGAGAGGATCGCGGCTCCGACCCGGGCGTCGATGAGCGATGACCGTGCACAGCCTGTTCGCCATTGAAGCTGTCATGAACAAAATGGCTACCTGACCCTGCAGCCCGTCTGTCGGCGGCAGAGCCGGGGAAATTCAAAAGGCAGTCTGCACCCGGAGAAAGTCCTGTCAAGAGGTTTTCGGACAGGGGTTCGACTCCCCTCGCCTCCACCAGCGGCAAGTTGCCGCTCCCTAGTATCGCATTTTCAGGTGCGATACTTTTTTATTCCATTCCCGAGGGTGAAGAATGTCGTTTTCGTATCAAAACAGGCAGCAGTGCCGGCGCCCGAGTATCGCATTTTCAGGTGCGATACTTTTTTATTTTATTTCCGAGGGCGGTCACCGTGCCGAACACACCGATTTTGTTGATTGCATAGGGAATCGTCAATATTCCCGTCCCGATGCCTGCGCCTGCTACCAGCATAAGCGATTCTGTAAAGGTTAATCTCTTTGTTTTCATGTATCTTCCCAAAGTCAAAAGTTGTTTGATGTTTTTTCTATTGTATCACGAAAATATGAACTTGTCAACAGCAAAAGCCGCCGGGAGCATTTCTTCCTTCGGCGGCAACATAATTATGACGCTTTGTTGTTTTCCTGATTCTCCGCCAACCGCTTTACTTTCTGTATCCCTTTCGGAAGGGTGGATTGTAATTATGAAATTCTGCCAAAAAAGTTTGAGAAATAATTAACAATTTTCCTAAAATGTATTGACAATCAGAGAATTATATGATATAATGATTTTGTAAAACGATTTTGACAGTCCGAAACGGATTCGAAAGGACATGAAGGATATGTTATACAAGAACTTCTATAAGCTCTCATGGTATCGTATTCCGCCACTGCTGCTTGTTTTGGCGATTGTCGGGATACTCGCAACGGTCGTTGCGGTGATCGGCATTGTTCGTAACAAAAAGTCCTCCGATAAAACAAGATTGATCA